>CBDTUD010000075.1:0-12487 GCA_965363545.1 uncultured Flavobacteriaceae bacterium | reverse complement strand
GTTATGACCAATTAGAAAAATAAAAAGATATTCACCTTGCAAGTAGAAATAAAAAATCCAAGAATCAAATGTTACAAATGCATGAGGCCTTCAAGTACATGTATTTGTAAACACATTAGTCCTTTACAGACTAAGACTCGTTTTATTATTCTTATGCACCCGAAGGAGTACAAAAAAGAAAGAAACGGAACGGGACATATGACTAATCTTCAACTTGAAAATTCAGAAATTATAGTTGGTGTAGATTTCACCAATAATAATCGTGTAAATGAAATACTGACTAAAGAAAAAAGTTGTTCTTTCTTACTTTATCCGGGAAAAGATAATTTCAACTTATCGATAAGGAAAAGTTCAGAAATAAATTCTTTTATAGGTAATAATCCACACATCTTCCTTCTCGATGGCACATGGCCCTGCGCCCGTAAAATACTTAAACTAAGTAAGAACTTGCAAAAACTAAAAAGAGTGAGTTTTGATAATAAAATAAAATCAAAATTTATTATCAAGCAGCAGCCAGAATCTCTTTGTCTTAGTACTATTGAGTCAGTCTATACTGTCTTAAATTTACTTAAGGAAGGTGACTTAGAACAATGCGATACGAAGGGCTTCCTTATTCCTTTTGAAAAAATGATTGAGTATCAACTCGAATATATTCTAAACCCAAATAGTAAAAACTATTGTTCAACTGCGAACAGAGAGATTATTCCTAAGAACATGTATAAAAAAAATACGGAAAGAAGTATTATTTTCGAACAAGAATAGATGTAATTACTGAATCAATAGGGAAGATATAAAGAAATCAAGAATTATAAAAAAAGGCTATAACACCGTGTATAATTAATGGCTAGTTCTCGCCTACTTACGAAAATTCACACGGGTTTTCTATTCGGTTTTTATTTGGTAAATTAGGTACTTAAAATGAATTTTAACCTGTAGCCATATTTCAGGACGAGTCACTCAAAAGCGTCATACGAAATTGGAAATGCAATCCTTGAATTTGACAAAACAAAAACCAACCAAACGGAAATCGAGAAAGCAATTAACTCAACAGGTTATAAAGTAACCGACCAAAAAGAAAACCAATGGAAATTCAATTAAAATCAGAAATTACTTGTCCAAACTGCGGACATAAAAAAGTAGAAGATATGCCAATATACGCTTGTCAGTTTTTCTACGAATGTGAGAATTGCAAAACGGTTTTAAAACCAAAAGAAGGAGATTGTTGTGTTTATTGCTCATATGGAACTGTCGCTTGCCCACCAATTCAGGAAAACAAAAGCTGTTGTTAAAAAGCCAACAAAAAAATAATAGAGATGTGATAAAAGTCATTTTTCAATTCAAATACCTATCGTATTTTTGCGATAGGAAATATGAAAAGAAATTTAGAAAACATAGAATATAAAGAGAATACTAAAGTTTTAGCAAAATTTGCTAAAGCTTTAGGTCATCCTACTCGCATAGCTATACTAAAACACCTTGAGAGCCAATCATGTTGTTTTACTGGTGATTTGGTTGATATATTACCATTGGCACAATCTACGATTTCTCAACATCTGAAAGAACTTAAGAACGCAGGTTTAATTCAAGGAGAATTAAAACCGCCAAAAATCAAATATTGTATCAATCAAGAAAATTGGAAAATTGCCAAGACATTATTCGAACAATTTTTCGATTGATATTTTTTTAATAATCATATCGCTTATTGGCGATAAACAAATAATAAAATCATGAGTAAATCTATTAAAATATTAGGTACTGGATGTCCAAAATGTAAACAAACAACTGCAATAGTGCAAGAAGTTGTAAATGAAAATAATATAAATGCTACCATTGAAAAGGTGGAGGATATTATGGAAATTATGAAATATAATGTGCTTTCAACACCTGTTTTGGTTATTGATGAAAAGATAATGGTAAAAGGCAGAGTACCGTCAAAAGATGAAGTACTAAACTTAATCAATCAATAAAAATTAAAATCATGGAGAGAGTAATAGAAATTTGTCCAACTACTACTTTGGATAAAGTAAGTAATGGAGCTTTACTTATAGATGTACGTGAAAACTATGAAGTAAATCAATTGGCTTTTGATGTGCCAAAATTGATGCATATCCCATACAGTGAATTTGAAAAAAGATTTACGGAAATTCCAAAAAATGAGGAAATTGTAATGGTGTGTAGTGAAGGCGAAAGAAGTTTAAAAACCGCCTATTTGTTAATGAATAACGGATATCAAAATGTGTTCAATATGAGTAAAGGCCTCACAAAATGGGTGCAAAAAGGGTTTCCTACAAAAGGAGATGTGTCTTATATTAACAATAGGGTAACTTCTTCTTGTTGTGCTCCAACAATAAAAGAAACGACATCGCCATGTTGTAGTCCATCGAGTTCAGAATCTTCTTGTTGTTAAAAGGTTTCTGTTTAGAAAATATTTTATAAGATATCATTAATTAATCTAAACAACATGAAAACACTAAAACTAGGTGTGCTTTTATTACTTATATCTCTAAGTGTTTGCGCTCAAAAAGATTACAAGAGTGATAACAATATAAAAGTAACTTTTATAGAATTAGGATCTGTAAGATGTATTCCTTGTCAGAAAATGCAAGTTGTAATTAAACAGGTCGAAGAAAAATACCCTACCCAAGTAAATACCATTTTTTATGACGTTTGGACAGATGAAGGAAAACCTTATGGAGAAAAATACCATATTGATTTAATTCCAACACAAGTATTTTTAGACGCAAACGGTAAAGAATACTACCGACATGAAGGTTATTTTTCTTTTGACGAATTAGATAAAATAATTCAACAACAATTAAAAAAATAGAATGTTTGATTGGATTCAGAATATCGCAGATTGGTTAGTCTTTGACACTCTTCATTTAAACAGAGGTCAGCACCTTGCAGAAGCTTTAAACTTTTTTATTTATGACACAATTAAGATAACCCTCCTATTAATTGTTATTATTTTTTTAATGGGAATAGTAAATAGTTATTTCCCCATAGATAAAGTCAGGAATTACCTTTCAAGAAATAAATTATATGGTTTAGAATACCTTATGGCAAGCTTATTTGGTGTTGTTACTCCGTTTTGCTCTTGTTCATCAGTTCCCCTATTTATTGGATTTGTTCGAGGAGGTATTCCTCTAGGTGTAACATTTTCATTTTTAATTACATCTCCATTAGTAAATGAAGTTGCCATTGGATTATTCTTGGGTCTTTTTGGTGTCAAAACTACAATAATATATATTCTAAGTGGAATTCTATTAGGTGTTGTATCAGGACTAATTTTAAGTGGATTTAAATTAGAACGCTTTTTAACGCCTTGGGTAAAACAAGTATTAGAGACTGCACAAAGAGAAGAGGATATTTTTAAAGCTGAAAAAACTCCGTTTATGAAACGCCTACCAATTATTTGGATTGAAGTTAAAAATATTTTAAAAGGAGTTTTACCATATGTAGTTGTGGGAATCGCAATAGGAGGTTTAATGCACGGCTATATACCTGATGGTTTCTTTGAAAAATATATGGCAAAAGACAATCTTTTTGCTGTTCCTATTGCAACCATTATGGCAGTCCCAATGTATATGAATGCATCGGGTATTTTACCAGTAGTTCAAGTATTGGTTTCAAAAGGAATTCCTATAGGAACTGCTATTGCATTTATGATGGGCGTTGTTGGTTTATCATTACCTGAAGCAATGCTACTTAAAAAAGTAATGACTTTTAAATTAATTGGAATTTTTTTCGGAGTGGTAACACTATGTATTATCATTTCGGGGTATATATTTAACATCATATTATAAATATTTTAAAACAAAAAATAATGGAAACAAAAAAACCAACAACAGAACAAATCCTTTCTATGATGAAAGGTGCTATGGATGGTAAGCTACCAAGAGCCATAGAGTTAGCAGGAGAAGTTTTTCCGGAATTGGTAGAAGAACACGCTCATAGTAGTGCGTTTGCTTTACCTCAAAACGGAGCTTTAGAAGCTGAAACAAGAACATTAATCTACTTAGGAATAGCATTGGCAACAGGAAGCAAAGCCTGTATTGAAGCGATGATGAATAAAGCTAAAATACAAAATATTTCCAAAGACAAAATTTTGGAAGCTTTTAAAATTGCACGTTATGCCGAGGCTACCAGAGTTGTAGGCAATGCAGAAATTGTATTTGAACATTTAAAAAACTAAAACACAGACAAACCTTAAGGATTGAAAATGTCGCATAACCACACCCATACTAAACCAACATTAACTTCAAATGATATTAATCGTTCGTTTATTATTGGTATTGTTCTCAATAGCATTTATGTCGTTGTTGAATTAATATATGGCTGGCAACAAAATTCTACCGCCTTGTTGTCTGATGCTGTTCATAATATTGGCGATATTTCTGGTTTATTATTGGCTTTTTTAGCATTCCGTTTATTAAAAGTAAAATCAAATAACACCTTTACTTATGGGTTTAAAAAAGGTTCTGTTTTAGCATCTTTTATCAATTCTATTTTATTGGCTTTTGCAATTGGAGCAATTGCTTGGGAAGGTGTTCAACATATATTACATCCTGTACCTATTAGTGGTAATATAATAATGATCGTAGCTGCTATTGGTATCGTAATTAATTTTACATCTGCACTACTCTTTCGGAATAAAAAAGATGCCGATTTGAACATAAAAGCGGCTTATTGGCACTTAATGGCAGATGCTTTGGTGTCTTTAGGTGTTGTAGTTGCTGGTTTAATTATTAAATACACCAATTGGTATTTTGTAGATGGCATTGTTGCTGTAATAGTTGCTGGTGTTATCTTATTTTCTACTTGGAGTTTGTTTAAAGACAGCATCATTGGTATTCTCGATGGCGTTCCTACTAATATTGATAAAGATGAAATTACAAATCATTTGCTAGAAATAAAAGGAGTTGTAGAAATTCACCATATCCATATATGGAGTATTAGTACCAACGAAAATGGTATAACGTGTCACGTTAAAATTGATGATTTAGAAAATATTCCGAGCATTAAAGAAAAAATAAAAAAAGAGTTAAAAGAGCACAACATTTCACATAGCACCTTAGAGTTTGAAATCAATACAGAAAATTGCAATGGATAAATTTTAAAATAAAATTATGTTAGAATACAAAATAACTGCTACAAGTAAAGCTGGAGGAGAAGCTAATGCAACAGCAAATAATGGCACCATTCATTTTGATGCTTCGGCAGGAAGAAAAGAAAATCTTCCAAATCCAGCAGAGCTTTTGCTCACTTCTTTAGCTGCTTGTATGCTAAAAAATGTAGAGCGATTTTCCGAGATATTAAAATTCGATTATACGCAAGCTAAAGTAAGCATATCAGGTGTTAGAAATGACAGCCCGCCATTTATGTCTAAAATTGATTATACGCTTCAAATTGAAACGGATATGGATGAAAAAAAACTACATCTATTACATAAAAACATTCTAAAATTCGGGACTATTACCAACACATTAGCTAAGGTTGCTGAATTAAATGGAACCATTGAATTTTTAACAAAAAGTAAAAACGGATGAGGATTTTAATTTTTGCACTCTCATTTGTTATTGTTTTTACAGCTTGCAACAAAGTACCTAAAAACGAAAATAAAATGGAAAACAATAGCAAAACAGAAGTCGTAAAACAGAGTGCTGAACCTACTATAAAAGTGGTAGATACCCATTTTTCGAAAGGTAGGTTAGGATTAGAACACGAATTGAATTTAGAAGATTTAGAAAAATTTCACGGGCATTTATGTGATGGTTTGGTAGTTGGATTTTTAGGAATAAAAGAAGGATTAAGTGTGCTTTATCCTAATGGTATTGTGGATAGAACCAATACCAGAATTGTAAGTAACAGTTCGCCTTGTTTAACAGATGCGGCAGTTTATATTACTGGTGGTCGTTATCAATTTAATTCCTTTTATGTTGATAATACTATTGAAAACGGATTTTACATCATACAACGCATAGATAATTTAAAATCTGTAAAAGTTACTATGAATAAAGGTGTGAAACCGCAAATTATTAACGATTTAGGGGAAAAAGCAGACGCAGGAACTTTACCAGCTTGCGAATTAGATAAACTTAAAAAAATGGAAGAGAATTTTTCTAAAAAATTACTTTTAATCAATCCAAAAGAAAATTTTTTAGTAACAGAAGTTACCGATTTTAAATGGGAACCTATTTTGAAAAATGATTACATCAAAACAGATATTCTCAATAAAAACAAACCAAATTGTAATCAATAAATTAAAACAAATAATAATGAAAACAATCAAATTTTTCACAGTTTTAGCAATAAGTCTAATACTTACATCTTGCAACGGTCAAGTCAAAAACAAAACTAATTCTTCAGACAAATCAGTTTCAAAAATAGAAGTTTTGGATTTTCACTCAACACACCGATGTATGACGTGCAATGCAATTGAAGCAAATACAAAATACACGTTGAATACTTATTTTGCAACGGAATTGAAAGAAGATAAAATTACGTTTCAGGTTATCAATGTAGATGAAAAGGAAAACGAGAAAATTGCCGAAAAATTTGAGGCATCTGGAACTTCCCTAATCTTAAACGTGATTAAAAACGGAAAAGAAACCCAAATAAATCTAACGGATTTTGCCTTTATGAATGGAAATGACCAAGAAGTCTTTTCTAAAGAACTGAAAGCTAAAATAGACACGGAATTAAAAACGCTCTAAATGGATTTTTTGAAATCGCTTTTAGAGAATTATAATATCCCAATTTTATCGGCATTTATACTCGGACTAATGACAGCCATTAGTCCGTGTCCTTTGGCAACCAACATAACTGCTACAGCTTTTATTTCTAAAAACATTTCGAGTAAACGGAAAGTTTTTTTAAGTGGATTATTATACTCTTTGGGCAGAGGATTTAGTTATACTGCAATTGGCTTGATATTGTATTTTGGTGCAAGCAAGTTTCATATCGCTCGATTTTTCAATCAGAATGGAGAGAAGTATTTAGGCCCTTTATTAATAATTATTGGGCTGATTATGCTAAATATTATCAAGCTTAATTTTTTAGGAAAATTGAATTTTCAAGAAAAACTTTCCGAAAAATTTATGGACAAGGGACTTTTAGGCTCTTTTTTAATAGGTGTAGTTTTTGCTTTGGCATTTTGCCCTTATAGTGGAGCATTGTTTTTTGGAATGTTGATTCCTATGACAATTGCATCAGCAGACGGACTTTATTTACCTATTATATTTGCATTTGGAACAGGATTGCCTGTAATTCTTTTCACTTATTTATTAGCCTTTACAGCAGGAAAAGTAGGTGTATTCTATAACAGAATTACGAAAATTGAAAAAGTAATGCGAACAGTTGCTGGTATTGTTTTTATATTGACTGGATTGTATTATGTTTTTATTTTTGCTGGAATATTACAATAGCCAATGCTAGCAAGTTTATGAAAATAAAAACTTGTGATTGAATGCATATCAAAATTAGAAAATACAGAACTTAATTATCCAATTCTTTGAGCTAAATAGTTTTTGTAATCGGCTCATGAAGCGTAATTGGTAAAAATATCACAAGAGAAAAAAGAAAGTGTCAGCAGTACTAATTTATATTGCTGTTTGCAGAATTTCCTATAACATAAGGCAATAAGAGCGAATATACCATATATCAAACTATAATAAGAAGGCATATTTAGTTACATTTTTTCATAAAAATTTTGTCTTATTATTTTTTTTACTAAATTAGCTCAAAATATTAGCATTTATTGCTCACTAATTTAGCATTATGAATTTTCTTGCCAATAACATCAAACATATTCGCACATTAAAAAAGTTAACCCAAGAGCAATTTGCCGAAGAGCTAAAAGTATCTCGCTCGAGAATAAGTTCTTATGAAGAAAATAGGGCAATTCCTCCCATAGATTTTTTGATTGATTTATCGGAATTTTTTAAGGTTCCGATTGATATTTTGATTAAAAATGACTTATCTAAAACAAACGATGCGAGCTTTATTGCGATAGGAAACCGACGTGTTTTATTTCCGATTACGGTAGATGGCGCCAATGAAGATTTAATTGAGGTGGTTCCTGTAGAAGCTTCTGCCGGGTATTTAAGAGGTTATTCAGATCCGGAATATATTGAGCATTTAAACCGAATCAAATTACCTTTTTTGCCTATGGGCAAGCACCGAGCTTTTCCTATAAAAGGGGATTCTATGCTGCCCGTAAAAAGCGGTTCGTATATTGTGGCGCGATTTATAGAAGATGTTCGCGATGTGAAAAATGGCAAAACTTATATTATTATCACCTTAAATGACGGCATCGTTTACAAACGTGTGTATGACAAAATTGACGAGCATGAAATGTTATTGTTAGTTTCTGATAACAAGCGTTACGACCCTTATTATGTTCCAGTAGATGAAATTTTAGAATTGTGGGAATTTACCTGTAGCATCAATACGCAAGAATATGAAGCGCACGAATTGAATATAAGTAGTATTGCCGGTATGTTGAATCAATTGGGTGTAGAGTTAAAAGCCTTAGAAAAATCATTGCAATAATGTACGCCATTGTCGATATAGAAACCACCGGAAACGGTTATAAAGGTTCAAAAATTACAGAAATTTCTATTTTTATTCACGATGGTGAAAAGGTCGTAAATGAATTCACTTCTTTGGTAAACCCTGAAAGTAGCATTCCGGCATTTATTACCAATCTTACCGGAATCACAAATAACATGGTGCATCGAGCGCCTAAATTTTATGAGATCGCTAAAGAAATTCATGACATAACCGAAGACTTAATTTTTGTAGCCCATAATGTAAACTTTGATTACAATATCATTCAGCAAGAATTTAAAAGTTTAGGCTTTGATTTTAAGCGAAAGAAACTCTGTACAGTTCGCTTGTCACGGAAATTAATTCCAGGATTAAATTCGTATAGTTTAGGACCATTATGCGCCTCACAAAATATTGTAATTGAAGGAAGACATAGAGCTCGAGGAGATGCCGAAGCAACAACAATTTTATTAAATAAATTAATACAGCTAGACTCAGATCAACAAGTATTTAGTTCTTTTTTACACCCAAGATCACGACAAGCTACTTTGCCACCATTATTACCCAAGAAAATATTTGACGAAATTTCAGAAAAAACCGGTGTTTATTATTTCAAAAATGAAAAAAATGAAATAATTTATGTCGGAAAAGCAAACAATATCAAGCAGCGTGTTTTAAGCCATTTTTACGATAAGTCTAAAAAAGAAGTTACGATGTGCCTCGAAACGAGTAATGTTACATTTACCGAAACCGGAAGTGAATTGCTCGCTTTATTAGTAGAATCAGCTGAAATCAAAAGAATATTTCCAAAATACAATCGCTCACAAAGAAGGTCTCAAGAAAGTATTGGTTTATTTTCTTATGAGGATAGAAATGGTATTCGGCATTTAGCTTTTAACCGATTAAAGCTTGTTCCTAATCCCTTGATCAAATTTTATAATATGACCGAATGTCGCAGCTTTTTAGAAAAATTATGCGAAGATTTTGAACTTTGTCCGAAATATTGTCATTTGCAATCCAATGTTTCCAGTTGTTTTCACTACCAAATAAAAGCTTGTAAAGGTGTTTGTCGCGAAGAAGAAAGTGCCGAAATATATAATAAAAGAGTTTTACAAGCTATTGCCTCTGTACAATTTCAAACGGAAAATTTCATCATCAAAGAATCCGGTAGAATGTCAAACGAATACGCCTATGTATTGATCCTTAACGGAATTTATAAAGGGTTTGGTTATCTAGATAAAACAACAAAAATAATTACTACTGAAGATTATCTCGATGCCATTCAAACGCAAAAAGATAATAAAGACATACAGCGAATTCTAAAAGCTTATTTGCATAAAAATGAAGAAAATATTTTCCCCATAGAAAGCTTTAGCACACGATTAACGTTATTTTAAAAACAACTATTTGCGCTTAAACTTCTATTTCTTCCTCTTTATTTTGACCAAACTCTTGCTTGTATATTTTAACCACTACTAAAAATAAAGAAACTAATAAGGGACCAAATATAAGTCCGATAAATCCAAATAATGGCACTCCGACGATGACACCAACCAAAGTGATGAGTGGATGCACATTATCTAATTTTTTTAGCACAAATAATCGAATGATATTATCGGTAGAACCTACAACAATAAAACCGTACAATAGAATTCCCCAAGCCTGAAAAGAATCTCCATTTGAAAATGCTAAAATAACCACCGGAACAATTCCCAGCAGAGATCCCACAAAAGGAATCATGGATCCAACTGCGACCATCACAAACCAGAAAAAAGGATTAGGTATTCCGAAAATTAAAAATCCGATAAGGGCAATAATTCCTTGCGCCAATGCCACCAAAGGAATTCCCAACGCATTAGACCGAACCATCACATTTACTTCTTCACCAATTACTTTTAAATTTTCATTACTTATTGGAATATATTCAAACAATGTTTTTTTCAATTTCCCCCGATTGGTCAGCAAATAAAAAAGCATGAAATACATGATAGCGATGGAAATAACAATATCAAAAGCTCCTCCGGCAAAACTTTGTAAGCCTTCTGAAAGCTTGGATGATATTGCCGCCCCATCAATTTGAGAAGATAAATCAAAACCTAATTTATACTCTAATTTGGAAAGTTGTTTATTTAAAGCTGTAACAACTTCTTCATAATTTGTAGCGGCATTGTTTATCTTATTTCCTAACAAGAATAAAATTCCGGTAACGGGAATAAGAATTCCAACAAAAGATAAAATTAGTAAAACTGTTGCTGCGACATTAGAACTCCAACCCTTTACAATTAATTTTCGCATCCATTTTCGTAGAAGCACATACATAGTAATAGCGCCTAAAACTCCAGATAAATAAGGGAGCATTTTTCCAAAAATCAAACTTGCCATCCATAAAATGAGTAGGATAATGAATATTTGCCGGATGACAATTGGTGGAATTGTTTTTTTCAACATAGTATAAAATTCTTATCGGAAAGATAGAAAGAAAAAAATAAACTCATTTCAAAAAAGATTATCGATACATAAGCAGATTATTGCCTTTTCGTGCCATATGCTCTTCAAAAATAGCCGCTATTTTTTCGTTCGAACACAGAGAACTATTAGTCTAACAGTATCCGCTATTTTTATAAAACAGAATTTCTTCGGCCGAAAGGCTATTATTTTTCATATTTCTTAAGGAATGTTTAGTTCGATTCTTGCTCTAAAAACCCTAAGATATACGTTAATGGCGCATTCCAATTCAAACAAATTTCATTGCTAGCAAAGCTTTCTTCCTGATCTGCCCATGCTTTCATCGGTGCTGGATTTTCAGGATAAATCACACCACTTGCAGCATCTTGCAAGCGACTATTTGGCCCTCCTGATAGTAATCCGGGAACTGGTTGTTCTATCGAATCCCCTGCACTTTGACGGTGGTGAATAAACATTGGTGTTTTAGCACCAAAACCGGTTACATAACTATAACCATTTGCATTGTTACCTAAAATATAATCTGCAGATTGCTGTACGCCAATCAAATATTTTTGATCTTTTGTCAATCGGTAAGCTTGTGCCATAATCATGGCTGTATTACAAACGTCACTATTAGATCCCCATTGAAAATCATCAACGGCTTGAAAATAATCGAGATTTTGTGCTTTGTTCACCAACTGATCTGCACTATTTAAAATTCCGGTTTTTATATCGGAGTATAGAGGTTCTGGAATAATATCTTTATTATCCAACATCGAAAACATGCCCATAAATCGCATAAAAACTGTCCAACCATCACCTGGTCGATAGGCAAAATCAATGTTATCCTTTTTTAAATTATCTAGATATTTACTGTCTTTTGTAGTTACAAAAAGTTCTGCATTTGCCCAAAACCATTCATCACTAAAATCTTTATCCCCATATTGTCCAGTTGTAATATCTTCAGGATTAAGAAATTCAGTAGCAGGATTTTTTAATGCCCATGCGTACGCTTTTTCAGAAGCCTTCAAACAAGTATTGGCATAAGTCTCATCGACATTCTTAAAAACACGATAAGCTTGTGCGGCGCAGGCTGCAAAATCTAATGTTGCAGTCGTTCCTTTACCAACAATATACCGTTGTGCTGTAGCCTTGTTCGGCATTACCATGCCTTGAAAATTCTTAGAAGTCAACTTATGAAACAATCCGCCATCGTCATCTTGCATGGTTAAAAGCCAATCCATTTCGTATTTTAATTCATCCAAATAATCGGAGATTCCATTTCCACTTTCAGGAATATTTAATGCATTGTCTTTTATTATTTCAGGGTATTGTTCTTGTAATAAAAAGAATTGCCCTAAAGAAAAACTTCCATTAACAACATATTTATTATAATCACCAGCATCGTACCAACCACCGGGTGAATTTATGGAACCAGATGTTTTTCCGCTTGACGGATGAAATAAAATTTGATCGTCAGCATGTGCCATTT
>CBDTUD010000074.1:0-13006 GCA_965363545.1 uncultured Flavobacteriaceae bacterium | reverse complement strand
TTTCGTAAGTTTAATATCATTTTTAGATTTGAAACCCCTTAAAATTTCTAGATATGAAATCTTTAATTAAATCTTCTCTCGTTTTAGTTCTATCCTGTTAATTGTTGGCTTAAAAGGTTGTTAAGTCAACATTTTTTTTACAAACCTAACTCTTTAATGAATAGTAAATAACAACATATACTGATGCTGTTATTTGTTGGAAAAAATACTTTTAATTTTTTCTATAAACCGTAACCTAAAATATTAAAAATCATGAAAAGTATAATAAAAATTTTGTTATTAATATTAGTGAGCTATAGCTTCGGTTCTTGCGATGACGCTGAAGAATTACTCGATATTAAATTTAATTCTCAAGTGAGTGGTGATTTGAATGTTGTAGTTCCTCCAGAAGGAGCAGTTAATAAATCTACTGTGATGCGTGCTGTTAGTTTTCTTGGAGAAGAAACTATTGATCCCAAATCGGATTCACAAATCAATGAATATCTTAATAAAATTAAATCATTTGATGTCTATGAGGTAATCGGAACAGTTATCAATGTTTCAGCACCTGTAGAAATTGTAAATAGTACTATTACTGTCTCTGATGATTCAAAAGTTGCTTCTTGGGCCGTCGATAATTTTAATGTAGTAAACGGAGCAAAAATAACTTTGGGTAATTCAGATGGGCAATGGGATAAAATAGACCAAATATTAGGCGGTAAAAAAGTATTTACTGCAAGAATTGAAGGAACTGTTGATAGAGGGGATGTTAATTTTACAATTAGAATTTTAATTAAGATGAAGGTTGTAGCTAATCCATTGTAGTTTATTGTGAAAATAGTCCTATGTTAATTTTATATTACAAAACAAAACCGGTTGAGGTAACTTATCCGGTTTATTTATTTGGTATTTTTTATATCTGATTTTCCTCCCGTTTTTTCAAGAAGTTTTATTTCTTTAATGACCATTTTTTGGGAAATAGCTTTACACATATCGTAAACCGTTAATGCAGCAATACTTGCTCCGGTTAGAGCTTCCATTTCCACACCCGTTTTTCCTTCCATTTCAACAGAGCATATAATTTCGCAATGTTCCTTATCGGAAATTTCTATGGTTATGTCAACACCATTAATGAGTAAAGGATGACACATCGGAATCAAATCGGACGTTTTTTTAACGGCTTGAATTCCAGCAATTATAGCAGTTTGAAAAACCGGACCTTTTTTAGTAATTAGTTCATTAGTCTTAAAATGACCTATAATTTCTTTTCCTAAAAACATGCTTGCCTTCGCAGTAGCTTTTCTTTTCGTGCTATTTTTTGCTCCGACATTGACCATTTTAGGTTGGTTTTTATCATTGATATGTGAAAAGGAATCCGACATGTTATGGTATAAATTTAAGTATTAAAAAAATTTAATTTTGATTGGTGCCAACTACAAAGTTCGTTATTATTTACGAGCAGAAATAATTTTACAAATTAACAATCTCTAAAATGAAGTACAGAGAACACTTCTCCTTTATTAAAAGAGTTTGTACCTGCCGGTAATTCTAAAAATGCATCCGTTTCAACTAAATTTGCCAAGTCTCCAGAACCATTTCCTGCAATAGGGTAGGCAAATAAAGTGCCTTTTTTGTTCTCCAATTTTACCTGTAAGAAATAAGCTAAATCAGGTTTAAAATTAAAATTTTCGGCTAGAACGGCAAATTGCTTGCTTTCAAAGTTGATTGCAACAGATTTTTGATACCATGGATAAAAGTATTTCAAGCAACTCACAAAAGTAGAAACAGGATTTCCAGGAAATGCAAAAATAGTTTTTGAGTCCTTTTTACCAAACCAAAAAGGTTTACCAGGTTTTTGACGCACCCTATGAAACAATTTATTTACGTTGAGTTCATCTAAAACTTCGGGTAAAAAATCGAATTTTCCTTTGCTCACAGCTCCGCTAAAAAGTAAAACGTCATATTCGTTTAAAACTGCTTTAATCTTCTCTTTAAGAATTGATTTGTCATCGGATATATGGAGGCTGTCTGATTTAATATGCAAACGATCAAGTAGTGAAACCAAGGTATGAGCATTGCTTCTTCTAATTTGATATGTAGCAGGATTTTCTTCTACTTCGACCAATTCATCACCGGTAGAAATTACCATTACTTTTGGCATTTTTGCAACCGTAACGGTACTTTTCCCAACAGAGGCAAGAACTCCAATTTCGGCAGCAGAAATAACAGTATTTTTTTTAATAAGCAGATCGTTTTGCTTTTTATCTAAACCTTTTTTATGAATATTCTGAAAATATTTGAGATCGTTTGAAATAACTTTTGCCACGCCATTTTCTATCTCTACCAATTCATAAGGTATAACTGCTTCTGCATTTTTTGGCAATATTGCACCTGTCATTACTTCGATACAATTGTTTGTGTTTTTTAGAATTATTTGTGGACTTCCCGCCGGTTGAATTCCTTCTATTTTAAAAGTTCGAACTCCTTCGTTAAATGGTTGTACGGTGATTGCAATACCATCCATGCTAACTCTGTCGAATGGAGGAAAATCTCGATCAGCAAAAATATCTTCATGTAAAACTCTACCTAAAGATTGTTCGAATCGAATTTGTTCCGTACCAAAATTTTCAGATTGTGCTAAAATAATGGCTAAAGCTTCTTGAACTGTAATTAAAGAATCTTGCTGGGTTTTAGATGCACTCATATTAATTTGAAATTTTTTATCCGCCAATAGTAGACATGCTTTCGGATACTTTGCTGTTTTTTCTATTAGCTTCTGCTATAAATCCGTTTTCAGGTTTTTTGGATACCGTTTTGATAAAAATATTTTTTATATCATCATCACTGGCTCCCGCACGAATAAAATCGCGTAGGTTAAAAACTCCTTCATCAAAAAGACAATTTTTAAACATTCCTGTAGATGTAATTCGAATCCGATTACAATCGTGACAAATTGTTCGTGTAAAAGCTGGAATTATACCAAAAGTCCCTAAATAATCGGCTACTTGAAAATTATGTGATGTTGAAGATTTTTTATTTTTCAGAGTTTGAATTGCAGGATATTTTTCTTGAATTTTAGATAGTATTTTATTAAAATTCCAGTTTTCATTTGTTTTGCGAAGTCCTTTTCCGTTAAACGGCATTTCTTCAATAAAACGCACCGCAATATCTTTATCTTTGGTTAGTTCAACAAAGTCGGTTATTTCATCAGTGTTTACTCCAGATTGAACGACAACATTTAATTTTAATGTCAATGAACTTGCTACTAGTTTTTCAAAAGTTTCATAAACCTCATCGAAAACATCACGTCGAGAAATAGCAAAAAAAGTATCTTTTTTTAAAGTATCAATACTTAAATTGATGGCATTAATATTTAATTTTTCAAGCGTGTCGATATGTTTTGCAATAAGAGCTCCGTTGGTGGTAATATTTATTTCGTCTAACAATTCATTATGTGACAAAGATTGTAAAAAAGAAACAAAATCTTTTCTTACGAAAGGTTCCCCACCTGTAAGACGCACTTTATTAACTCCGAGTTCACTTAAAACTCTAGTTATTCGGTACATTTCTTTGTAGGATAATAAATCTTTGCGGTCGACAATATCAATGCCATGTGCCGGCATACAATATTGACAACGCAAATTACAACGATCGGTTACTGCCAATCGCAAATAGGTGATTTGTCGTCCGAATTTATCTATCAACATAGTTTAGTAAAAGAAATTAAAGTGCAAATTTAAGAAATTTAAAAGAGAGAAAAGCCTAAGATTTTTATAATTAATGTGGTAGTTTATGTTTCAATGCATGGTATAAAAAAGTACCTAAAACAGCACCCAATAAAACTACCAAAATTGCTGCAACGCCTTTTCCTACTAAAATAAACATGGGTCCAGGACAAGCCCCACCAAGTGCCCAGCCTAAGCCAAAAATGATTCCACCAAACATATTTCTGGCAAAACCTTTCTTTTTTGCCTCTATATCTATGGGTTGACCGAGATAGGTTTTCAACTTTTCTTTCTTGAATAGATACATGAGCACCATACCAATTACTACGGCAGATCCGATAACACCAAACATGTGAAAAGATTGCAACTTAAACATTTCATAGATTCGATACCATGAAATAACCTCTGCTTTGCTTAAAACTATTCCGAAGAAAACGCCTATCAATAAAAATTTAATATATTTCATTCGAAATTAATTTAAAATAGATGAGGTAAAATAAGCCAAGTCATGATTAAACCGCCAATAAAAAATCCGGCAACGGCAATATAAGATTCAGTTGCCATCATGCTTAAACCAACAATTCCGTGTCCGGAAGTGCATCCGCCTGCATATCGTGAACCAAATCCAACGAGCAATCCGGCACCTATTAAGATTAAAAATCCTTTAACGGAAAATAGTGCATCTAAACTATAAATTTCATCCGGTAAATAGGAAGAACCAGCATTTGCAATTCCTATTTCAGATAGGTCTTCTATCGTTTTAGGATTTAATGCAATACTTTGATCTGGTGTCAGCCATTGATTAGCAACGAAACCACCAATGATTAGACCCGCAACAAAGACAAGATTCCATTTATTTTTTCGCCAATCAAATTTAAAAAAATCCACCAATTTTCCGGCTCCCGCAATCGAGCATAAAGTTTCTAAATTGGATGAAACTCCGAATTTTTTCCCAAAATAAAACATCAAATACATGCAAAGGGCAATAAGTGGTCCGGCGACATACCAGGGCCAGGGCTGTAAGATAAAGTCCATAATTTCAGCAGTTATATTTCAAATTTAATCGATAAAACCAAACAACCTGTAACAATTGTTACTTATTTATCAAGTTTTCTAAGTTCGACAGAGCTCCGAGAATTTTAGAATTGGTATAAACTTAAAACTCAGTCAAATTAAAAAGCTTGACTGAGTTTTGTTCTAGTAATAAATTAATATCCTTATATATCTAATAAATTAACACATCAATTTTATGACGGTATAATTTAATTTTCCCTTCGTTTTCCAATTGTTTTAAGAGTCTTGAGATAACCACGCGAGAGGTGTTTAGGTCAATTGCAATTTCTTGATGTGTTGTAATTAATTCAGGGCTTCGCATAATCTTAACTTTATCGGTAAGATATTTATACAAACGTTGATCCATTTTCATAAAAGCCAAAGTGTCAATAGCGTCAATCATTTCGTTTAAACGAATATTATAACTGTCGATAATAAAACCTCTCCAAGATTTGTATTTAACCATCCATTCTTCCAATTTTTCTACAGGAATAAAGATGACTTCTGAAGGTTTTTCGGCGACACCACGAATTTTACTTTTCGTGCTATTTAAACCGCTGACAAAAGATACAGTACAGGTATCGCCTCGCTCTAAAAAATATAACACAATCTCCTCACCTTTAGTATTTTCACGACTGATTTTAATTGCGCCGGTAAGCATTAATGGTATTCGATTGAAATTATCACCAATATCTAAAAGAAGCTCATTTTCTTTAATTTTTTTGTACATTCCAACTTCAATAATTTCGTCAATTAGTTCTTTTTCAAATACAACATTATAAAATTCTGATAGTTTTTCTTTAAGCATTTCTTTCGTCTTTATTTGGGGTTTGCAAGTTACGGTTTTTGTTCTCGATTATAGGAGATTGATTTAGTTTATTGTAAATTAAATTCATAATTATATGGCTTGCACCAATGTTTTTTTCGATGTAAGATTTCGTAGTTTTTCTCTTTTGTAATCGGTAATTTTCATCTTTGTACAAAGTTGTTAACTCGGCATTTAAATCTTCTTTATTTTCAACAACTTTGCATCCTGTTAATTGCACCAAATCAACAGCCTCTTGAAATTTATGATAATTCGGACCGATTAGTAACGGAATTCCGAAAGAGGCAGGTTCTAGAACATTGTGAATACCAACTCCAAATCCGCCACCGATATAAGCGACGTCCGCATAACTGTATATTTTTGTTAAAATTCCGATAGTATTGATAATCAAAACTTGGGCGGAATTATCTTTTACCTTATCGGAAAAAAGAATCGTTTTTTTAAGAAGGTTTTGTTGTAAATCTTGAATTGTTTTTTCGGTTACATTATGTGGCGCAATTATGAATTTTTCATCATCAGAAGCGTGATTATTGATGTAATGTACCAATAATTCTTCATCTTTTGGCCAAGTACTTCCTGCAACCAATGTATATTTTTTTTGTACAAAATCGTTTACAAATTGAAGGTGGTTATCTTGGTTTGTAATTTCATAAACCCGATCGAATCTAGTATCACCACTTATGGTAACATTTTGAAAATCAATTTTTTGTAATAATTTTTTGGAATTTTCGTTCTGAACGAAAAAGTGAGAAAATGATTGTAGTGATTTTCGCATCCAAGAGCCATAAAACTGAAAAAAAGCTTGCTTTTCTCTAAATATACCAGAAACTAAAATGGTATCAATATTTTTCTTTTTTAGCACTCGTAAAAAATTAGGCCAAAACTCATATTTTACAAAGATTGCCAATTCAGGATGTGCCATTTTCAGGAATTTATTCGCATTTCTTTTGGTATCTAATGGCAGATACGTAATGACATCCGCGAAAGGGTAATCTTTACGCACTTCATATCCTGAAGGAGAAAAAAAAGTCAGTAAAATTTTATAGTGAGGAAAGTCCGTTTTAATTTTTTCGATTAACGGACGACCTTGTTCGAATTCACCCAATGAAGCACAATGAAACCAAATTACAGAATCCTCTTTTTCGATTTTGGCATTTAGTAAGTGAAAAGTTTGCTTTCTTCCGTTTAAGAAAAGTGCAATTTTTTTATTGAAAACAGCAACAATTTTTAAGACAAAACCAACTATATAAACCGCGATGTTATAGAATAGATTCATTTGAAATGCTAAAATAAAAAATTAGGGGAACAGCCAGTAAATAATTTGTATTTTTGTTCGTTAAATGTATTGAAAAATTATCTTAAATAGATTCAAATGAATAAAATTCAAATGGTTGACTTGCAAAGTCAGTATAAAAAAATAAAACCTCAAGTAAATAAAGCGGTTTTAGAAGTGTTTGATTCGGCAGCATTTATTAACGGTCCCGAAGTTCAAAAATTTCAACAAGAATTAGAAACTTATTTAGGCGTAAAACATGTAATTCCGTGTGCCAACGGTACAGAAGCCCTGCAAATTGCAATGATGGCTTTGGGCCTAGAGCAAGGAGATGAGGTAATTACAGTTGATTTTACTTTTGCGGCAACGGTAGAAACCATAGCGCTTTTAAAATTAACACCGGTTCTTATTGATGTTGAAAAAGACACCATGAACATGGATATGGAGGCTTTAAAAAAGGCGATTACACCAAAAACTAAAGCAATAATTCCGGTACATTTATTCGGATTGTGTGCCAATATGGAAGCCATTTTAAAAATAGCAAAAGAGCACAATTTATTTGTAATTGAAGATGATGCCCAAGCAATAGGGGCTGATTATACTTTTTCTGACGGAACAGTGAAAAAATCAGGTACAATTGGAGACATTGGAACAACTTCTTTTTTCCCTTCCAAAAATTTAGGATGTTATGGTGATGGAGGTGCAATTTTCACGAATGACGACGATTTAGCGCATACCCTTCGTGGTATGGTAAATCACGGTATGTACAAAAGATATTACCACGATGTGATTGGAGTTAACTCTCGTTTAGATAGCGTTCAAGCGGCTATTTTGAGAATTAAATTACCATTGTTAGATTCGTATAATAAAAAACGTAGAGACGCAGCAAGAAAGTATAATGCTGGTTTTAAAGCAAATAATCATATAATTACTCCAACAACAAAATCTTGTGGTGAAATTTGCGATACTTGTAATTGTCATGTTTTTCATCAATATACTTTGCAAATTACCAATGGTAAGCGTGATGCATTACACCAACATTTGTTAGATAATAATATACCGAATGCGATTTATTATCCGGTGCCTTTGCACAAGCAAAAAGCGTATGTGGATACTCGTTATAAAGAGGAAGATTTTAAAGTTACCAACGAATTGATTGATACTGTAATTTCTTTGCCAATGCATACCGAATTAGATGCTGAACAACAAAATTTTATCATCAAAACGATCAATGATTTTGTAGGATAAAATTGGGGTAAAAAAAATAAAACTTTTAAATGAATACAAACAGCAAGAGAATTTTAGTAACAGGTGGTTTGGGATTTATAGGATCTCATACAGTTGTTGAACTACAAAATGAAGGATTTGAAGTTATTATTATTGATGATCTTTCTAACTCAAAAATTGAAGTTCTCGACGGTATAACTGCGATAACGAATAAGAAGCCAGAGTTTGTAAAATTAGATTTAAAGAATAAAAAAGCTGTAGCAGATTTTTTCACAAATCATTCTATTGCTGGAGTTATTCATTTTGCGGCATCTAAAGCAGTTGGAGAAAGTGTGGAGCAACCACTAAAATATTACGAAAATAATATTGCCAGTTTAGTGTATCTTTTAGAAGCTATGGGCAAAAATAAGGTTGAAAATATTATTTTCAGTTCTTCTTGCACAGTTTACGGTCAAGCCGATGTTTTGCCGATAACAGAAATGGCTCCAATAAAACCGGCAGAATCTCCGTATGGAAATACAAAGCAAATTGGTGAAGGAATTTTAAAAGATACCACAAAAGCATCAGGGTTGAATGCAATTGCTTTGCGTTATTTCAATCCGATTGGTGCGCATAAAAGTGTAAAAATTGGAGAATTGCCTATCGGAATCCCACAAAATTTGATTCCATTTGTGACGCAAACTGCGGCAGGAATTCGTAAGGAATTATCGGTATTTGGAGATGATTATCCAACTCCAGATGGAACAGCTGTTCGTGATTATATTCATGTGGTTGATTTGGCAAAAGCACATATTTCAGCTTTGAAAAGATTGCTGAATGGCAAGAACAAAGAAAAAATGGAATTTTTCAATATCGGAACCGGTAAAGGAAGTTCCGTATTGGAAGTGATTCAAGCCTTTGAAAAAGTTAGTGGCAAAAATCTAAATTATAAAATTGTTGCGAGAAGAGAAGGAGATATAACATCGGCCTATGCCGATACTTCTTTAGCAAACAAAGAGTTAGGTTGGAAATCAAAATTGTCGTTAGAAGATGGCCTGGCTTCTGCTTGGAAATGGCAAGAGAGTCAGAGAGGTTAAAAGTGGGAAGTTAGAAGTAGTAAGTAAAAAGTGATGAATTTTGAGTGATGAATTATGGAAGTTTGAAGTTTTGGATTTGTGCAATTTGCTATTCATGATGAGATTCCCGCATCCGCGAGAATAACAGTACAAGAGCGAAACCCAAAACCCAACAACAATCAACAAACAACCAAAACCAAAAAATATGTCAAAAAAAATTTTAATAACTGGAGGAGCTGGATTTATTGGTTCTCATGTGGTGCGATTATTTGTTGAGAAATATTCAGAATATCATATTTATAATTTAGATGCGCTTACTTATGCCGGAAATCTTGAAAATATAGCTGATGTAGAAGCAGCAGCAAATTATACCTTTATAAAAGGAAATATTAAAGACATTGGCTTTATAAACACCCTTTTTGCAAATCATAAATTCGATGCAGTTATTCATTTGGCGGCAGAGAGTCATGTCGATCGTTCAATCACACATCCTAATGAATTTATTGAAACTAATGTTTTAGGTACGGCAAATTTATTGAATGCCTTTCGCGATACTTGGAAAGATAATTTTGACGGAAAATTGTTTTACCACGTTTCCACGGATGAAGTTTACGGTTCATTAGGTAAAACCGGACTTTTTAAAGAAACGACATCTTACGATCCGCAATCGCCTTATGCAGCATCTAAGGCATCATCAGATCACTTTGTACGTGCATACGGAAACACCTACGGTTTACCTTATATTATAAGTAATTGTTCTAATAATTATGGTGCTAATCAGTTTCCTGAAAAGTTGATTCCGTTATTTATTCATAACATAAAAAATAATAAATCTTTGCCGGTTTATGGTGACGGTAATTATACGCGCGATTGGCTTTTTGTAGAAGATCATGCTACTGCCATTGATGAAATTTTCCATAAAGGAAAATCGGAAGACACTTACAATATTGGAGGCTTCAATGAATGGACGAACTTGAATTTGATTCACTTATTATGTGATTTAATGGATAAAAAATTAAACCGACCAGCTGGTGAATCGGCTAAATTGATCACTTTCGTAAAGGACAGAGCAGGGCATGACCGACGTTACGCTATTGACGCGACCAAATTAAACCAGGAATTGGGCTGGAAACCAAGCGTTACTTTTGAGCAAGGTTTAGCAAAAACAGTAGACTGGTATTTAGAAAATGAAATTTGGTTGAACAACGTTACTTCAGGTGCTTACCAAGATTATTACACTAAAATGTACGGGTAGTTTTTATTCGAAGTGTTTTTTTTGCATATACCCTGAAATTTAATAATCTTTCAAGTTTTTCTTAAAAATCAAACTTATATTTCAATCCTCCTACAAATTGAAAACCTTGTACTTCAAAATTGGTATAACGTTGGTAATTCGCGCTTAATATATTGTTGAAGTTCGCAAAAGCGGAGAGTTTCTCATTAAAATTATAAATCCCGTTAAGGTTGATATCAAAATATGCAGAGTTTGTAACTCGATTCGTTGAAGAAGTAGGTATAATAGTAAGCTCATCCTTACGATCGGTTACAAAAAATAAATCGGCTCCGGCACTCCATTTTTTTCTGGTATAACTTGCTAATAAAGTTGATTTTAATATAGGTAAATTCCAGGCATGTACTTGAGTATCTAAAACATACGAATTGTATTCAATATTACCTCCAAATTTAATTTCTTTGGTGAAATCAACAATAAGCTCAGCACTAGCATGTAAAGTGGTAACATCATCGTAGATTACTTGAAATGAATTTCCGGCTTCATAACCATGCTCCACAACAGTATTTCCGTTAGTTTTTGATGGATTTAATTTAAACAAAGGCTTATCGGTTTCACTACCATAAGCAATTTTGGCATTGAAATTAAAATTAGAATTCCAAAGACCTTTTATACCTCCGTAAGCATAATATTGTTGACTTGTTCTTTGTATATTCAAAGTTGGAGAAACAAACGCATTTTCTTTCACGAATGATTTATATGAATTTTGTTGCAAGTCGCCTGTAACTCCGGCGAATGCAATAAAAGCCTCATTAGCAATGTTATAAGAAGCAGTAATGTTAGGATAAGCATAAAATTTACTTCCCTCATCGGTATCCGTCATGCTATAATATAATTTTGCGCCAACATTAACCGTAAGATCTTCGCGCAAAATTTCAAAATTTGGACTAAAACCAAGGTTAAAAAAATTGTATTCTAAATTATCGGTTGCTAAAAAATTTCGATCGAAATTTCCATTTAAAAATTCAATAGAAATTTTAGTGTACATCATTTCATTCATAATTGGAAAATCAACAACACCGTTAAGCAGCGCATAATTTTCAGCACTATCTACCTTATCAAAAAACCTGCTAAGTTTAACATCACCGCGATGTATCAAAGCATCAAAAAATTCTATTTCACCACCAGCATAAATTTCACTAAAAGATTGGTTTTCGTCAATCGATTTTATTACGGCTTTAGTAAAGTTGATATCATCGGACAAACCATACCAATTAGATACTGAATTTGAAATACCTGTAGTAATCTGCCACTCAAAATAACGTTCGGTCTGCTTGTAATATAAATCGAGGTTGAGATTAGAAAAATTGTCGTCTAATTTTACGCCATCAATGCCACCACCAGAAGAATGATAGTTTAGAAATCCGCCAAAATCATTGTAATTGGAGGTATTACTATGTGCAAAAATTTCGATAATCGGAGTTGTATAATTTCCAAAACCTGCAGAAACATAATTATTGAAAATCCGCTCTTTCGGACCTCTTTGTAATGCTTTTGCTTTACCCATTGCTGCGGTAAATGTTGAGGCAACCGGTACAGAATTTATAGTGTAATTTATCTTCTTTTTTTTGCCTATTTCTACAGAATCCAATTTCGGATCAGTTTTTATTTTAAAGGCATCAGAAACCGTTGGAGTATACGATTTTACAACAGTAATTTCTTCCGTATCCAGGTTTTCTTTTCCCTTTTTTTGGGCAAAAGTAATTCCTGTCAAGAATAAAAATATAACGAGTATAACAATTTTTTTTATCATTAATTTATTGCCAATTAAGGTTTCTTTTCGATGATTACGGAAGAGTTCGTTTTCGCTTGTTCCGATTTTATTTTATTCAATACTATTTTTGCTTCATCAACGACATCTTTATAATCTGAAAAATTTTGAATAACACTTTCTAAAATATAAGTTGCTTGGTAAGCATCTTCCAAAGCATAAAAGTTTTTTGCCATGATGATCAAACCTTTTCCTCCCCAATACTTATAAGAAGAAAGCTCTGACGCCAATTTTTGAACAGAAACATTCGATAATTTGTAATTTCCGTCTTCATATTTAAAGTAAGCATCAAAATAAATTGCCTCAGCTTTTACTTCACCAGTTGCGTAGCCTTCTACTTTTTTAAAGGCATCTTGTGCTTTGTTAAAATCGCCTTTTTCAAAGGCAGAACGAGCGATAATAATCTCAGCATCTGATTTTACTTTAGCATCTAATTTTTCATTTTTCAAAACAAGTTCGGCATATTGCTCCGCTTTGGCGTAATTTTTTTTGGCATAATTACTCTTCATCAAATTACTTTGTGCGAAGAGAATATTTTCTGGAACATCTGCTTCTTGTTCGAGTTTTGTCAGGTAATTGGAAGCTTTATCCCAATCTTCATTTTTGAGATAATACAATGATAATTGTACCAAAGATCTTTCTTTAAATTCACTTGTTTCTGTATCGGCAACAAAAGCATAATTTGAAATTGCTTTTTTAAGCTGATTATCAGTACGATAAGATTCTGCTAAATAAAAATTGGAGGCAAGTGCATTTTCTCCTTTCGGGAATCTTTTGAGGTATTTTTCAAAGCCTTCAATAGCCTT
>CBDTUD010000073.1:0-13162 GCA_965363545.1 uncultured Flavobacteriaceae bacterium | reverse complement strand
AAACAATAAGCTTTAGCTTCGTGCGCAGACGGAAACGAAAAGTTTCCTTACTACCACACTACGCTTAGTTCAAGTATTATTTTTCTCATAAGTTATTCTGGCAAAAACTATGGAACAATCTTCTATAAAAGAAGGTCGTTTTCAAGAAGTTTTTAAACATAATTTTATGGACTTCTCATTACTTAAATTTTTATAGGCTAGTAAAAGCGAAGCTAGTTTGTTACTTCACTAACCTGTTTTTGATAATTTCTTTTTGACCATTTTATCATTGCGATGATGTAAATCATTGTGTTTTAAAATATTGCTTTTTACTTTTAAGAATACTAACGCGTTTTTGAATGGAAAAGCTACTGTCAATGGATGATCAATTTCTTACCAGAATCCATCAAAATATTGAAGAGAATTTGGATAACGAATATTTTAGTGTCCAAGAACTTGCCAATAATATCGGCTTAAGCCGGTCAATGATGCATAGAAAACTCAAAAAATTGACTGGTAAATCTGCCAGTGATCTTATAACAGAAATACGATTAACCCGTGCCAAAAATTTATTAGAAAATGACGTTGCAACAGCTTCTGAAGTTGCCTATCAAGTCGGTTTTAATAGTCCGAGTTATTTCAATAAAGTTTTTAAAAAATACTATAAGGTATCTCCGGGAGTCCTTAGAAAAGGTACCGCTACCGATGTTGAAGAACCTTTCGTAAGTGAACTGCAAGTTATTCCGGTTGCAACCGAAACAAAACCCAATAAAATAAGCCGTAAAGCGCTCATTATTATATCGGTACTACTTGTATTGGGTATTGGTATTTATGCCGCCGTAGCTACGTATAGACCTTTAGAAAGGTCAATTGCCGTGCTTCCGCTTCACAATTTAACCGGTGAGGTAGAGAATGATTATATCGTGCAAGGTATTCATGATGCACTTATTGGTGAATTAGGCCAAATTGGTTCAATTCGTGTAATTTCACGAACATCAACACTGCGTTATCACAATAGCAATATGTTATTAAAAAAAATTGCCAAAGAATTAAAGGTAAATACCATCGTCGAAGGATCCGTCATGGGAGTAGGCGATAGTATTCGAATTCTTATTCAGTTAATTGATGTTTTTTCTAAAGAACGCCATCTTTTAGCCAATGAATACAACTATAAAATGAATAATATATTAGCGCTGCAATCTTCTGCGGTTAAAGATATTGCCAATAAGATTGATGTCCGGTTTTCAAAAAATGAAGAACAGCATTTGGCAACAGCTCGAATTGTTGACCCCGAAACTTACAAAGCCTATTTACAGGGCATGTATTATTTAAATCAAGGTACCGCAGAATCGTTTGAAAAAGGAATCAATACCTTACAAAAGGCAATCGATAGAGACCCAGGTGATCCTTTTGCTTATGCGGGTTTGGCATTGGGCTATTCTATTATGGGACATGGTCAGCTTAACGCACAAGAAGCTTTTTTGCGGGCCATGTCATCGGCAGAAAAGGCAATTAAATTAGACCCGATGAACGACGAAGCGTATACCGCTTTATCCATACTTTATTTATACAATTCTTGGGACTGGCCAAAGGCAAAAAAAGCTTTTGAAAATGCGATAGCTAAAAACCCTAATAATGAAATTGCGCATGCTCATTTTGCTTGGTATTATGTGCTCTTTGGTGATATGAAAAAATCATTATTTCATGCAGAAAAAGCGGTGATGATAGAACCATTTTCCGCATCTTATGCAGCATGGCTTGCCTTATTGTACTATCATAACAAAGAATTCGATAAGGCTGAACAATGGGCACGAAAAGCGTTAGCTTTAAAAGAAAATATACCTTACGGGAATCTTGTACTGGGTTGGGTTAGCCTTCAAAGGAAGCAGTACGCACAAGCCATTGAATTTCATGATAAACTACCTAAAAACGGATCTTATTGGAAAATGCAACGTGGTTATGCCTATGTAAAAGCCGGCCAAAGGGAAAAAGCACTGGTATTATGGAATGAAATGGAAGCCAACGCAAAAGAGCATAACGTAAATCCATGTCACCGAGGTATAATGGCAGCTTATCTGGGTTTTACAAACCAGGCATTTGACTTGTTGAATGAAGCCGTAGAAAGCAAAGCGTATCCTATCACGTATATTAATTTCAACCCATGTGCCGAAGACATTAGAATGGATGTACGATATAATGAATTGCTTCAAAAAATGAACTTACCCTACAGAAAGGTATTGATAACTTCTAACGAATAAGATAGAAAAAATACCTCCTTATCACGAATAATTTTTTACAGCCTATGTACCGGTTTAAAAACCCACTTTGGGTAAAATACAACCAGAGTACCACAATACAACATTAGTTAGCTACTATTTACAAAAGATTACAACGAGGCTTTTAAGTTTTAATGATTTATATTCCAGTACTTTATAGATGAAAATAAAGGAATGTTAACGCCAATTGTGCGTGTAAGGAAATCAAATAATCATTAAATCAAAAAATCATGAAAACAAAAAGATGTATACCAAAATTTTTTACGATTCTTATTCTTCTCGTTATGGCAGTTTGTTTTAACAGTTGCAGTGACGATGATGACGATTCTCCTACTTCAAAAACTTTTTTAGAAACATACGCCGGAACAACATGGATTTTAAATGATGAAGGTGGAATTCCGGCAGATGCAGATGTGCCTTCTTATGCTAGATTTATTAATGATAAAACTAAGATTTTTGAAGGTTGGTATAAGCTTTCCAATGAAGCTTGTTATTATTACAATAATGCTACCGCTTTTGGCGGAACGCTACAAATAATGGTTAATACAGAGGCTAAATTAAATATTAAAATAGCTTATGGTAATACCGAATCGGAAACATTAACCTATACTGTACAAGGAGATACGCTTACGGTTGTATACAAATATGAAGAAGCCGGGTTTCCAGCGGAAGAATTTACGCTGTATTTCAAAAAAACAACTGTTAATTTGGATGAATTACCACTTTGTCCGGCATAAGTAATGGCAAAGTTTTACTACAAGAAGCTATAAACGACGGCTATTAAACAGTTGGGCATTAGTAGTGTTTTACGATTGCTTTACTCGATAAATGACAGGGATGTTGCTTTTGAGAACATCTGAAAATAAAAAAAAAACTGATTTAATTTAAAACTAAAGATGATGAAAACTTTAAAAACAATTTTTATTTTTCTTGCTTGTTCGGGTTTATTTATTGCTTGTAGTGATTCACTAATAGATCCGAAAATGGAACAGGTAGAACTGAAAAAATCTTCAAAATCTTTTATTTCTGTTTTTATTATTGAACCCAGTGGGGTTGATGATACAAAAATTTTTATACAGGCATTTGAAGAAGCAGAAAATAATGGTAAAGGTACCGTAATTCAACTGATGGAAGGTGATTATTACCTTAATTTCATTGAAATACGTGAATTCAATGGCATATTCAAAGGTGCGGGTAAAGAGTTGACTTATATCAACCCTGTTGAAGACCTAGATGTTGATAAACTGATTGGTCAAAATTTAAATACAGTGTTGGTAAGGTTTGTAGGAGGTGACATTACGATGAGTGACTTGACCTTTAAAACTCCCCTCGGAGGATTAAGTACTGGTAGTGAGACCAAGATAAATGGATTGGCAGGTTTCTCTGCCGCTACGTATAATTACACCTCAGAAAAGGAGTATATCAAGGCAACTATCAATAATGTAGGTTTTTATGGACATCCTGAAAATACGTTTAATGGATTAAAAGCAGAATTCGGAGTGCGTGCGGGTGTTACAATTCCGGGAGGTATTCCTCTTTCAAATATTGATATTTCAATTACAAATTGCTCTTTTGAAGGTTTTGACTGGTATGGAGTTTTGATTATGGAGCTCAATAAAGGAGATATTGTTGTGGGTACTAAAAACAATGGGAATTATTTTGATAATAACCCGTATGTGTCTCTTGGTATTTGGCATAATGTCAACGTACAAATGTCTATTGTAAGTAATACTTTTTCTAACCCTTCGGGGACATTTTTCGGAATTGAATTACATAATTCCCCTTACTTGGAATTACTTGTAGATGAACCACAAACAGTGGAATCATTCTGTACTATTGAAAAAAATACCTTCAATATAACAGGAGGTTTTGGTGGCTTATTGGTAAATGACCGACGCCGTTATTTCTATCCAAATGAATCGCCTATGTTGGTACAGGTGAAAGGAAATACCTTCAACATGAGTAATTCAGCCTTTACAGCTCTGGGCTGCGTAAACACGAAAGGTATGGTGATACGAAATAACCATTTTGAAGGAAGTGGATCTTTTGGTGTAAGAATACTCGGACCCTCTCCGTTTCCAAATAATGAGAACGGGTTATTGCTGGGTAATAATTTTTCAAAAACTTCTTATTCGTCTGCAACTGTTCTTTTAGATGAAGGAACCAGAAACTGGAGTATTGTAGGAGGTAAGTTGAAAGAAAATGTTATCGATTTAGGAATAGATAATAGCATTACCGGTATGCACGTAAATACTGGCAAAATGCCATTCGGACAGACAATTGTTGACAATTTTGAATATAGAAGAAAGGGAATGTAAAATCCTGAAATTAATTAAATAATTAGTTACTGTCTGATACATAGGTGCTTGTGAATATCATAATAAATTCACGAGTACCTATATATTTTAATGCGTTGCCTGTGGTACGTTTGAGAGAGAAATTCTTTTATAAAAACAACAATTATAATACATAATTAATAGTACTTTTGCACAATAAATAATATCCTATTACGTTTATTAAAATAGAATGTAAATACTATGAAATCACTCAAATTTAATTGGGCGCTTCTCTCCTTATTTTTTGTCCTCGTTTTTCAAAACACAACTGCACAAACAGCTCAGCTAGAGGCTGAACAAATGCTTGCACTAGTAAACGGCATACGTGCTGACAACGGTATTGCAGCTGTAACACTCAATGCCGAATTAAGCCTAGCAGCATATGATCATTCATACGATATGGCGAGTAATGATTTTTTTAGTCATATTGGTCTTGACGGATCGAGTATTACGGATAGAGCTACAGCAGCAGGTTATACAGGTACGGCATTAGGGGAAAACCTTTCTGCTGGATTTTCTTCTGTAGTAAGTACTTTTAATCAATGGTTAAATAGTACAACACACCTAAATAATATGCTTAATACCAATGCTACTGAAATGGGCTTCGGTCATGCCACTTTTGTTGGTTCTACGTATACCCATTATTGGACACAAGTTTTTGGGAATGGTACTGTAGTATTGGGTATTGATGACGCTGATATGGGTAAGAATTTTAGCATATATCCAAATCCTGTAAAAGATTTGTTGTACATTAATTTACGAAACACCACACAAGAGCAAGTAGATATAAAACTAGTAGCCATTACCGGTCAAAATGTGTATCAAAACTCCCTGTATAACTATCCAACAAATTTTACGTTGAATTTGAGTTATTTACCAAGAGGAGTCTATTTTTTATACGCTCAAAATATTCCTGTTCAAAAGGTTGTAAAATATTAATAACCTGAGTTCGATTTAAAAACAAACGCAATCATATCTGAATATCAGTTGATTGCGTTTGTTTTTAATTAAATCGAACTCAGGTTGATAAGTTTGTTCTACTAAAGACGGAAACATGGTATGATCTTAATTATTTAGCCGATTTTTCGTTTTCAAAATCTAAATCTAAAACATTAAAATTATTAGCTGCTTTTACTAAAAGGGTAGAACCAATGGCTTCGAATAATTCATTCGTTTTCAAGATGAACTGCGCTTGCTTTTCAATTTTATAATTAGGAATTCCCACCAAGGTTAAATCTGTAGTTTCAGAATATTGCTTTATCAATTCATAAAAGGCAACCTGATCAACGGCATTATCAATAATTTTAATGGTGACATTTACGCGTAAATCTTCTACTAGTTTTGATATTTTTTCATAAATAATTTGGTCGTCCACATCATTATTATTTACAAATAATACGCGAATATTCGTATTATTCCATTTTGGAGATGCAATTATAAAACGTGCAATATTAAGCATCATCTCTGCATTCTTGCTATCTGTTTCACGCCACCATAGATCGACAGTACTATAACTTCCAAATTTTGTTTTTTTATCAAAATCCAGATATAATAAATTATAATCCAAATGCAGCAAAGCTTCGGTCATTTTAGAATATTCTTCTGAACCTTCCAAACCTTTTGGCCACCCCATCATAATGGTATTAGGTTCTACGCCTGAAAACCCAAATGTCATGGCTATATTTTTAATTCCGGTATAAATATTATCTACTTTAATCTGTCTCGCAAAAATCCCCAGTTCTTTAAAAATTTCATCAGAAACAATTTGTTCTGTTTTTTTTAGTGGATTATCGTTATTTTTATCCAAGATCAGTTTAAAATTAGTAACAATTCCGGTTCGGCCGGATACCGTTTTGCTCAATTCTAATAAATACGATTGATGTGTGCTTTGACCACTAAATAAAATGATATTTGGATTCCAACTAGAGGTTACTTCTGTATTGGCATCTATTTTTTTTAAGCCTTTGTTGACAATGTTTTCCCAAACACTGTTCCAAACATCGTGCGATTGAATTTTTACTTCTTTACGTTGCAGCCAAAAGTATAGGCCGCCAATAACCGCCAAGGCTACGAACATGGCAATCATATCTAACTTGAACATTACCGCAAAACAAGCGAAAAACCCAAGTAAACCAATCCATCGCTTTATTTTAAAAGTAGGCTGAAAATCTGGATTTGCCCAACTTTCCAAGAAAAAAGCAATATTTATAAACCCATACGCTGTTAAGTAAAACATAGAGACAACGCGAGCAATAACATCTAATTCTCCAATTAAAATCCCCGCTTCAGCAATTAAAAAAACGGTCATTAGTGCATTAACAGGTTCGTTATTATTTCCCTTTCCTTTAGCAAATATTTTTGGTGTTACCTTGTCTAATGACATGGCCTGTAAAATTCTTGGACCCCCAAGAATACCACCTAAAGCAGAGGATAAGGTCGCACCCCAAATACCTGCGACTACTGCAGGAGCAAAAAAGGCAATTTTCATTAAAATATTATAATCCGATTTTAAAGATTCGGAATCCACCGAGATTGCAATAAAAATAGCTAGAAAAATATAGACAAAAAGTCCAACGCCAATCGCCCATAAGGTTCCTTTTGGGATAGATTCTTTCGGATCTTTTAAATCTCCACTCATGGCAATACCCGCTGTAAATCCGGTAACTGCAGGGAAAAATATAGCAAATACAATTTCCATAGATACAGATCCCGGCGTAGAAACCATGCTAATAGTTTCTGGCACAAATTCTCGTGTTCCAAAGAAAATAGAGAGTAGGGAGACGGCAATAGCTGTTAAAATAACATATTGTGCTTTTAAGGCAATTGAAGTGCTTATGAGTGCTAATATCGTTAATGAAACTAAGGCAATAGTACCTGTGAGTCTAAAATCATTAATCGACATGCCAAAATCAAAATAATTGTTAAAACTTTCGGCAAAACCTATTAAATATAAGGCAATTGAAAGCGCTGTTCCCACATATAAAGCGATACCAATCGAACCTCCAATAGGTATACCCATACTTCGGGATAGCACATAATAAACACCACCAGCACCAATTTTTTTATCGGTTGCAACCGACGAGATACTTAAGCCGGTAGTGATCGAAATAACATGGGCGATGACAATAATAACTAAAGTACCTATTAAGCCTGCATTACCAACAACCCAGCCCAAACGCATGTACATGATAACACCTAAGATAGTAAGTAGAGATGGAGTGAATACGCCGGCAAAAGTGCCAAATTTCTTCATAGCAGCTAAGGTTTTGGTTGGTTTATGGATTAATTTTTCGAAGGTAACTAAACTTTTTTAATTGAGAAAAGATTGCCTTATCAGTGCGAAATAATACATGAATTTACGTTAAAATCCTTACTAAAAAAAGGAAGAGAACCAAATAAACTTGTACAGGACGATAAAATTACCGGAAGTAAAATTAATTCGCAAGTATTAGGTAACAATTTAACGGTAAACCTAAAACAATCCTTAGTTTTGCAAAAAAAACAAGGAAACCTTATGGCGAATAGCATCAAAGAGCAACATGATATTTTAGCAAAATTAAATATCCATACGCTAAATCCAATGCAAGAGGAGGCTATTTCTATAATAGAAACAACGGCAAATACAGTCTTGCTTTCTCCAACAGGTACGGGTAAAACATTGGCTTTTTTATTACCAATATTAAAAACTTTAGATCCGGATAGTACCGAGATTCAGGCGCTTATTTTAGTGCCTTCGCGTGAATTGGCGATACAAATTGAACAAGTTATTCGAAATATGGGTACTGGTCATAAGGTAAATGCAGTTTATGGTGGTAGGCCGATGTCAAAAGACAAAATTGAAATTAAACATATTCCTGCCATTTTAATTGGAACACCAGGTAGAATTACAGATCATTTTAGCAATGATCGTTTTTCAAAAGAGAGTATCAAAACGTTGGTTCTCGATGAGTTTGACAAATCACTTGAAGTGGGTTTTGAGACTGAAATGAGAGCAATTATTAAGCAATTACCTAGTTTAAGTAAACGTATTTTAACTTCTGCTACACAAGGAGTTGCGATACCAGATTTTGTGCAATTGAAAGATCCGAAGGTTATTAATTATCTAAAGGAAACAACGGTATCGAAATTAGAGATCAAAACGGTGATTTCACCAGTTCAAAATAAATTACAAACGCTATTAGATCTTTTATTATATCTGGGCAATCAACAGGGTATTGTGTTTTGTAATTTAAGAGAAAGCATAGAAGGTGTCCGTGTTTTTTTAGAGAAAAACAACATTCCTCATGCTTGCTTTTCAGGAGCGATGGAGCAAAAAGATAGAGAGCGCTCTTTAATTAAATTTAGAAACGGCACGTGTCAGGTTTTAATTGCTACTGATTTGGCTGCCAGGGGTATAGATATTCCAGAAATGAAATATATCATTCATTATGAACTGCCAAATTCTTTAGAAGAGTTTACGCATAGAAATGGAAGAACAGCCAGAGTCAATGCAAAAGGAACTGCCTATGTATTGCAATGGGAAAAAGAGCAGTTACCCGAGTTTATCCAAAAAACGAAAGGGGTAGATATTTCTAAACCTGCTACTAAAAAATCGCAATACTGGACGACCTTGTTTATCTCAGGCGGTAGAAAAGATAAAATTTCTAAGGGGGATATCGCCGGCCTATTTTTTAAAATAGGGGGAATACATAAAGACCAGTTAGGTACTATTGAGCTGAAACAAGATTGTGCATTTGTTGCCGTTCCATTGGCGATTGCCGATGACTTGATAGAAAAATTAAACAATACCCGATTAAAAAAGAAAAAGGTTAGAATAACGATGCTATAAAGCACGGCTTTTTAAACTTGTATATTTTTGATTATTAAAAATTACCATTAACGTATATTATTTTTTTGTATCTTGAAAAAATAAACCTACTAGAGTTACTTGTCACAGTTTTTATTAATATCAATCCTTTTTAAATTCATGAAATTAAGCTTTTTTAAATGCTTAACAGTCAAAGTAATGTTTTAAAATAGAAATAAACTTTATATTTTTTTATGTCAAAAATAAATTTTAGTGCCTACGATACAACCAATTTCCTAGATGAAATGATAGACCAAAATGGAGGAATAAATTCTCAATATTCTCTTTTTTGTAAACGAATAGAAAAGATGGGGTGGAAAAAATTGAATTTTTTGCAACATTCAACAGATAGGGCGCAACTTTCATTAGGCATGACATTTAATGTGTATAGTGATAATCAAGGGTTGGAACGAATTCTTCATTTAGACATCATTCCAAGAATAATTTCTGGCCAAGAATGGGATCTATTAGAAAAAGGATTAAAACAGAGAATTACAGCCTTAAACTTATTTATAGCAGATATTTATGGAGATCAAAAGGTTTTAAAAGACAAGATCATTCCGAAGGAATTATTGCTCTCGAGCGTTTGTTATTTAAAAGAATGCATTGGCTTAAAACCACCTAAAGATATTTGGTGCCACATTACCGGATCTGACTTAATCAAAGGTGATGATAATAAGTTTTATGTTTTAGAAGATAATTTAAGATGTCCATCTGGAGTTTCCTACATGCTGGAGAATAGAGAGATTTTAAAACGAACTTTTCCTGAATTGTTCGAAAAACTAAAAGTAAGACCTGTAAATAATTATGTACATAACCTAAGAGATATGTTAGAGTCTCTTTCCCCAGTATCACCAGCTTCTATTGCTGTATTGACACCGGGAGTTTATAATTCAGCTTATTTTGAGCATTCTTACTTAGCGCAACAATTGGGTGCAGAGTTAGTCGAGGGAAGGGATTTGGTTGTGCAAAATGATTTTGTTTACATGATTACCACCATGGGATTAAAAAAAGTAGACGTTATTTACCGAAGAGTAGATGATGACTATATTGACCCATTGGTATTCAATAAAAAATCCTTACTGGGTACTCCGGGACTTTTTAATGCCTATAAAAAAGGAAATGTCGCCTTGGTTAACGCTCCAGGAACCGGTGTTGCCGATGACAAAGCAGTTTATGCCTATATACCGAGAATAATTAAGTACTATCTCGGTGAAGAGGCTATTTTGGAGAATGTAAAAACATATATCTGTGCGGAAGAAAAAGATCTAAAATACGTCATTGAAAACATACATAATCTTGTTGTTAAGCAAACAGATGCTTCTGGCGGATATGGAATGTTAATTGGTCCTAAATCGACCAAAAAAGAACAGGTGGAGTTTGTTGCTAAAATAAAGGCAAACCCAAGAAATTATATTGCGCAACCAATGATCAATTTATCTCGAGTTCCAACATTATCTGATGAAGGAATTCAAGGAAGACATGTTGATTTACGTCCGTATATTTTATATGGTGATGATATTAAAATTACTCCGGGAGCATTGACAAGAGTAGCTTTGAAAAAAGGATCTATAGTAGTGAATTCTTCACAAGGAGGAGGAAGCAAAGATACTTGGGTAATAGATTAATTAAAGCTATATAAGCAATTGACTATCAATAATTAAAAAATTAATAAACTTTAAAATATATTTATGTTAAGCAGAGTTGCAGGTCATATTTACTGGATGAATCGTTACATTGAAAGAGCAGAGAATTATGCTCGTTTTATGGATGTTAATTTCAACCTTTCACTTGAGTATCATCTGAAAGCTTCAACACAATGGAAACCTTTGGTAGTTACTACCGGAGATTGGGATTTGTATGAATCTTTGTACAAAAAAGTAGCTAAAGGAAAGGTCATTTATTTTTTAGGATTCGACGAACAAAACCCGAATTCCATTTATAACTGTATCGTAAATGCGCGTGAAAATGCTCGTGCCATACGACCTGAGATTACTAAAGAATTGTGGGAGCAAATAAACCATCTGTATTATTTTGTGAAAGAAGCCAAAGAGAAAAAAAGGTGGGAAAAAAAGGATCCTAGAAGCTATTTTGTAGAAATCAAAAAGGGTTGTCAGTTACTTTACGGAATTCTAGAATCTACGATTTCAAAAACCGAAGGGTGGCATTTTGGTAAAATTGGTCAGTTTATTGAGCGTGCAGATAAAACGTCTCGCGTTATAGATGTAAAATATCATATGTTATTACCTGAAATTGTTAATGTAGGTTCTCCTTTTGATATTATTCAATGGTCTGCATTGCTTAAGTCGGTTAGTGCATACGATATGTACCGAAAAACACATGGTAAATTAACTGCGCAGTCCATTACAGAGTTTCTCATATTCGATAAAAACTTTCCGCGATCTATTTTAAGTTGCTTGATAGGGGTAGATCTTTCCTTACAAGCTATTTCGGAAAATAAAGAAGAAAATCGAGGTGATGTAGAGAAGCAATTTCATGTATTGACATCACATCTGGAAAATTCCAATATTAACGATGTCATTGAATTTGGTATGCACGAATATTTGGATGACTTTCAAACAAAATTAAATAATGTTTCCGTTAGTTTATTTGAGACTTTTTTTTCTATCGAAAATAATATTTACAACAACATGAATTCGGATAATAAAACAAATCAATGACAAATCTTTTCTTTGAAGGAAGAAAAAAAAAGGAGGTAATCCATGAAAATAAAGATTAGGCATACCACAGAATATGTATTTGATTCAGAAGTATTTCTAGAACCACATTATTTAAGATTTCGTCCAAGTCAAACGTCCTATGTGGATGTCGCTGAGTTTTCTATATCTATTGAGCCACAATCAGCAGGACATAAAATAATACAAGACGAAGACAATAATGTAATGGATTTTTGTTGGTTTGAAGGAATGACTCATGAATTAACAATTAAAGCAGAGAGTAATCTGGAAACAAAACCCTATAATCCTTTTGACTTTCTAATATATCCTCAAAGCTATAATCAACTTCCATTTCAATACGATAAATTACAAAAAAAAATACTGTTTTCTGCCTTAGAAAGTCAATCCATATCGCAAGAGTTAATGGATTATGGAAATGCAATACTAAAAGATTCTAATTTCAATACGATTCAATTTTTGACGAATCTTACGAAACAATTGCATAAAGATTTTAGTGTTGAATATAGAGAGGTAGGGTCTCCATTGCAACCAGATGAAACGTTTAAGCTTAAAATAGGATCTTGTCGCGACTTAACCTGGATGCAAATTAGTCTATTAAGGCAACTAGGTGTTGCAGCTCGTTTTGTAAGTGGTTACTATTATTTTGATATGGAAGAACCTGCATACGAGTTACATGCTTGGGTCGATGTCTTTTTGCCGGGAATTGGATGGTTGGGCTTAGATCCTAGTCATGGTATTTTAACTGGTAACACGCATTTCCCGATTGCCTCAAGTGCATACTTCGAAAATACAATGCCTGTTTCTGGAGGTATTCGAGGCAGTGCAACCTCTAAATTAATAACGCAATTATTAATAAAAAAAATGTAAACAAATGGCTTTCATTTGTTAATTTTGCAGCCTAATTTATTTTATGAAAATATTTCAATGTGGTCATTGCAATCACTCCGTATTTTTTGAAAACTACACCTGTGATAATTGTGGGCATTTAACTGGCTTTAGAGATCAAGATCGTAAGATGCTTACCTT
>CBDTUD010000072.1:0-13904 GCA_965363545.1 uncultured Flavobacteriaceae bacterium | reverse complement strand
ATAGAATATTGTTATCAAGAAAGGCAGAGGGATTAGACCCGCTGAAGCCTTAGCAACCCTTTACTTATAAAGAAGGTGCTAAATTCTACCTCATTGGGAAGATAACCTAAAACTAATTCACGATGTAATTAGGCCATTATTAATAACAATTTCTTTCATTTTATACGTATAAAAAATAGGATAAAACTGTTTTTAAACATACTATTTATTGTTTAACCTTTTGATTTTAAGAAATTGAAAAAGAATTTAAAATATATAAGCCTGCAAAATTTCACTACCGAATCGGGCTATTTTTATCCGGAATTTGAGTTGTCATACCAAATATTCGGACAAGAATTGCACACGGCACCAGTGGTTTTGGTAAACCATGCCTTAACGGGAAATTCAAACGTAGCCGGAGATAATGGTTGGTGGAATGCCTTGATCGGTTTAGGAAAATTAATCGATACAGCAAAGTATACTGTTATTGCATTTAATATTCCCGGAAACGGTTTCGACGAAAAATCAACAAATTTTATTGAGAATTACGAAGATTTTACGGCGAGAGATATCGGTAGATTATTTGGTTTAGGATTGGAGTTTCTACATATAGAAAAATTGTTTGCGGCTATTGGTGGTTCTCTTGGTGGCGGAATTGCTTGGGAAATGGCCGTTTTATATCCTAATTTGATTGAAAACTTGATTCCGGTAGCATCCGATTGGAAAGCTTCTGACTGGATATTAGCGCATAACAAAACCCAGTTACAAATTCTGTCGAATTCGAGTAAACCAGTTCATGATGCACGTATGATGGCGATGTTATTTTATCGCACGGCAGAATCGTTCAAGCAAAAATTCAACCGAACCAAAAACAAAGAGCACGGTACTTTCAATACTGAAAGTTGGTTATTATACCACGGCGAAAAATTGGAAAATCGATTTACCTTGCAAACCTATAAAATGATGAATCATTTGTTGAGCTCCATTGATATCACTAGAAATCGTGGAAGTTTTAACGATGTTGCCAATCAAATAAAAGCCAAAATTTTTCAAGTAGGTGTTGATTCCGATTTCTTTTTTGTTCCGAAAGAAAATAAAGAAACTCAAAAATTATTAGATGAAGCAGGAGTTCAAAATACCTATAAAGAAATAAAATCTATTCATGGGCATGATGCTTTTTTAATTGAATATGAGCAGCTTAGCGCAATTCTACAGCCTGTTTTTAAACAAACAAAAACTTCAAAATTAAAAAATAGTAAAATCAAAGTTGTAAAATTTGGAGGTAAATCGTTAGCAAATGGTGAAGGTCTTACCAAGTTTTTAGAAATTATTTCGAATAAGATAAAGGCCAATGAAAAAATTGCTTTGGTGGTTTCGGCAAGAGGAAATTCAACCGATTTATTAGAGCAGATGTTGGAAGATGCAAAGAATGACGAGTTTTCTCAAGAAACATTTGAAACTTTTAAAGCTTATCAAACTGTTCCAAATAAAGAACTCAATTTCTCGGAAGAGTATACGTTTTTAAAGAAAATTTTCGAGGGTGTTAGTTTGTTAGGAGATTACAGCGAGAAAATAAAAGATCAAGTATTGGCACAAGGAGAAATCTTATCGGCTAAACTGATAGTAAGTTTGCTTAATAAAAAAGGAATAAAATCTAATTTCGTCGATTCAAGAAAATTGCTAAAAACTGATAATAGTTTTGGCGAGGCCATTCCGTTACAAGATTTATCCAAAGAAAATGTAAAAAAACATTTTGCAAAAAACAAGGAAGAGTTACAAGTGGTTACCGGATTCATCGCATCGAATATTTACGGAGAAACAACTACACTAGGTAGAAATGGAAGTAACTATTCAGCATCTTTAATTGCTAATTATTTAGATGCCAGTGAGTTGCAAAATTATACTCATGTAAACGGAATTTACACTGCCAATCCTGATTTGGTGTCAAACGCGCAAAAAATTGAAGAGCTTTCTTTTCAAGAGGCTAATGAGTTAGCCAATTTCGGAGCAACTATTTTGCATGCAAAAACCATTATTCCATTAGTAGAAAAAAATATTCCACTGCGTTTATTAAATACTTTTGATGCCAACAACAACGGAACTTTAATTAAATCGCACGCAACAAGCAAAGGAATTCGGTCAGTCACAGTGCAAAACAATGTATCGTTGATCAATCTCGAAGGTCGCGGTTTATTGGGAAGAGTTGGTGTCGATGCCAGAATTTTCAATGCATTGGGAAAAGAAAATATCAATGTAAGTATTATTTCTCAAGGTTCTTCTGAAAGAGGAATTGGTTTTGTAGTAAACTCATCCGACGCCTTAAAAGCGAAAGAAGTTTTAGAGCATGAATTTGATACCGATATCAAAACAAAAGATGTCAATCGTATTTATGTAAAAGATAAATTAGCTGTAGTTTCTATCATTGGCCAAAATTTAGGAAACTTTCACAAATCATTCAATGCATTAACAAAAAACAGAATTAGACCTATCTTAATCAATAATACGATTACTGGAGACAATATTTGTTTGGTATTGGAAAATCAAGATTTAAACAAAGCGGTAAACGTAATTCATGGGCAAATTTTTGGTGTTTCTACGAATATTAACATTGCAATTTTCGGTGTCGGTTTGGTGGGCGGAACGCTTATTGAACAGATTTTAAAAAGTAAAGAAAACATCTTGAAAAGAAAAAATATAAACCTCAATATTTTTGCAGTAAGTAATTCGAAAAAAGTGTTGTTAAACACGAATGGAATTTCTGAATCTTGGAAAGAAGATTTGGATAAAGTAGAAAAAGCAGGTTTTACTATTAACGATGTTATCGGATTTGCAAAAGATAATCATTTAGAAAACTTGATCGCTGTTGATAATACAGCTAGCAATATGTTTATCCAAAATTATATTCCGTTGGTTGAAAATGGTTTTGATTTGGTTTCTTCGAATAAAATTGCAAATACGGTTGATTTTTCATTTTACAAATCTTTACGTCAAAAATTAAAAGAAAACGAAAAGAATTATTTGTATGAAACTAATGTTGGTGCAGGTTTGCCTTTGTTAGACACGATTAAGTTACTACATCATTCTGGAGAAAATATCACAAAAATTAAAGGTGTTTTTTCTGGTTCTTTGAGCTTTTTATTCAATAATTATTCTGTGAAAGAGCAAGCCTTTGATGAAATTTTGCAACAGGCAATTGATAAAGGTTTTACCGAACCAGATCCGAGAGAAGATTTATGTGGTAATGATGTCGCTAGAAAATTACTGATTTTAGCACGCGAACTAGATTTGGAAAATGAACATGAAGATGTTGCGATTTATAATTTAATTCCTGAAAATTTAAGAGAAGTTTCAGCGGAAGAATTTTTGAGGCAATTGGATAAATTAAATCCAACCTATGAGCAAATTAAATCTACTCAAAAAGAAAATCACGTTTTGCGATATATCGGAGAATTATCAGGAGATTTAACCCAAAACAAAGGTGTTTTAGAGGTAAAGCTGGTATCCGTGCCAAACACAAGTTCTTTAGGACAAGTTCAAGGTTCGGATTCAATTTTTGAAATTTATACCGAATCTTATGGCGAGCAACCTTTGGTAATTCAAGGCGCGGGAGCAGGAGCAAGTGTTACGGCAAGAGGAGTTTTTGGCGATATTTTACGTTTAACAGAAAAGGCAATTTAAGACCATGCAAAAAAAACATTTTGAAACAGAAGCAATTCGCAATCAAACCGAACGATCACAATTTAATGAGCATTCAACGCCATTATATTTAACTTCTAGTTTCGTGTTTGACGATGCTGAAGACATGCGCGCATCCTTCGCAGAAGAAAAAGAGAAAAATTTATACAGCCGTTTTAGTAACCCGAATACAACCGAATTTATCGATAAAATCACCCAAATGGAAGGTGCGGAAAGCGGTTATGCTTTCGCGACAGGTATGGCGGCAATTTTTTCAACTTTTGGGGCTTTGTTAAGTAGTGGAGACCATATCGTTTCTTGCCGATCAGTTTTCGGGTCTACACATACCTTGTTTACCAAGTATTTACCGAAATGGCAAATAGAAACTTCTTATTTCAAGGCAGATGCAATAGATACTTTAGAGAGTTTGATTCAGCCAAACACGAAAATATTGTATGTAGAAACTCCTACAAACCCAGCAATAGATGTTTTAGATTTAGAATTATTGGGCAAAATTGCGAAAAAGCACAATATTTTGTTTGTTGTTGACAATTGTTTTGCAACACCTTACCTTCAAAAACCAATTGATTTCGGAGCAGATATCGTTATCCATTCCGCAACCAAATTAATCGATGGTCAAGGTAGAGTTTTAGGCGGTGTTGCTGTTGGGAAAAAAGATATTATCCGCGAGATATATTTATTTTCTAGAAATACCGGACCGGCATTATCTCCTTTCAATGCATGGATCTTATCTAAAAGTTTAGAAACTTTAGCGGTTCGCGTTGACAGGCACTGTGAAAACGCCATGAAAGTTGCTGAATTTTTAGAAAATCACCAAAATGTGAATTGGGTTCGATATCCGTTTTTAAAATCACATCCCCAATATGAGGTGGCAAAAAAGCAAATGAAACTGGGTGGTAATATTGTCGCTTTCGAAATAAAGGGAGGAATCGAAAAAGGAAGAAAATTTTTAAATCATATAAAAATGTGTTCGCTTTCTGCCAATTTGGGAGATAGTCGAACTATAGTTACACATCCAGCTTCGACAACACATGGCAAGTTGAGTGAAGAAGATCGATTGGAAGTCAATATTACAGATGGTTTAGTGCGGATTTCTGTTGGTTTGGAACATATTGATGACATCATTGCCGATTTAAACATAGCTCTTAATTCTTAACAATGTTTTTATTTAATAAAAAAAGTAGTGCGCCTTATAAAAATGGAGAAACCAAGAGAAGAAGTGTAGTAAAAGCAATTTCTTGGCGTATTTTAGGTACGATTGATACAATTACCATTTCGTATTTTTTAACTGGTCAAATTAAAACTGCCCTTTCCATTGGAGGTTTAGAGGTCTTTACGAAAATGATTTTGTATTTTTTTCATGAACGTATTTGGAACCTCATTTCCTGGGGTAAAAGAAATCCTTAAAAAAATTCTGTAAATAGATTGACGTTTTCACGGGAATTACAATTTCAACTGAAAAAGAGCCTGAGAGTACATGAATTCTTTGAAATTAATGGTAAAACTGCGGAAAAGAACGAATTTTATCCAATAATTTAAAAGTATCCGAACTCGCAATTTGATTGTTGTTGGTGAATATATTGGATAATAAAAATTGATTTTTTTGTTAAAATCTAGCCCGAATGCAAAAGTCCCCATAGTTTCCAAAGATTTTAAAAAAGAATTAGTTGATTTTCGCACTTAGATAACATGAGTTTTGTCATTTTTAGACCTAAAAAAAAGGATTATATTCGCCGATGCTTTCCAAGAAAACAAAATATGGCCTAAAGGCCTTAGCTTATATTGCGCGCCAAAAAGAGGATAAAATGGTGCAAATCGCAACGATAGCAAAAAGCGAAAATATTTCTCACAAATTTTTAGAAAGCATCCTGTTAATACTTCGAAAATCTGGTTTTTTAGGTTCGAAGAAAGGCAAAGGAGGTGGCTATTACCTTTTGAAAGACCCTGCTGATATTTCAATGACAGATGTAATAAGGGTTTTAGAAGGTCCTATTGCCATGGTTCCATGCGTGAGCTTGAATTACTATGAAAAATGTGACGATTGTCCTGACGAAAATAAGTGCAGCGTGCATAAATTGATGATTCAGGTGAGAGATAGCACACTTGAGGTTTTAAAAAATAATACACTAGCCGATCTTACCTAACTAAATTACTAAACCTTGCGAGTAAACTCCCATCATATTATTTTAATTTTCACAAAAATACTTTGGGATACTAAATTATTACATATACATTTGCATTATAGTCTACTAATTTGATAGGGTAATAGATATTGAATAATAATGAGAGAAATAGCCATATCTAATCAGGTTTTAAAAACTGAAGAACAAGTAAAGAAATCAAAGTCAAACGAAATTGCCGCAAGAAGTATTGTAAAAACAATAAGTTGGCGAATCATTGGAACCTTGGATACTATATTAATTTCATGGTTAGTAACAGGAACTTTATCATTGGCAATTTCAATAGGTTCAATAGAATTAATAACAAAAATGTTTTTATACTTTCTACATGAGAGAGCATGGAATTTCATAAAATGGGATAAAAATGAGTATTAAATTTAATGAAAGTAAACTTCAAGAAATTAATGTTAAACTAAAGGAGAAATCACCTGAAGAAATCATTAAATGGGCATTAACCTTAAGCAATAATCGAGTTGTAACGACCAGTTTTGGCGTTTATTCAGCGGTTTTGTTGAGTACTTTTCATCGATTGGATAAAGATATCAAAGTAATTTGGTGTGATACAGGTTATAATACACCCAATACATATAGGCATGCGATAAGTTTGATTGACAATTTAAATTTAAATGTGCATCAATATGTGCCAAAACAAAGTTCTGCTTTTACCGATGTTGTTTTAGGTATTCCCTCTGTTGATGATCCGAAGCATGCTGAATTTACTGAAATTGTAAAATTAGAGCCTTTTCGAAGAGCTATTCAAGAACATCAGCCAGAAGTTTGGTTTACAAATATCAGAGTTCGTCAGACGGAATATAGAAATTCCAAAGACATTTTAAGTTATAGCAAAGACGGAATCTTAAAAGTGAGTCCTTACTATTATTGGAATGATTTTGAATTGGATGCATTTTTAAAAGAGCAAGGTTTACCTAAAAATAATTCGTATTTCGACCCGACAAAAGCATTGAATAATAGAGAGTGTGGCATTCATTTTCAATAAAAAAATGAAAATAAAGGAGAAACTCTGGTTGCCATCATCAAAAACGGAACCTCAGTAAACCAAAAAAACCGGTCTCGGCTCCGTAAATGCGCTTCATTTCATCGATGCATTGCCATAACCCAGTGGTTAATGTTCTGAAATATATCTCAAAAAACCTATTTATGATATTCCGGCATACCCTAAAGTTGGTGATGCTGAAGAAGAAATGCTGGATCAAGCTTTTTTCGTGGAGCAAAATAGCCGTCTAAGTTGTCAGTTGCGTTTGTCACAAGAACTAGACGGATTAAAAATTGAATTAGTACCTGAGTAAGGGTTTCTGAATACGGTTAGAAATCCCTATAGAATTGGGTAAAAGAAAAATAATTGCGTTAATTTGCAGTAGTTCCTTGATAAGCATGTTTCCATAAAAAGGAAAAATGCTTATTTTTTTATATAGGCATATCGGTTAAACCGGAAAAAATTCACCTATAAAAAAAGAGAAGAATTAATAGTTAAAGTGCTTACAATGGGAAATATAAAAGAAGAATTAGATAAAAGGATATTGGTTTTAGATGGCGCCATGGGAACCATGTTGCAGCGCTATAATTTTACCGAAGAAGATTTTAGAGGTGAGCGATTTAAAAACTATGCTATTTCTCTTAAAGGAAATAACGATTTACTTTCGTTAACACAACCGGAAGCAATAAAAGAAGTGCATCGAAAATACTTAGAGGCCGGAGCTGATATTATTGAAACAAACACTTTTTCTGGCACTACCATTGCCATGGCAGATTATAAAATGGAAGATTTAGTGTATGAGTTGAATTATCAATCGGCAAAAATCGCTAAAGAAGTTACTAACGAATTCACAGCCAAAGACCCTTCAAAACCAAGATTTGTTGTAGGTTCAATGGGGCCAACAAACCGAACTGCAAGTATGTCTCCCGATGTAAATGATCCTGGATTTAGGGCTGTTACCTTTGAAGATTTACGAATCGCTTACAAGGAGCAAGTAGAAGCCTTAATCGATGGTGGTGTCGATTTATTAATGGTAGAAACCGTTTTTGACACGCTAAATGCAAAAGCCGCTTTATTTGCTATTGAACAAGTAAAAGAAGAACGAAATGTAGATATTCCGGTAATGCTCAGTGGAACGATTACGGATGCTAGCGGAAGAACTTTGTCAGGTCAAACAGCTGAAGCTTTTTTAATTTCTGTTTCGCATATCCCATTGTTATCGGTAGGTTTTAATTGTGCTTTGGGCGCTAATTTATTACAGCCGCATTTAGAAACTATAGCTCCTAGAACAGATTTTGCCATCTCGGCACATCCAAATGCCGGACTGCCAAATGCCTTTGGAGAGTACGATGAAACACCAGAGCAAATGGCAGCACAAATTGAAGAATATCTCAAAAAGAATTTAATAAATATTATTGGTGGTTGTTGCGGTACTACCCCCGAACATATTAAGCAAATTGCCGAATTAGCAAAGAAGTATCCACCGAGAAAGTTGTTGGTTGCTGGTTGATTGTTTTTGGTTGCTGGTTTTTTTTCGCTTTCGCGGAATTGATACTTGCTAATTGATGATGATTTAGAACAAATAAAGTTAAATTAGGTATAAAACAAATAACCAAAAAAATATGCGTTTATCAGGATTAGAACCTTTAATAATAACCAAAGAGAGCAACTTTATCAATGTTGGTGAGCGGACTAATGTAGCAGGATCGCGTAAATTTTTACGTCTGATAAAAGATGAAAAATTTGATGAAGCTTTAGATATTGCTCGGCATCAAGTAGATGGTGGCGCACAAATCATCGATATAAATATGGATGACGGATTGATCGATGGTAAAGTAGCCATGGTTCGATTTTTGAATTTGATCGCTGCAGAGCCTGACATTTCCCGAGTTCCAATTATGATCGATAGTTCTAAATGGGAAATTATTGAAGCCGGATTGCAAGTAGTTCAAGGAAAAAGTGTGGTAAACTCTATTTCTTTAAAAGAAGGCGAAGAAAATTTTATTTGGCAAGCAAAACAGGTTAAAAGATACGGTGCGGCTGTTATTATCATGGCATTCGACGAGGCTGGTCAGGCAGATAATTATGAGAGAAGAATAGAAATAGCAAAACGATCGTATGCGATTTTAGTTGATAAAGTGGGTTTTCCGGCTGAAGATATCATTTTCGACTTGAATATTTTTCCGGTTGCAACCGGAATGGAAGAGCATAAATTAAATGCCTTAGATTTTATTGAAGCAACGCGTTGGGTTCGCAAAAATTTACCCGGAGTAAGTGTAAGTGGTGGTGTTAGTAACGTGTCGTTTTCTTTTCGCGGAAATGACGGAGTTCGCGAAGCCATGCATTCCGTTTTTTTATACCATGCTATTCAAGCGGGAATGAATATGGGAATTGTAAATCCTTCTTTATTAGAAGTGTACGATGATATTCCGAAAGATTTGTTAGAGCGTGTTGAGGATGTTATCTTGAATAGAAGAGATGATGCCACCGAAAGATTACTAGATTTTGCCGAAACCGTTAAAGGTTCAAAAGTAGAAAAAGCTTTGGATGAATCTTGGCGAGAAAATACGGTGCAAGAACGTATTACCCATGCCTTGGTAAAAGGAATCGATAAATATATTATTGAAGATGTTGATGAAGCGCGAGTGGTATCCGGAAGTCCGTTAAGCGTAATTGAAGTTAATTTAATGACCGGAATGAATGTCGTTGGTGACCTTTTTGGAAGCGGAAAAATGTTTTTACCTCAAGTAGTGAAATCTGCGAGAGTAATGAAAAAAGCAGTTTCTTACCTACAACCTTTTATTGAAGAATCATCTTTAGAAGCTATGGAGCCGGCTGGTAAAATTTTAATGGCGACCGTAAAAGGAGATGTTCACGATATCGGTAAAAATATTGTTAGTGTTGTTTTGGCATGCAATAGCTATGAAATTATTGATTTAGGTGTTATGGTGCCACCGGAAAAAATTATTGAAACAGCGAAAAAAGAAAAGGTTGATATTATTGGATTATCTGGTTTGATTACGCCTTCTTTAGATGAAATGGTCTATTTGGCAAAAGAAATGGAACGCCAGAATTTCACTGTTCCTTTATTAATAGGTGGTGCGACAACTTCGAAAGCTCATACAGCGGTGAAAATTAATCCGGAGTATAAAAATGCGGTGGTTCATGTGAACGATGCCTCTCGTGCTGTTACTGTAGTCGGTGATTTGTTGCACAAAAAAACAAAAGAAGAATATATTGCCAATATCAAAATAGATTATGCGGAGTTTCGAGAAAAATTTTTAAAGCGAAGCAAGACAAAAGCTTTTATCACTTTAGAGCAGGCAAGAGAAAATAAGGTAAAAATTGATTGGAAAACTACTCCAATTGTTCCTCCTAAAGAAATGGGAGTCCAAGTCTTAAAACAACTGAGTTTAAAAGAACTGATACCTTTTATAGATTGGCGTCCGTTTTTTATTTCGTGGGATTTACACGGTAAGTTTCCCGATATTTTAACCGATAAAACAGTTGGGGAACAAGCTTCTCATTTATTTGAAGATGCCCAAAAAATGATGGAATTGATCATTGCCAAACAACTCTTAAAAGCGAAAGCAGTTTTCGGGCTTTTTGAAGCAAACGCGATTGACAATGAAGATATTTCGATACAGAAAAAAGGAAAGGAAATTGCAATTTTTAGAACCTTACGTCAGCAATTGAAAAAAAGTAAAACCGCAAATATTGCTTTAGCCGATTTTATTGCTCCGAAAGAAACCGGTTTAACCGACTATATGGGTGCTTTTTGCGTCGCAATTTTTGGTGCCGATGAATTGGCAAAAAGCTATCGCGATACCCATGATGATTACAATGCGATTTTGGTACAATCGATTGCAGATCGTTTTGCAGAGGCATTAGCGGAATATTTGCACAAGCAAGTGAGAACGAAACATTGGGGCTATGCCAGTAATGAATTGTTGAGCAATGAAGAGTTGATCAAAGAAAGCTATAAAGGTATTCGTCCGGCACCTGGTTATCCCGCTTGTCCGGATCATCTAGAAAAAGAAACTATTTGGGATTTATTGCAGGTAGAAAAACTTATCGGCGTTCAACTTACCGAAAGCATGGCAATGTGGCCGGCATCGGCAGTCTCAGGATATTATTTTGCCAATGAAAACGCCAAATATTTCGGATTGGGAAAAATAAAAGAAGATCAACTAAAAGATTATGCAAATCGAAAGGGAATCTCTTTAGAAAAGGCAGAAAAATGGTTGTATCCTAATTTGGCAGAATAGTTATTTTTGCTGAATAATTATCTTAGGAAAAAGAATGCGTTAGCGATTGCAGTGGCATCCTTTTTTGAAGAGAAACGAAAAAAAGATATAGCGTAAAGCGCGACCCACGAGATATCGGGGGTAACGCCCGAAGAATAAATAATTTTATTAAAATATCCCGTAAGGCCTTTATTTTAAGGAGTGGGAAAGCAGATGAAAGTAACAGAACACATAGAAAAAGCCAAAGGAAAAACCTTATTTTCTTTTGAAATTGTGCCTCCTCAAAAAGGACAAAGCATTCAAAAATTATACGATAATATCGATCCTTTGATGGAATTCAATCCGCCTTTTATCGATGTTACAACATCTAGAGAAGAATTTGTGTACATCAATAAATCTGATGGTTTGTTAGAGCGAAAATTGACGAGAATGCGCCCGGGAACTGTGGGAATTTGCGCTTCCATCAAACACAAATACAATGTCGATACCGTACCACATATTTTATGTGGAGGTTTTACGAAAGAAGAAACCGAATATGTTTTGGTAGATTGTCATTATTTAGGTTTGGATAATGTCATGGCGTTGCGCGGTGATGCGATGAAACACGAAGCTTATTTTACCCCTCAAAATGAAGGAAATAATTATGCCAGCGATTTGGTACAGCAGATAAAAGATTTAAATAAAGGCAAATATTTGCACGATGTTATCGATTCGGCGTACAATTCTAATTTTTGTATTGGAGTTGCCGGTTACCCGGAAAAGCATTTAGAATCGCCAAGTATGAAAGCGGATTTAAGACGTTTGAAAGAAAAAGTAGATGCAGGTGCTGATTATGTTGTAACACAAATGTTTTTCGACAATAAAAAATATTTTGAATTTGTTGAGGCAGCTAGAGAAATCGGAATTACGGTTCCTATTATTCCCGGAATCAAACCTATCGCTGTACATCGGCATTTGACTGTTTTGCCGCAAGTATTTCGTTTAAATTTACCGGATGATTTGGTTGCAGCAATAGAAAAGTGTAGCGATAATGTGGCGGTTCGTCAAGTGGGAATCGAATGGGCAATTGCACAGTCGAAAGAATTAAAAGCAGCTGGGGTGCCGGTGGTGCATTATTATTCCATGGGTAAATCGGATAATATTCATGCCATTGCCACGAAAGTTTTTTAGACTATTTTGTAAGGTAATTGATGTTTTAAATACTACTATAAGAAAAACAAATTTAGAAAGCGATTTTTAGCAAAATAATTTTTTACTTTTGTATTTTGATAATTGAATTAAATACCTAAAAAATAAGATACTATGGCAATAGAAGTTTCCGATGCTAATTTTGAAGAATTAGTATTAAAATCAGATAAACCAGTTTTAGTTGACTTTTGGGCCGCGTGGTGTGGACCTTGTAGAATGTTAGCTCCAATTGTTGATGAATTACAAAACGATTTTGGTGATAAAGTTGTTATCGCAAAAGTAGATGTGGATGCACATCAAGAATTTGCTGCAAAATATGGAGTACGAAATATTCCTACAGTTTTAATGTTTAGTGGAGGCGAAGTTGCCGATAAACAAGTTGGTGTAGCACCGAAAAATGTATATACTGAAAAATTGAATGCGCTTTTATAAGTCGTAATTTCATTTTATAAAAAAAGGTTTGGTTCTATTCGGAATCAAACCTTTTTTTGTTTTCACGGAGTTTCAATTGTATTGTGATAAACTTCAAACAGAATAAATTGTTTATTTTTGAAATATGGCTTTAAACGAGATTCAAACTTTTAAAGGGTTACAAAACCTAGAACTTCTTGCAAAACAAGTAGTAGAAGGTTTTATTACTGGAATGCATAAGAGTCCGTTTCATGGTTTTTCGGTCGAATTTGCTGAGCATCGATTATACAATAAAGGTGAGAGTACGCGACACATTGACTGGAAAATGTTCGCTAAAACGGAAAAGTTGTTTGTAAAAAGGTATGAAGAAGAAACCAACTTACGATGTCATTTGATTGTAGATAATTCGGCTTCGATGCATTACCCAGATGTAAAGAAAAATTCATTAAACCATATCAATAAGATTGATTTTTCGGCAATAGCTTGCGCCTCTTTATTAGAGATTTTAAAGCGGCAACGTGATGCTTGCGGCTTGAGTATTTATTCTGATACCAACGAGTATTACGCGCCGGCAAAAGGAAACGAAAAACACCGAAGAATGCTCTTACAGCAATTGGAAAATTTGTTGGAGAATAAATCAACAAAAACTACGGATACTTATAAGGTGTTGCATGAAATAGCAGAAAAGATTCATCGAAGATCTCTTATTTTTCTATTTACGGATATGTTGCAGGCGGATAAGCAAGAAGAAGAGTTATTTGCGGCGCTTAGACACTTAAAATATAACAAGCATGAAGTAGTTTTATTTCATGTTTTTGACGGAAAGCATGAATTGGACTTCGATTTTGAATCTACGCCGAAAAAATTTGTAGATGTAGAAACTGGCGAAACGATTAATTTATTTGCCGAAAATATGCAAGAAAATTACCAATTGGCAATGAAAAAATACTTTAATGCCTTGAAACTAAAATGTATGCAATATAAAATTGATTATGTTCCGGTAGATATTCATAAAGGCTATGAACAGGTATTATTAACGTATTTAATAAGTAGAAATAATTTTTTGTAAAAAAATAGAAAAAACTTTTTGCATATATAAAAAACACACTTATATTTGCATCCGCTTAGAGCAACGGTTTGGTAGTTCAGCTGGTTAGAATACCTGCCTGTCACGCAGGGGGTCGCGGGTTCGAGTCCCGTCCAGACCGC
>CBDTUD010000071.1:0-13979 GCA_965363545.1 uncultured Flavobacteriaceae bacterium | reverse complement strand
TCGCATAAAAAGTGCTTTACTCCTTGTATTTACTATTTTTTAAATTTGGAAGTCGTGAAGCAACAAAAGGCTTTCTCGCTACTCTTTTATTTTTCAAATTAGAGCTCAGTAATCAAAATAATAATGAGGTGAATAAAACTCAAGTTATCCCAAAACAAATTCGGGACAGGCTATAACGCGGTACATTATAGTACAAGTATGTAGTAATTTCTTTATAGCAGTATTTTAGGCAATTTACACATCTTTCCACGTATCTATAAATAAATTCCGCTTTAGCAGATTATATAGGCACAGCCATTAAAACGTTTACAAAAAATAAAATAGGTTAAAAGAAAACGCCAACAAAGTCAAAAGGAGATACTAATTAATTCGTCTTAATAAATTTTTTAGAAATGGTCTCCTCGTTTGCCAATCTATATTTCACTATATAAACACCTTCAGCTAAGCTTGAAATATCAACCTTGTTTTGTTTAGATACCTTAACCAGTTGTCCTAAGCTATTATATATTGATAAGCTTTCAAAAACAGTGTTTCGAAAACTAAAAGTAAGAATGTTGTTAGCGGGATTAGGAAAGATATCTACCGCACTGTTAACCGTTTCGTTATCAATGGACAAGGCTCCTAGGTTAATACTATAGGCAACTATAACGGGATTTTTATCGTAAGGGCCTGTAGATGCACCATCATAAACGCTAAGGTATAAAAGATTTGAAGCAACATCATAAGTACCTCCTACAATAGTGTGAATTTCTTGAGTATTGGTATATAAATCTGTTTGAAAAGGCACATTAAATAATCCAAAAGCATAAGGTCTGACGTCATAGTGTTGTAAAGTTCCGTTTTTAACAGCCAAAAGATCATTAACATCCCATAACCAATAATAATTGTATTCATCATTAGCATCATATGCACATGGACCACCACATACATTTCCATCACTTTGTGTGGGTTTGTATCCAATTCCCGAATTGTGACCACCGGAAGAACCAATAGTTAAATACGTTCTAGTACCAGGAACAATGAATCCGTAACTTGCCTGTGATATTTCTGTCCACAAATCATTTTCACCAACAATAACATCTGCATCAATTACAGTATGACCAGGAGGCGTAGTTCCATTTACTTCTATTACATTATAATTTGCATCTTCATAAGTATCATAATCGGCATATAATGGGTTGGAAAGGTCAAAATCTATAAGCGTTGTTGTTGGTATCGAACCAGATGGACTACCAACTAAGTTGTTTGGGTCAAATGCAAAAGCAGAAATACCCATTGGCATACGACTATTAATAGCATATTTACTTGAGTTACCTGTCATATGAGAACCACCAAGTAGTGTTTGCCATTCTGTAGGTATGGTAGATATCCAACCTGCAGCATGTGCCTCTCCTTGAAGTGAATAATACCCATTAATTGCACTGGTATTGATGTTATTGGCATCTTCGATTACCAATGTAGTGTGCGTATTATTTGCAGGTGCATCATAATATTCAATTCCATTTACAATAAGTTTATTATTAAAGACATATAAACCACTTATTCTATCTATACTTTGCGGATTGGAATCTGGTGTAAGATTCAAAATTTGTTTAAAATTCTGTAAAATAGTAGCACTATTTAAATCGGCAACAACTTTGCTATTTACTAATGCAGGAATAGAAAACTCTCCAACAGCACCATCTAAATCAAACCCTGCTATAAATATTGAATTATTTGCACTATTATAAGCTATTGTTCCGCTAGTATAATTAGCTTCAGATTCACCAAAATTATCACCAGAAATAATAAAAGCGCCTTTATATTCTAAAGCTTCAATTTGTATTAAAGGAAGATTGGTAGCTTGTGCAAATACATTTTTTAATCCTAAAAAAAAGAAAAAAATTGTTGCAATAATAAAAGTGGTTTTTTTCATTTTAAAAAAACTTTAAATAGTAACTAGGGCCATACTGCATAGAATACTAATTTAGTGATTTTTAAATAAACCTTATTTAGGGCATTGTAACTTCGATATGAAGGTTTGCTAGCACCAAATCTTGCACCATAAACAGTAAATATATAATAGTAAAAAATCATAATATCAATTCGCCTAGATCATCAATTCATTAGTAATGAAAGGAATTTAAGTATATTTCGACAAAATCTAAATAAACCAAATTAACGTATGAAAAAACCTGTAGTTATAGCAAAAGTAAGCGAGTTAATAAATAAACAACCTGAACATGCAATTGTAGAAGGATTAGATTTAGTAATCGTAAAATTTGATGATGACATTTCTGTACTTTATGGAAGATGCCTACACAGAGGCGCTTTAATGTCAGATGGACACGTAGATGGTAATAACCTTATTTGCGGAGTTCACGGATGGGATTACAGAGTAGACTCAGGTGTTTCAGAATACAATAATAAAGAAGTTCTCCATAAGTTTTCTACAAAAATTGAAGGCGACAAACTCTATGTAGATGCTTTTGAAATAGATGCTTATTTAGAAAAACAGCCTCAACCTTTTAATAGAGACAAATATCTTGGTGCGTATGCAGATACACATCCTGAAGACACAGAACCATATACAGGTTATATTAAAGAACTAGCTCAAAACGGGTTAAAAAATATTGGACATCATGGGTTTTCTGCCTCTATGGGTGTTGATAGAAATACGCTTCCAAAATGGAACGATATTCAGTTTCTACCAGCACAATTAGCTTCACGACCATTATTAGATGAAGATGCTGTTGCTACAAAGGTAGTTATTGGACCAAACGCAAAAAAACCTTTAGAATTGGATATCCCTCTATTTGTTAGTGACATGAGTTATGGAGCATTATCTCGCGAAGCAAAAATAGCCTTGTCAAAAGGTGCAGAACTTGCTGGAACAGGAATTTGTTCTGGTGAAGGTGGCATGTTACTTGAAGAACAGTCTAATAATACAAAATATTTTTATGAATTGGCTTCTGCCCAATTTGGTTTTACCTGGGATAAATTAGATAATGTACAAGCATTTCATTTTAAAGGTGGACAAGGAGCAAAAACAGGAACTGGTGGACATCTGCCAGGAAACAAAGTAAGTAAAGAGATTGCTGAAGTTCGCGGACTAAAAGAAGGCGAAACAGCTATTTCTCCTGCGGCAAATCCAAATTTTCATACCGTTGAAGATTTTAAAGTATTTGCTGATAAGGTAAGAGAACGAACTGGAGGTATTCCAATCGGTTTTAAAATAGCAGCGAGCCATATAGAAAAAGACATTCAATTTGCACTTGATGTTGGTGTAGATTACATTATTCTCGATGGTCGTGGAGGTGGTACAGGCTCCGCTCCTACTATTTTAAGAGATCATATTAATGTACCAACAATTCCAGCATTAGCCAGAGCTAAAAAATATATGGATAAAGTTGGCGCTACAGATGTTACTTTAGTAATTACTGGAGGCTTACGTGTTGCTGAAGATTTTGCTAAGGCAATGATGCTAGGTGCAGATGCAATAGCAGTTTCTAACTCTGCATTACAAGCTATTGGTTGTATAGGAATGCGTGCTTGTGGAAGTAACAATTGCCCTGTTGGTATTGCTACTCAAAAAGAATCTTTACGTAGTAGAATAATAATCGACTCTTCTGCAAAGCAGTTGAAGAATTACTTTGAAGCAACCAACGATTTAATTAAAGTGGTGGCACGTTCTTGTGGATACGATGATGTTACTAAATTTAATCATGATGATTTGTCAACGTTTGATAGAGATATGCATTATTTAACAGGAATTAATTACGCAGGTTTAAAATAAAAAAAAATGAATATAATAGATTTATATGGTGCAGATTGGTGTCCAGACTGCCAAAGAGCCAAAGCATATTTAAAAGAGAATAAAATTGATTTCAATTTTATTGATGTCGATTTAGATAAGGCTGCAACGGCACGAGTAGAAGGTATTAATAAAGGGAAGCGTATTATTCCGACCATTATTATTAACGAAAAACCATTTACCAATCCAGATAATAGTGTTTTGGCAAACGTTTTAGGTATTAATTCTCAAGGAAGAGTTATTTTATATGGTGCTGATTGGTGTCCTGATTGTCAGCGTGCAAAAAGTTACCTGCAAGACAATCATATTAATTTTCAATTTATAGAAGTCGACAAATACACTTGGGCAGCCCAAAAAGTTGAAGAAATTAATAGTGGAAAACGTATTATTCCGACCATTTTTATAGGAGATAAAAGTTATACTAATCCAGATAATTCTATTTTAAAGTCCGTTTTAAACATCGGTAAAGAATCTAAAAAAAAGGTCTACGACACTATTATTGTTGGTGCTGGAGCAGCAGGATTAACGGCCTCTATTTATATTCAACGTGATCGTTTTAGTTCTTTAATTCTTGAAAAAAAGAATATAGGAGGTAATGCCTTTTTAACGCAAAAGATTGAAAATTACCCTGGCTTTACAGATATTTCTGGTCCAAAATTGATGGAACGAATGGCTGAACAAGCCAAAGTATATGGAGCAACAATTGAAACTGGTGTCGAGGTAAAAAACATTTCTAAAAACGGGAATTTATTTCAAATAAATTCTAATATGGGCGAATACCAAAGTAAGTCTGTGGTTTTAGCTTTAGGTTCAACCTATCGAAAGTTAGGCATCACTAATGAAGAAGATTTAATAGGTGCAGGTATTCACTTTTGTGCAACTTGTGATGGTGCTTTTTATAGAGACAAAGAAATTCTCGTCATTGGAGGTGGAAATAGCGCTTTAGAAGAAGGTATATTTCTAGCTGGTTTCTGTAAAAAAGTAACAATAGTTAATCGTGGAGCAACATTTTCCGCTTCAGAAACCTATATTGAGAAATTACCTTCAATAAAAAATATTGAAATACATCTTAACAAAGATTCTTTGGCATTTACTAAAGATAAAAATGGCAATTTTAGAGGTTTAGAAGTAAAAGATAATGTTACTGGCAAAACCGAAGAATTAACAGCAGATGGAGCCTTTATATTTATAGGATTAATTCCAAACACAACTAGTGTAAAAGATACTATTACATTAAACGAAAGAGGATTTATTACTACAACTGGATTAGGAGAAACCAGTGTAAAAGGAATTTTTGCTGCTGGTGATTGTCGAGAAGGTGCAATTGCACAAGTAGCTGCTGCAACAGGAGAAGGTGTATTAGCAAGTTATGGTGTACGTAATCATTTAAAATAGAAGGATGCAAAACTGGTATTTACATCCATTATAAGTAGTCAAATTTACTATTAAGTTTTAAACAAACCATGTCACACACATGCTACTTTGCTCCTATCGTCGCTTCGTAAAAAGAGTGTTTATTCACAAGATTTCTATTGTTTTTAAAGGAGCTCGTGAATCTCTTTTTAATCTTTGGTTTCACTTCGCTATATTTTAGAATATTAAGCGATAAGCAAATGTACAGGGTACATTTATTACTTTTTTCCGATTTGAAATTAGATTTCTATTGAGATTGTTATACCTGTGCGCCAGCTGACCCGTTCGTTAAATAAGTTTACAGGACTTATTATTTACACTCCTACCCCTATTGTTTTAACCAAAATTTTTTGAGGCCAAGTTTTACATCAAGATTTTATACTATGCTACAATAATGGTCTTTTTAATTTTTAACATTATTTTATGTTTACAAAATGAATGAATGTTCGTTTTGTAAATATTTTTATATATATTTGCACTCACAAAACAATATTTATGAAATCTAACACCTTAAAAATTTGGAATGTTTTAAAAATTGTAATTGCAATATTTATGATATATGCAGGGGCACAACATTTTATAAAACCAACCTTTTTCATGCCTTTTGTTCCGGTATTTTTACCTTTAAAAACAGTAATAATCTATGTTTCAGGTGCTGCTGAAATTTTACTAGGCACAATGCTATTACTAAAAAAGTATGCAAAATTTGGAGCCTTGGGAATATTCATATTGTTAATTCTCTTTTTACCAATTCACATTTGGGATGTATTTTCTGAAACGCCTGCTATTGGAAGTAAGCAAGCTGCTTTTATCAGATTGGCTATTCAATTTCTATTAATTTTTATAGTATATAAAATAAAAAAAACGATTTCAAAAAATAAGCAAACCTCATAATTATGGCAATTAGACAAAAATGTAATAAAAAGCGAACGGCATTATTAAATGCAACGCTAAATTTGGTCAACAATCAAGGTTTTCACGATGCACCAATGTCTAAAATTGCAAAAATGGCTGAAATGTCTCCTGCAACAATTTATATTTATTTTGAAAATAAGCAAGACCTTATCAATCAACTTTATTTAGAAACTAAGGCGACGTTTTTTAATTATGCATTTGAGAATTTTGAAAAAAAACAAAATGTTAAAGATAGCTTTAAACAAGTTTGGCTCAACATTGCAAATTACAGAATAACCCATATTGACGAGTCTAATTTTTTAGCACAATGTGACAATACGCCAATGATTGATGAAAAAAGTAGACAAGAAGGCTTGAAAAATTTACAACCCTTGCTAGATTTATGGGAGCGCGGACAACAAAGGGGACTTATTAAACTGATTTCACCTTATTTATTGTATGCATATACCATTTATCCATTTACTTTTCTCACAAGTATGCACCAAAAAGACAATTTTATTATGAATGAAAAACATTTAGATGAAGCATTTCAATCGGCTTGGGACAGTATTAAATTATAAGTTATGAAAAAAACAGTAATAGTTTTAGGAGCAACTGGTTTAACAGGTTCAATTCTTTTAGAAAAACTTATAAATGATGATCGTTATGAATCAATCAAATTATTTTCTCGTAAAAAAATTGAAGGTTTACCTAAAAAAGTTCAACAATTTATTGGAAACATTTTAGAACTAGAAAATTTCAAAGAAGATTTTAAAGCGAATGAAGTGTTTTGTTGTATTGGCACAACTGCTAAAAAAACACCAAATAAAGAATTGTATAAAAGTATAGATTATGGCATTCCCGTTTCCGCAGCAAAGCTTTCAAAAGAAAACGGAATCAATACTTTTCTAGTGGTTTCGGCACTTGGAGCAAACGCGGAAAGCAGTATTTTTTACAATAAAACAAAAGGTGAAATGGAACAAGCTGTTTTGCAACAAAAAATTGCAAATACCTACATTTTACAACCTTCAATAATTGGAGGAAACAGAAAAGAACAACGACTTGGAGAAAAAATAGGTTTAACGGTTTTTAAAATCATTCAACCTTTGTTTATAGGAAAATTAAAAAAATACAAAATTATTGAAGCAACGGATATTGCAAATGCGATGGTGAAACTAGCAAATTCGAAAACATCAACAAAAAATATTATTACATCAGATTATATAAAAGAATTAGCCAAATTAAAGAATAACTAAAAAATAAATAATATAAATTATGGAATTATTAGATAAATTAAACTGGAGATACGCAGCAAAAGCTATGAATGGTAAAAAAGTATCTGAAGAAAAAATTGCTAATATTATTGAAGCGGCACGTTTAGCACCAACATCAAGTGGTTTACAACCTTTCGAAATTATTGTAGTTAAAAATAAAGCTATTAAAGAAGCTATTAGGCCTGTTGCTTGGAACCAATCTATGATTACAGATTGTTCTCACTTATTAGTTTTTGCAGCTTGGGATACATACACAGAAGAAAGAATAAACAAAATGTTTGACCTTACAAATGAAGTTCGAGGATTTAAAAACGAAGGTTGGGAAAATTATCGTCAAATGTTATTAGGTTCATACCCGCAAAAAGATATTGAAGAAAACTTTAATCACGCTGCAAAACAAGCTTACATTGCATTTAGTGCGGCTATTATTGCTGCTGCTTATGAAGGTGTAGATTCAACACCAATTGAAGGTTTTGATCCTGATGCAGTTGATAAAATTTTAGGTTTAAGAGAAAAAGGATTACGTAGTTGTGTACTATTACCTGTTGGTTATAGAGATGCGAATAGCGATTGGTTGGTAAACCTTAAAAAAGTTAGAAAAAGCACGAAAGATTTAGTAACAGTTATTGAATAAATAAAATATGAATGTTGAAATTATTCAACTTTAAACTAAATAATTATGAACAAAACAATTTTATTAGAGAAAAGACCCGTAGGTAAACCTCAACTATCAGATTTTAAATTTGTTTCAAATGAAATTGAAAACATAGAAAAAGGCGAACTTCTTTTAAAAACAACGTATGTATCTGTAGATCCATATTTAAGAGGAAGAATGAGCGATGCAAAATCTTATGTACCACCTTTTGAATTACATAAACCAATTACATCGGGTATTGTTGCTGAAGTAATTGAATCTAAAAATCAATCATTCAAAAAAGGTGATTTTGTAAGTGGAATGTTAGCTTGGAAAGAGTTTCAAAAATCTAATGGAGAAGGATTGTTAAAAGTAGATGCTTCAAAAGCTCCACTTTCAGCTTATTTAGGTATTTTAGGAATGACAGGGTTAACGGCATATTTAGGCTTAACAGAAATAGGAAAACCGAAAAAAGGAGAAACAATTGTTGTTTCTGGAGCTGCTGGTGCAGTAGGCAGTGTTGTAGGTCAAATTGCTAAATTATTTGGCTGTAACGTTATTGGTATTGCGGGAACAGATGATAAAGTAACCATGTTAAAATCGTCGCTAGGTTTTGATGAAGCCATTAATTACAACACAACCAAAAATATGGTTGCAGCCATTAAAGAAGCTGCTCCTAATGGTGTAGATATTTATTTTGATAATGTTGGAGGTCCAATTTCTGATGCTGTTTTATTCAATATAAACCAATTTGCACGTATTATTATATGCGGAGCCATATCTGTTTACAATAGCACTGAATTACCAAAAAGCGTGAGCGTTCAACCATTTTTAGTAAAAAACAGTGCGTTAATGCAAGGTTTTATAGTTTCTAATTATGCTAAAAAATTTCCTGAAGCTATTAAACAATTATCGCAATGGCTAGCAGAAGGAAAACTAACCTATACTGAGACCATTGCTGAAGGATTTGATACAATTCCTGAAGCTTTCCTAAACCTTTTTGAAGGTAAAAATAGCGGTAAAATGCTTATTAAAATATAAATAACATATTAAAAATCAATACAATGAATAATTTTCAATATAAAAATCCAACAAAAATTTTATTTGGTAAAAATCAAATAGAAAACCTAACAACTGAAATTCCAGAAAACGCTAAAATATTACTACTATATGGTGGTGGAAGCATCAAAAAAAATGGAGTGTATGAACAAGTTTCAAAAGCACTTTCCAACTTTGATGTTGTTGAATTTGGAGGAATTCCTGCAAATCCAGAATATGCTGTTTTAATGGAAGCTTTACAAGTTATTAAAAAAGAAAACATTACTTTTTTATTAGCTGTAGGTGGAGGATCTGTAATTGACGGGACCAAATTTTTATCGGCTGCAGCATTATATGACGGTGATGAACCTTGGGATATTTTGGTTAAAAACATACGTACATTAAAAGGAATGCCTTTTGGAACAGTACTTACTTTACCTGCAACAGGATCGGAAATGAACTCTGGAGCTGTAATTACAAGAGCTGAAACCAAAGAGAAATTTGCAATGGGAGGCCCAGGATTATTCCCTATGTTTTCAATATTAGATCCACAAGTAATAAAATCTATACCTCAACGTCAAATTGCAAATGGCTTAGCAGATTCTTTTACACATGTATTAGAACAATATATGACCTATCCTGCGCAAGCACAACTTCAAGATCGTTTTGCTGAAAGTATTTTACAAACAATTATTGAAGTAGCACCAGCAATATTAAAAGATGCATCAGATTATAATGCAGCTTCTAATTTTATGTGGAGTTGTACTATGGCTTTAAACGGATTGATTCAACAAGGAGTACCTTCAGATTGGGCAGTTCATGCAATGGGACACGAATTAACCGCATTATTTGGTATTGATCATGCACGTACTTTAGCTGTAATTACACCAAGTCATTACAAATACAATTTTGAAGTTAAAAAAGAAAAATTAGCACAATATGCGGAACGAGTTTGGAATATTACTGAAGGTAGTATAGACGATAAAGCCTATGCAGCTATTGAAAAAACAGAAGCTTTTTTCCATGAATTGGGAATTAAAACTAAATTATCTGATTACACAAAGGATTACGAAGGAACAGCAGAAGAAATTGCAAAACGTTTTACAGATCGTGGTTGGTTAGGATTAGGTGAACATCAATCGTTATCACCAGATAAGGTTGAAAAAATTGTAAAAATGGCTTACTAATTTTAAGTATGAAAACATTAAAAATAGTAGCATTAATGCTAACTGTTATTACAGCAACAAGTTGTAAAGAGACTAAAAAGGAAACATTTTCTGAAAAAGTTTCAGAAGAAAAAATAGAATTAAAAAAAAATAAAGACATGAAAATATTATTTGTATTAACATCTCATGATAAATTAGGAGATACAGGGAAAAAAACAGGATTTTGGATTGAAGAATTTGCGAATCCATATTACACATTATTAGATAAAGGAGCAGCTATTACTATTGCAACACCAAAAGGAGGAGCAGCACCAATAGATCCAAGTAGTGACTCACCAGATGCTGCAACAGAAGCTACAGAACGTTTTAATAATGATGCTGAAGCAAAAGAAAGAATTGCAAACACAAAAGTATTAGCAGATATGAATCCAGACGATTTTGATGCTGTATTTTATCCAGGAGGCCATGGTCCGTTATGGGATTTAGCAAACGATGCTACTTCTATTGCTTTAATTGAAAAATTTAATAGTCAAAAAAAACCAATTGGTTTTGTATGTCACGCACCTGCTGCTTTAAAAGGTGTGAAAAATACGGATGGTACACCTTTAGTAAAAGGAAAAAAAGTAACAGGCTTTACAAATACTGAAGAAGCTGCTGTTGGACTTACGGATGTTGTACCATTTTTAGTGGAAGATATGTTGAGTGAAAATGGCGGAATCTATTCTAAAAAAGACGATTGGGCAGCTTATGCTATTCAAGACGGAAATTTAATTACGGGTCAAAACCCTGCTTCGTCTGCGTTAGTTGCCGAAAAATTGTTAGGAAGTTTAAAATAATATAAATTATATATAAAAAAGGTTGTCTATAAAAGACAACCTTTTTTATATAGCTATTAAACTAGATTTAATTATTTAGGAAAGTTAAATTTTCCATTTGCATTTTTTCTATCCGCTTTAGGCGCTATAGTTTCCATAACATCCCAATGTTCTGCTATTTTACCATCTTCAACTCTAAATAAATCGTAGTAAGACGTTGGTTGTCCAGCAAATTTACCTTCGCTTATAGCTAGTACAAAGTTTCCTTGACCTAGAACTTTGTGTATTGTATCAAATTGCATTGTTACACCTTGTTTAGCCATAGCCTCTAATGCTTGACCTAAACCAGATAAACCATCTCCAATATTTGGATTGTGTTGTATATAATTGTCTCCATCAAAATAATTGGCAATTTTATCCATTTTACCATTAACTAAAACGTCATTTATAAAGTTTGCGACTAACGTTTTATTAGTTTCTGTTTTATCTAAATCGGTAACTGTTATTGTTCCGTCAGTTTGTGTGTGACCACTAGGATTTGCCGGTAACACTTCAATTAAGTTATCCCAATGTTCTACTATTTGTCCATTTTCAAAACGAAAGACATCGACACCAATTTTTGGTCCGAAAAAATCATATTCTGTTTGCGCAAACCCAAAAGCACCATCTTGAAAAGCTCTTATGGTGTTTACTTTAAAACCGCCTTCTGGTGCATGTTGCATTAAAGCTCCAAATCCTTCTAAACCATCTGCTACTGCTAAGTTATGCTGTGTGTAGTTTGTTGGATTAATATAGCTTATTGCTTTTTGATCTCCTGTTTCAATACTTTTTAATACTGCTAAAGTTTTTTCTTTGTTTGATAATTTAATTGCTGTTTCCATTTTTGTTTCGTTTTTGTTATTTGATTCTGTGTTTTCATTTTTACCTGATTTGCAAGATGCTAATGTTACCATTAGAGTTAATGCCAAAAGTGTTTGTTTCATGTAGTTGTTTTTTATTAGTTAAATTCTGAGTACAAAATTACAGCAACAATACAGTTGGCTAAAGGTGAATATGAATACAATAATGGTAAATATCGAACCTTAAAGACTAGATGTAGTCTTTTTTGAAGTCATTAGGGGTTAATCCCGTATGCTTTTTGAAGTATTTGGTAAAATTAGTGGGTTCTTCAAAACCTAATGAATAGGCTAATTCGGTACTTTTAATTTCAGAATTAATAAGTAATCGCTTCGCTTCTAAAACTACAAATTGGTCTATAAAATGTTTGGCAGTAACAGCAATAGTGTCTTTACAAATAGTGTTGAGATGTTTGTACGTGATGTTCAGCGCATTTGCATAAAAATCTGCATTTCTGCTTTTGCTAAAGTTATCTTCCAGAAGCGATTTAAAGCTTAGAAAGGTGTTTAGTTTATCGGTTCGTTTTAAATGAAACGTTTGATATTGCTTTAAACGTTCTAGTTTTGAAAAGATGATGGAATGTAAGGCATTATAAGTGTTTTCCTGATTGTAATCTTCGTTAATATTTGAATATTCATCATAAAAAAGTTGGATATATTCGGCAACATTAGACGTTTCAGGAACTTCAATTTTAGGTGAAAATAAATACGAGTTAAATAAACGTATAAGCTCGTTTTTAGGAAGTGCATTAATTTGTGCTTTAAGATAGGTATCGGTAAATAAAATAATAAAACCTTCTAGTCCATCATGAAACTGAAAAGCATTGATTTGCCCTTTAGATAAGTGAATAATCGTATTTTTTTTTACCTCATGCCATACAAAATCTACCAAATGCTTACTCTCGCCAGCTGTGTAATAAACAATCATATTAAAAGCTACCTGATGTGCTTTTTCTGAATCGTGACTTGCCTCTTTTTTGCGTTCAACAAGACTTTCGATAGTTATAATTTCAATACCACTATTGTCTGGTTTTTTAGAATTAAAAGCAACATTTGGTATGTCTTTTTGCATAGCAGATTATTAAGTTATTGCCACCAATCTTGATTATTGATGTTTTCATCATTTAATAAAAAAGCTTCTCCAATTTTAGGGGTTATTAAAGGTAAGTTTAATTCTTTAGCTTTTTTGGTAACACGTTCAACAGGATCTGTCCAAGAGTGCATAGACAATTTAAAAGCTCCCCAATGAATTGGCATAATTCTTTTTGCTTTTACATCTAATCCGGCTTGTGCTGTTTCTTCCGGAAACATATGAATATCAGGCCACATTTCGTTGTATTGTCCGCATTCCATCATTGCAAAATCAAACGGACCATACTTTGCTCCTATTTCTTTAAAATGCGAATCATAACCACTATCTCCACTAAAAAAGATGTTTTCTGTTGCTGATTGAATTACCCACGAACTCCATAGTGTACTTTGCCTGTTATTGAATTTTCTACCTGAAAAATGTCGTGCTGGTGTACAGACAAATTTTAAATCATCAAAAGTCGTTTCTTGCCACCAATCCAGCTCAATTATATTTTCTTTTGAAACTCCCCAAGCTTCTAAATGCACGCCAACACCTAATGGCGTGTAAAATGTACCCACTTTATCTTTTAAAATGGAAATAGACTCATAATCCAAATGGTCGTAATGGTCATGAGAAAGTATTACAGCATCAATCTTTGGTAGTTTTTGAACCTCAATTGGCAATTCTGCACTAAAACGCTTCCCTCCTAACATGGCATGTGGCGCAGGAACATCGCTAAACATTGGGTCAATTAAAATATTTTTATGATTCATCTGAAGTAAAAAAGACGAATGCCCAAACCATACAAACCGTGTGGGACTCGCATAATTCGCAATATTAGAAGAATCTATTTTTTGAACTGCAATATCCGTTTTAGGCCTCCCATTTTCTACTTTGGTGAAAAAGAATTTTCTCATTAGTGATACCGTTTCAGAAAAACTCAAGTCCATATTTACAGGTTTTGTGTTTTCAAATTTTTCGTTG
>CBDTUD010000070.1:0-14047 GCA_965363545.1 uncultured Flavobacteriaceae bacterium | reverse complement strand
ATTTGCAAATCTTGAAAAGAATTGTTTACCCTCCTCCAAAGTAGAAACTTTCAAAAGCTCATCAAAAGAAGCACCGGCACAAAAGGCTTTTTCGCCTTCACTTTTTAAAACAATCACATTCACTTCGTCATTGGTGCTTAATCTTTCAAAAGAAGCAATTAGTTTTTGCAACAAATCTCCCGGAAGGGAATTACTCGCTGGATGAAAAAAAGTTATGGTTGCAACTTTATTGGTTATATTGGTATATATAGTGCCTTCGTTCATAATAAAACAGTTTTTTTAGTGCAGATCAAATTCCACGAAAGTGAAAAAAACATGCAAATTAATTAAGACATTCCGCTTGTGGTAACCGTTCTATCTATTTTCATTGCCAGACCTTGCAAAACTTTTCCCGGACCTAATTCAATAAATTCGGTTGCGCCATCGGCAATCATTTGTTGAATAGTTTGTGTCCATTTTACAGGAGCCGTTAATTGAAGCATCAAGTTTTTCTTGATTTCGCTAGCATTATTCACAGCCGATGCAGTTACGTTTTGGTAAATCGGACAAATAGGCTCCATAAATTTTGTATTTTCAATGGCGGTTGCCAATTGCTCACGTGCAGGTTCCATCAAAGGAGAATGAAATGCACCACCGACAGGTAAAACTAAAGCGCGACGAGCTCCTTTTTCTTTCAGGGTTTCACAAGCTTTATTGATTGCATCAATTTCACCCGAGATAACCAATTGCCCCGGACAATTATAATTCGCTGCGACTACAATTCCTTCGGTTTGCTTACAAATTTCTTCAACTATTGCATCGTCTAAACCCAAAACAGCCGCCATAGTAGAAGGTTGTAATTCACAGGCTTTTTGCATGGCTAAAGCACGTTGAGAAACTATTTTCAGAGCAGATTCAAAATCCAAAACCCCATTGGCAACTAAGGCAGAGAATTCACCTAAAGAGTGACCTGCAACCATATCGGGTTTAAAGTTTTCGCCTAAAGTTTTCGCTAAAATCACAGAATGTAAAAATATAGCTGGTTGGGTAACTTTGGTTTCTTTGAGATCTTCTGCGCTACCTTCAAACATAATATCTGTTATAGAAAAGCCTAAAATAGAGTTTGCTTTTTTGAAATATTCTTGTGCCAAAGGCGATTTTTCAAAAAGTTCTAAGCCCATGCCCGAAAATTGTGCTCCTTGTCCTGGAAAAATATATGCTTTCATTTTTTTTATTTTGGTTAGGTAACAAAAGTAGAAAAAAAAAGGAAGTTGGAAGTCCAACTTTGAATTAAGAAAGTGAAACTATTTTATTTTTTCTTAATTTCGTGATATCAACCAACTATCTATGACTGAAAAAAATAAAAATTTAGCCTTTAGCATTTACTTGATTTTGGCTGCAATTTTTATAGCGTCGTTGGTGGTTTCCAATTTGATTTTTCAAAAGTTTTTTACCTTTAATTTTTTAGGTTGGTATAATTTTGAAATTTCTGTAGGTATTTTACCTTATCCGGTTACTTTTTTAGTTACGGATTTGATCTCTGAAATTTACGGTAAAAAGAGGGCTAATCAAGTCGTTACCGCAGGTATTTTTGCTTCGTTGTTTTCTTTGGTCATAATTTTAGTTTCCGATGCAGCACCTGCTACAAGTTGGTCTCCCATCAATAATGAGCTGTTTCACAAGGTTTTTGGTTTATCAGCTCTTGCTGTTTTTGCTTCTGCCGTTGCTTATTTAGTAGCTCAATTTGTTGATATTCGCATTTATCACTTTTGGAAAAAGAAAACGAACGGAAAGCATCTTTGGTTGCGCAATAATTTCTCCACCATTTCTTCCCAATTTTTAGACACTTTTGCGGTACTTATTTTATTGTGCACTTTTGGTATTATTGAATGGGATTTATTTGGAAAATTGCTTTTAAGTGGCTTTTTATTCAAGCTACTTGTCGCCTTATCTGATACACCGGTTCTGTACTTTTTCGTGTATTTATTTCGAAATAAGTTTGGTTTGAAGGCGGGAGAGGAGATAGAGATAATTAAGTAACGCTAATTTCAACCACATACCCTTCAGAATTTCGCACATTGAAAACTGTACCATCTTCAAAAATCAAATACTGGCCTTTGATGCCTTTCAATATACCTTGATAACTCGGAGTTTTATCTAAATTCAAGCTTTTCACTTTGGTGGAATATTGATTGACCGGAAATTCGATATGAATCTCTTTACCATTGTTTTCAATGTAATAAGGTTTTGCTTCTTCGGGAATATATTTGTAAAGTGCTTCCTTTTCTTTATTCAAATCGGCATCAATAATGTCATTGGTTAACATTTTTCGCCAATTGGTTTTGTCAGATACATACTCTTTTAAAGCGACTTCTGTTATTCCCGCTAAATATCGGTTTGGTACTTCAACAATTTCAATGGCTTCATGCGCTCCCTGATCAATCCAACGTGTTGGAATTTGAGCTTTTCGGGTAACACCAACTTTTACACTGCTTGAATTTGCTAAATAAACCACATGAGGTTGCAATTGCATTCCTTTTTCATAATCTAGATCACGATCTTCTTGGTCTAAATGAGCAGTACTCAGTTCAGGTCGCATAATCCAATCGCCGGCTTGAGGCATTTTGTAAAAGCAATCGTAGCAATAACCTTGGCGGAAGATTTTTTTGTTCTCACCACAACTTAAACATTGGTATTTTACAAAGGTAATTGTGAGTTTTTTTTCTAAAAGCTGATTCATGTTTAAAAAATCATTATCCATATCCAAATAATATTGAACCGGAGAAGCATTTTCAGAAATCATTTTTTTTAAAACACCTTTGTACTGCATAATTTTTAATTTAAAGATTCAATTTTACCAAACAACCAGAACTATGTCTTTTCGACTGTTGCAGCAGCAAAATGAAGAAATCTCATGAAAATTTACAAAGAATCATGAGATTCCCGCCTTCGCGAGAATGACAATACCATCCATCAACTAACAACCATCAACAAATCTCTATTCCGAAATAACTCGAATAGTTTTCTTTACTTTTTCAGCTATTTTTCTAGCCATTACCATATCTTTATTCACGATCGTTACGTGTCCCATTTTTCGAAAAGGACGCGTTTCTTTTTTACCATAGATATGTGGAGTCACACCGTCTATTTGTAATATTTCCTCCATATTTTTATAAACTACTTCTCCTGAATAACCTTCTTCTCCAACAAGGTTCACCATAATTCCCGCAACTTTACTTTCCGTATTTCCTAAAGGGAGATTTAAAATAGCACGAACATGTTGCTCAAATTGGTTGGTATAAGAAGCTTCGATGCTATAATGACCGCTATTATGCGTTCTTGGAGCAACTTCATTCACGATGATTTCGTCATCTTCAGTTTGAAACATTTCTACTGCTAATAAGCCAACATGTTCAAACGCATTGGCAACTTGCAAAGCTATTTTTTGCGCTTTTTTAGCGACATTTTCATCTATTCGTGCCGGACAAATAACATATTCGACCTGATTTGCTTCCGGATGAAATTCCATTTCAACAACTGGATATGTTGCTATTTCTCCATTTGAATTTCTTGCCACAATAACAGCTAATTCATTTTTAAACGGAATTAATTTTTCTGTAATACAAGCAACATTTGGTAGGTTTTCTAAATCAGAAATCGATTTTATAATTTTAACCCCTGTTCCATCATAACCAAATTGCGCTGATTTCCAAACAAAAGGAAAACGTGTTTCATTTTTTAATCCATCTAGATTTTCATAACGGTCGTATGCCGCTGTTGGAATTTTATTCTCTCTAAAAAAATCTTTTTGCTTGCCTTTGTGTTGAATGATTTCTAAAACTTCAGGTTGTGGATAAATTGTCAAACCTTCTTTTTTTAGCTGAAAAAGTGCCTCAATATCCACATGCTCAATTTCTATGGTAAGCACATCCACCAGTTTCCCAAAATTGTAAACTGTTTGAAAATCTAGCAAATCACCATGATGAAATTCATTGCAAATTTGGGCGCATGGTGCATTTTTTGAACCATCTAAAATAGCGGTATAAATATCAAATTTTTGTGTTTCGGTTAGAAGCATTCTACCTAATTGGCCTCCACCTAATACACCTAGCTTAAAATTGGAAGAAAAATAATTTTTCACGATTCTAGTTTTGAAAGAGGCTTTAAAAGTTAGTAATATTTAAAGTGTTATTACCAACTATGGAAACTCTGTATTGTCTTGCAGCATATTTTATCCCATCAGTTTGTGGAGATCCATCTAAAATACTGAATTCACTATCATCGCAAGCGCAGATCATTTTGAGACTGCTTCGAACTGTCATAATGGAGCAATTTTGTGGACTTAGATGTGGAGCACTCCGCTCAAAAGCGATATATAAATTAGTACTTGCATGGTAAATAATGATTCCGCTGATTCCACCTTGTGCATATGCCCAACCACCAGGAACTTGCAAATTGATAAATTCAGGATTATTCAAAAAAATAGTCTCATTAACACTCACATTTGGTAGGTTGATATTATTATCGATGTCATCGGAATTACATCCAAAAAAAATGACTACAAACAGAATAAAAAAGAAATGTTTTTTCATTAAATATTTTTTTGCAAGGTACAAATTATTTGATTTTAAAATAATTTGTACCTTTGTAATTGAATCTCATTCCAGAACTTATGGATTTGGGATTTTTTTGTATTTATGTAATGGAATAAAATGTAAAATTATGAGTGAAGTATCTTACTATACGGCAGAGGGATTAAAAAAATTACGCGGTGAATTACAAAATTTGGAACATGTGGAAAGACCACGAGTAACCAAAGAAATTGCGGATGCAAGAGATAAAGGGGATTTAAGTGAAAATGCTGAATACCATGCAGCAAAAGAAGAGCAATCGCATTTGGAATATAAAATCGCACAATTAAAAAATACGCTTTCTAAAGCGCGATTAATCGATGAATCTCAATTGGATACATCGAAAGTCTTGGCTTTGTCGAAAGTGAAAATTAAAAATCTTGACAATAATATGGAGTTTCAGTACACCTTAGTGGCTGATGCCGTTTCTGATTTATCACAAGGTAAATTATCTGTAAAATCTCCTATTGGCCAGGGCTTGTTGGGTAAAAAAGTTGGTGAAATTGCCGAGGTTCAAGCTCCGAATGGAATGATGAAGTTTGAAGTACTTCAAATCTCAAGATAAGAATAGTATTTTTTACACATTTTTCATCTATTTAAAAATTTATCGACTATGAGTTCTATTTTTACCAAAATCATTAACGGAGAAATTCCGAGTTATAAGGTCGCAGAAAATGAAGATTTTATTGCTTTTTTAGATGTGAATCCAAATGCTAAAGGGCATACTCTGGTCGTTCCTAAAAAGGAAGAAAATAAAATATTTGACTTAAAAGAAGATGCTTATCTCCAATTAATGCAATACACGTATAAAGTTGCTAAAGCCATTGAAAAAGCGGTGCCTTGTGAAAGAATTGGCATGACTGTGATTGGTTTAGAAGTGCCTCACGTACATGTACATTTGATTCCGTTACACAGTATGGTAGATGCTACTTTCTCAAAAAAGGTTAAATTAGGCAAACTTGAGTTTGAAGAAATTGCCCGTGAGATTTCAAAAAATATGTAAGTCTTATTCTGCTGTTTTTAATACAATCGCAAAAGTAGTGCCTTTACCAATTTCAGATCTTTTTACATAGATTTTGCCTCTATGGTAATCATCAATAATTCTTTTGGTTAACGATAAACCTAATCCCCAGCCGCGTTTTTTGGTAGTATAGCCAGGTTCAAAGATTTTTTTATGAAGCCTTTTAGAGATACCTTTTCCGTCATCGGTAACCATAATTATGGCATTCGAGTTTTCTTGTGTTACGCTAATTGTTAATTCTCCTTTACCTTGCATAGCGTCGATTGCATTTTTTACCAAATTTTCAATTACCCAGCTGTACAATTGCAGGTTTAAATTCACGAAAATTGGTTTGTCGTTTTCGGTATTGAAATGAAAATTAATTTGCTTGAAACTTCGTGATTGAATATATTCGTAAGCTATCTCGGTTTCTTTTACAATATTGTGTTTGGTTAATTTTGGTATCGATCCTATTTTTGAAAAACGATCGGCTATCATGTTTAATCGCGAAACATCTTTCTCGATTTCGGTAACAATATCTTCACTAGTATTTTCTAAACGAAGTAATTCTACCCATCCTAATAAAGAAGAAAGCGGTGTTCCAATTTGGTGTGCGGTTTCTTTCGCCATCCCTGCCCAAAGTTTATTTTGATCGGCAATTTTATTGGATTTAAATACTAAATAAATAATGGTTCCGAATAAAATTAAAATCAATAACAACCCGAGCGGATAAAACTGAAGTTTGTTTAAAATATCCGAATCTCGGTAATATATTTTCTGGATAATATCAACTTTATCTAACTTAAAATGAACAACCAACGGATCATTTTCTTCCATCATTATTTTTAATTGCCTGTCTAAATACAGACGTTCATCTTCTGGAAGTGATGTAAATTTTTTAGTTTTCGGAATTCCTAAATTTGCCCATTTGTCAATATCGCCATTTTCAAAAGTGATGATCATGGGAATACTGCTGTTGCTTTTGATAATTTTTTCCTCTAAAGAGACATCAATATCTAAATTCGGATTGTTAAAATTTTCATAGGCGGTTGCCAAAACTTCCATTTTCAATCTTTCTTCATTTTTAAATTTTCGAAAAAATTGATTGGTGTTCCATAAAATTAGAGCAACAATTAAAAATGATGCTAGTATAAGCACCCAGCGAAAAAGGTCTTTGTTGGAAGGGAGATAAATCATTAAGAGCAAATATAAAATTATTCTTGACTCATAACTTAAAAATAATAACCTTATTACATATAAAATAAATAATAGCTACTTTTGTTAAAAAGTCAATGCAATTGTTAACAATTAATCCCAAAAAAATTGAAATTGCCAAGCTACACAATTATTTATTGTCTGCTGTCGCACCTCGTCCGATTGCTTTAGCAAGCACTATCGACAAAAATGGAAATCCGAATTTATCGCCCTTTAGTTTTTTTAATGTCTTTAGCGCGAATCCGCCTATACTCATTTTTTCTCCGGCAAGACGTGTTCGTGATAATACGGTGAAACATACTTTAGAAAATGTAAAAGAAGTCAAAGAGGTTGTTATTAATGTTGTGACTTATGCCATGGTGCAACAAACTTCGTTGGCCAGTACTGAATATGAAAAAGGAGTTAACGAGTTTGAAAAATCTGGTTTTACGATGCTGAAATCAGAGTTAATAAAGCCGTTTCGTGTGGCGGAATCTCCCATTCAAATGGAATGTAAAGTACAGAAAATCATTGAATTAGGAAAAGAAGGAGGAGCCGGAAATTTAGTTATTTGTGAAGTGGTTCGCATGCATATTGATAAAAATTATTTAGAAGAGGATGGTAATATCGATCAACTAAAGTTAGACTTGGTTGCTCGCGCAGGAGGTAGTTTCTACAGCAGAGCAAAAGACACCTTTTTTGAAATTCCGAAACCATTACAATCTAGAGGTATTGGTGTTAATGCCTTATCAGATGAAATCCGCAACAGCGCAATTCTTACCGGTAACAATTTAGGCATGCTGGCAAACGTGAATGCATTACCTAACCAATTGGATGTTGATAAGTTTCTAAAATTCAATTCCCAATTTTTTGGGATAAAAACAAATGAAAAGCATAAATTTGCGCAAGAATTCTTACAAAAGAATGATGTAGAAAGTGCATGGAAAGTGCTTTTAAGTTGATGTATTAATAAATGAAATTACAATAAAATGGAAGTAAGCGGAAAGATTAAAAAAATTGATGAAACTAAAACTTTTGGAAATAACGGATTCAGAAAACGTGAATTAGTTATTACCACAGAAGAGCAATATCCACAAATGCTCATGATTGAATTTGTTCAAGACAAATGTGATCTTTTGAATAATTTTAAAGAAGGAGATGATGTAAAAGTAAGTATCAATTTACGCGGAAGAGAATGGGTAAGCCCACAAGGAGAAACGAAATATTTTAACTCTATTACAGGATGGAGAATAGAAAATGCAATGGCAGGTGCTTCTAATGTTCCGCCAGCAGCAATGGAATCTTTTCAACCTGCAGATAAGGTGTCAGATGATGAACCAGACGATTTGCCTTTTTAATTTGCAATAAAGTAGATACTTTTTTTAGTTTCGACTGAAATAATAAAATACCAAAAACCTTTCTTTCGGAAAGGTTTTTTTGTGAAATAGGTTAAGATTTTTATTTTCGTCAAGCGGAATATTCTAAAGTAGTTGTTAAACTCACGCTTGGAGAAGAGAATAAGTCAATAAACGTTACTCAAAAACACAAAAATTAATACATGATTTTCCTTTCCGACAAATTAATTTTTCCACCGGTTACTTTAGCAGATGAAAACGGCTTACTCGCTGTTGGTGGTGATTTGTCTCCCGAAAGATTATTATTAGCTTATAAAAGTGGTATTTTTCCTTGGTTTAACCCAGGAGAACCTATTATTTGGTATAGTCCTGATCCGAGAATGATTTTATATCCGAGTCAGTTGAAAGTTTCAAAAAGCATGCGTAAAATTTTAGATAATGGGAATTTTAAAGTAACCTATAATCAAAATTTTAAGCAAGTAATTGCCAATTGCAAGAACATCAAAAGAAAAGATGCTCTGGGCACTTGGATCACCGATGAAATGGAACAAGCCTATATTCAGCTGCACAATTTAGGAATTGCAAAATCAGTAGAAGTCTGGCAAAATAACGAACTTATTGGTGGTTTATATGGGATTGATTTAGGCACCGTTTTTTGCGGTGAAAGTATGTTCAGTAAAATTAGCAACGCTTCAAAAATTGCCTTTTACCATTTGGTGCAAAAACTTGAAGTGGAGAACTATAAGCTTATCGATTGCCAAGTTTACAACCCGTTTTTGGCAAGTTTAGGCGCAGTTGAAATTGAGAGAGATGTATTTATAAAGCTGCTTAATTTTAAAGATAAAAGGTAAAGATAAGGATAGAATAATAGGGTCTCAAATAAGGTAACTTTCATAAAAAGAAATATTTAGCACTTTCTAAGCGTTAACTCATTATATTTATTGAAAATAGAAACCCCATGAAAATAAGAAGAGCCAATCCAAAAGATAGAAATAGTATTTTATCTGTAATGAAACCTTGGAATATGCACCACGTTCCTTCTGAGGAAATGGAAGAATTGGATTTGAATTGTTTTTTTGTAGCAACAATTGAAAATAAAATTATTGGCGCTTCGGGTTTTAAAATGATTTCCGATACTGTTGGTAAAACAACTCTTCTGGGTGTTTTACCAGATCAAAATGGCAAAGGTATTGGTAAAATTTTGCAAGATGCTCGATTAAAAGCTATGCACGAGTTAGGTGCTAAGACGGTTATAACAAATGCCGATCGTTCAGCAACTATAAGCTGGTATAAAAAAAACTACGGTTATTATGAAATTGGTAAATTAAAAAAGGTAGCTTCATTTGGAGATGATGCAATTGATTCATGGACGACTCTTGAAATGAATTTGGAAAAGTATATAAACGCCAAATCAAAAAAATTTAAAGAAAATTACAATAAAAAAAATCAGCCACACCCATTAAATCCGTTTCCTCCACTATTAATTAATGCTTGTCTAACGGGAATGATTCCCACCAAAAAGATGACCAAATTTGTTCCGATTTCTCCAGAAGAAATTTCTGAACAGGCAATACAGGTATATGACCAAGGAGCTCGAATAGTTCACTTACATGCTCGAAATGCAGATGGAACTCCAACTTGGAAAGGAGAGGTTTATGAAAAAATAATTACTTTAATAAAAAAAGAAAGACCAGATTTAATCTGTTGTATCTCAACATCAGGTAGAGATTGGCCTGAATTGGAAAGAAGATCAGAAGCACTTTACATCACCGGAAAAGGAAAACCAGATATGGCGAGCCTTACCCTTGGATCGTTGAATTTTCCTACCGGACCAAGTGTTAATTCTATTGATATGGTAACCAAACTGGCAACCATAATGAAAGAAAAAGATATAATCCCTGAATTAGAGGTTTTTGATTCCGGTATGCTCAACTTGGCCAAGGTTTTAGAAACAAAAGAAATTTTTAGTGGTAAGAAATACTTCAATCTTTTATTAGGAAGTTTAAACAGTATTCCGGCAAGTGTAAAAGATCTTGATTATTTAGTTTCAAAACTACCCGAAAATTCCACTTGGGCTGCTGCAGGTATTGGTCAGTTTCAATTGCCAATAAATGTGGCTGCTATAGTTATGGGCGGAAATGTAAGAGTTGGACTCGAAGATAACATCTTTTATGATTATGAAAAGAAACAGTTGGCAACTAATGAAGAATTGGTGAAAAGACTTGTTCGTATAGCAAAAGAAATTTATCGTCCAATTGCCACTCCACAGCAAGCTCGAGAAATGATAGGGTTGGTAGATTAATTTTTATTGAAGTCCACCTTGCAAAAAATTTCATTTGAGAAATACCTAATGTAAATTAAAGCTAAATTTATTTGCCCTTCCGGCTATAATCAATCATTATTATTTAAATTTGGAAACAAATTAAGAATAGTGATGGATATCAAAAATGCCCAACTCGAAGTAGATAAATGGATTAAAAACCACGGAGTTCGTTATTTCAACGAGCTTACAAATATGGCGCAATTAACAGAAGAAGTTGGTGAAGTCGCCCGAATTATTGCCAGAAGATACGGGGAGCAAAGTGAAAAAGAGAGCGATAAAAATAAAGATTTAGGCGAAGAATTGGCAGATGTTTTATTTGTTGTATTATGTCTAGCAAACCAAACCGGAATTGACCTTCAGAAATCATTTGACAAGAAATTAGATGTCAAAACAAAACGAGATCACGATAGACATCACAATAACAAAAAACTACAATAATGACCTTTTCAGAAAAAATTAAAACGCCATTTTTTTGGCCCAGTGTATTAAAAATATCCGCAGTATTTCTTATTGCTGTTACCATTATTTCACTTCTATTTGAAAGTTTTCAATCGATTATTAGTTTTGATATGCAAGCCATTGCAGAACAAAATTTTACCGACGGAAAATGGCAAAAATTCTTTGCTACCAAAGGTATTATTAGTTTGGTTTACGGAATTTGGGTAACAGCGAGAAACATAAAATAATTTTTACGGAGATTAACAAGAATGGATTTATTTTTAGATTATACCGATAAAACAATTCAAAATGTGGAAGTGCAAATTTCCGGATCAAAAAGTGAATCGAACCGACTTTTAATTTTACAACAGTTTTTTCCAAATGTAGATTTGCTTAATGTTTCCGATTCGGATGATACCAAACATTTGCAAGAAGCATTGGCGTCTAAAGAATCTACAATCGATATCGGTCATGCCGGAACCGCCATGCGTTTTTTAACTGCATATTTTTCTGCACAAGAAGGAAGAGAAGTCGTGTTGACAGGTTCGCAAAGAATGCAAAATCGTCCGGTTAAAATATTGGTAGATGCTTTACTATCTCTTGGTGCGGATATTTCGTATGAAGATAAAGATGGATTTCCTCCTTTACGGATAAAAGGAAAAAAAATCACCCAAAATAAAGTACAAATTCAGGGTAATGTGAGCAGCCAATATATTTCTGCACTTTTGCTTATTGCTCCAACCTTAGAAAACGGTTTGGAAATCGAATTACTCGGAAAAATCACCTCGATTCCCTATATAAAAATGACTTTAGAGCTTTTACAGCAACTGGGAATCAAATCAAATTGGGATGAAAATAAAATTCATATTACTCCGAAGAAAACGATGCAGCCAAAGACAATTATTGTAGAATCGGATTGGAGTTCAGCATCTTATTTTTACAGTATGGTGGCTTTAAACGAAAAGGCAATTGTAAAACTATCGTCCTACCGTAAAAATAGTTTACAGGGCGATAATTCGTTGATCGAAATTTATAAGCATTTCGGTGTTACAACAAGTTTTGATAAACACAGTATTATTTTAGCAAAAGATAAAACGACAAATAAAGATCCTCTAATTTTGAATTTGGCGAATTCTCCAGATTTGGCGCAAACTATTGTCGTTACTTGTTTTGGATTGGGAATTGCCTGTGATTTAACCGGTTTACATACGCTTAAAATAAAAGAAACTGACCGATTGGTAGCTTTAAAAAATGAGCTCGAAAAGCTAGGTGCAACAGTAAAAATCACTGGTGAAAGCTTGCATTTGAAAGCTTCAAAGAACATAAATAAAAACGTGGAGATTGCTACCTACGATGACCATAGAATGGCAATGGCATTTGCACCCTTGGCTTTAAAAGTACCGATACGAATCAAAGATGCCGATGTGGTTACGAAATCTTTTACCACTTTTTGGAAAGATTTGAAATCCGTTTTACAATAAATAAATTTTGAAATGACTTTAGAGCAGTTTGTTTTTCGTTGGATGGATTTCGTTACAGAAGGCCAAAATAGTGGAATGGAAAATAAAACAGATGAACTCTTAAAACTTTACGTTATAGAAGAGAATTCTAAAAAAACGCCGCTTTTCATTTTAAATGACCAGAATATTCTTGATGTCAACCCAAAAATTGCTGCCGTTTTTAGTAAAATAGTAGGATTGCTTTTTATCCATGAAAATGAAGAAAAAGGCAATGTTTGTTTTGCAAATTCTGATGAAATTCGCAATGATTTTAAAACAACCTTTACTAAATCGGATATCTTAACCTATACTTTGGGTTGTTTAAAAACAGAAAGTAAAGTAGCTAAACGAATAGATATTTCTAGACTGAAATTACCAAAGAAACCAGAAGAATTTTGGAAAATGGTTCAATTCGGCAGTGAATAATTAAGGGCTAATCAAAAAAAAAGAGGCTAAGCCTCCTTTTTTTGTCATTCCGTGAAAACGGGAATCTCTTTATTTTTTATCAAATTTGGTAATGTTTCCAGCTTTTAAAACTTCGTCTAAATTTTGAATATTAACGGCATCTACATTATCTGCAGGAATAACGACAACACGAAATAATTGGTTTTGTGTCCATTCGTTTGTTAATAGGCCAAAGTCTATTGTACCGTCTAAAAATATACGTACATCATCTTGGGTAAAGTCATAGTTGTATTGTAACTGACCTTCGTTAAATTCAATAATTTGAGGTAAAAGTCTCCAAATTGGGTTTCCTAAATTATCAGTATCCCATGCGTTATATACTAGAGTTACATCAAATGGATAAACTTCAAAACCATAGGCTTCTACAACTTCGTAATTATTACCAGCAGTAAAATCAACTTCAATTTGAAATGCATTTGCAACGATAAGTCCGCCATCTTCTCCATCGTATCCGTCATATCCAGGAGGTCCTTGAGGGCCTTCACAAGAGATTAAAAAAAGAGTTGCAATAACTAAAAGAGAGATAAATTTTTTCATAAGATTAATTTTTAAGGTATCAGTATAACGTAAAAGTATGAATTGTAGTCTGAAAATTAATAAATATAGTAGGTATTATTTTTTCATACAAACAATGCATTGTTTCACAAGTAGCATAAATAGTGCCAAAAAGGAAGTTGCATTTGTAAAAAAATAGAATTTAGCTTTGAATTTTTAGTTGAAATAATGATCGAAGTAGATGGTTTTAAGTGCTTTGAATTTAAATGTTACTATTTTTTGTTACGCATGTTAACCTTTTGTTTGTAATGGTACTAACCTATAAAGCAACATTTGTATGTTAGGAAATTATAGAACTACCGAAGAACTGGTGAAGCAGTTGTTAGATGAAATAAAGGAACGTAAAAGCCTGAACGAACAAGCATGCGACATAACAAACAAACAAAATAAGGAACTGAAGTTATAGATATCTTTTGAGGTAAAAAAAGCTCCACAGTCTTGTCTAAAAACAAAAAGACCAAGCTTATTCAGCTTAGTCTTTTATTATTGGTACTCGGAGCGGGACTTGAACCCGCACGGACATTTCTGTCCATTGGATTTTAAGTCCAACGTGTCTACCAATTCCACCATCCGAGCAATTACAAATTGGTAATATTTTTATGAGATAT
>CBDTUD010000069.1:0-14290 GCA_965363545.1 uncultured Flavobacteriaceae bacterium | reverse complement strand
AAGAAATAATAAAGGCAATCAAAACAATTGGCTTACCCTGAATTTGGTAGGAAAATCAAGTAATAGAGATGGCGTTGGTTCCCGAATTAAACTAACTTCTGGAGGTAAAATACAAACCAATCAGAAAAAAAGCACCACGGGGTATCTTTCCCAAAATGATCCGAGAATTCATTTTGGACTTTCAAAAAATGATATTGTTGAAAAAGTGGAAATAAAGTGGCCTTCCGGTAAATTACAAGTGTTGGAAAACATCAAAGCCAATCAAATTCTAACCGTTGAAGAACCCGAATAAGTTTAAAATGGCTCAAAAAAGAATAAAAATAATCTATATTAACCTAATAGCATTCTGCTGTTTAAGCATCTTTTTTTCTTCCTGTAAAGAAAAATCCTTAGACGGAATGTTAGTGTTAACCGAAATAGAAGGAATTATCCAAAATAGTGATTACGTTACCGGAAATTCATGGCGCTACTTGCCAAAAGCACGAATTGTTTCAATAAATACTAATAATCCCAAGGCATCTTTACAAGAACTTACGAAAAATTTCTTTTCGGCTTGTGCACCAAAAATCTCATATGATGGTTTAAAAATGCTTTTCGCTGCGCAACAAAATGAAAATGACATTTGGCAGGTTTGGGAAATGAATTTGGAAAACTTAAAAGCAAGACAAATTACTACTTCTAAAGATAATTGTATAGACCCAGATTATGTACCTGGGGATCGAATAGTATTTAGCAAATCCTTGCCAAATTCAAATGTGAAAATAGGGCAAGCACTTTTCACCTCTAAACTTGACGGAACTGATGAAACCCAAATTACCTACAATCCGCATACATATTTTGCACCAACCGTGTTAAAAGATGGTAGAATTGTAAGTATTAGCAAACAGCTTTTTCCTAATGAGAAAGAAGGTAATTTCATGATAATGCGACCTGACGGAACAAAACAAGAATTGTTCTATCAAAGTGCTCCAGGAAATCATTTAAATAGTTCTGCTTGGGAGACCGAGAATCATAAAGTTCTATTTGTTGAATCGGATTCTTTACATCAAGTCGGTGGAAATATTATTGCAATAAATTACAATCGTCCTTTACATAGTTCTGTGAATCTATCCTCTGCAATTGAAGGATCTTTTTATAGTATTTCTCCAATGGAAGAAGGCAAGTTACTTGCAACATATCGCTCTTCAGATCAAGAAAATTTTGGGTTATATGAATTTGATTCGAAAAACAAAGAATTGGGTGATGCTATTTATAAAGATGATACCTACCAAATAATCGAAGCAATTGCAGTTAGAAAACACAAACGACCTAGAAAACTGCCAAGTGAAGTGAATACCGATGTGAAAATAGCATTAATGGTTTGTCAAGATATTAATTATTCGAGTTTAGAAACTAATGGCAATGCGGCGTCTAAAGCAACACAATTAGAAATTCTTGGAATGGATTCTTCTATGGGCATTTTAAATGCAGAAAAAGACGGTTCTTTTTATATTAGAATTCTGGCGGATACGCCATTTAGAATCCAAACCTTAGATGAAATGGGCAACGTTGTGAGCGGACCAGGGAGCTGGCTATATTTACGTCCGAATGAACGACGTGGTTGCGTGGGATGCCATGAAAATAATGAAATGGCACCAAAGAACACGCAGCCTCTTGCAGTTAGAAAAGACCCTGTAATAATACCCGTAAACAGTAACGAAATGCATCTTAGAAATGAATTAAAAACATTCAATCATGAAGAAGATTAAATTCTTACTATTTTTTGGAGCACTGTTTGTAATTGGCTTAATTATTTATTTTCCCGGGCAAAAATTGGCTCGCGAACATGTCAACTATAAAACGGCTGTAACCGACCATCCATTAAAGTGCACTTCTTGCCATTTAAGTACTTCAAAAAATAAGTTCATCGTGAAAATGATGAATGAAGATTATTATTCTCCTTTTAATATGGCTGTTTCCAACGATGGAAACCGTTTATATGTTGTTGCTCAAGATACCGATGAATTACTGGTTGTTGATGCCGTGAAGAATGAGGTAACCGAAAAAATCAAAGTGGGAGTTCATCCACATAGCGTTATTCTTAATAAAAATAGTTCTGTAGCATTTGTGAGTAATCAATGGTCAGATAATATTTTTGTTATTGATTTGGCAAGTTCACAAGTAATTGACACCCTTAAAACTGGTAATGGTCCTTCAGGATTAGCCCTAAGTTCTGATGGTAATTTTTTGCATGTTGTGAATACATTCGGATCTGATATTTCCATCATTGACCTCAACACAAAAGAAGAGAATAAAAGGTTAGTTACTGGTAGTGACCCTACTGGAACTGCTTTATCTCCAGATGGAAAAAAATTATATGTAACCAGCCGTCGTGCAAGAATGGCACCTTATGGCGAACCTTTGATTAGCGATTTGACCGAAATCGATGGTGATACCCAAATGGTAACCAAACATCTTGAAATTGACGAAGCCTATATGATGGAAAACATTGAATTCACTCCTTCCGGAGACTTGGCTTTAATGACGCTTATTCGTCCTAAAAACCTGATTCCAACCGTACAGGTAGAAGGTGGCTGGATGATGACACATGGTATTGGTATTATCGAACAAAAAAAAGATGGCAGAATTATTCAGTTGGTGACAGATGAACCTAATTCTTATTATTCCGATCCTTTTGATATTGTAATTTCTCCCGATGGTAAAAAAGCTTTTGTATCGAATTCCGGCGCCGATTGTATCACCGTAATTTCGATGGATTCGATTCGATCTATTCTAAATGAAACCTCCACAGAAAAATTAAAGGATTATTCCAATAATTTGGGAATTAGTAGTCGGTTTGTCATCAAAAGAATTAAAACAGGAGCAAATCCGAAAGGTTTAACGCTTTCCCCGGATGGGAAAAAATTATATATCGCAGAGCAACTCGAAGATAAAATTGGAGTAATAAATACAGAAAATCTTCAAACAGAAAACTCCATTGATTTGGGCGGTCCGCTACGAATCACAGTTGCCAGACAAGGTCGCCGACTTTTTAATAATGCCGGACATACTTTTCAAAATCAATATGCTTGTTATACGTGTCATCCAGACAACCATGAAGACGGATTAGTGTATAATATGGCAGGAAAAGATATGGGAAGAAATGTTACGAATACCCAATCTTTAAGAGAGATAGGAGATACTCCTCCATTTAAATGGAATGGGAAAAATCAAACAGTTTACAAACAAGACGGCATGCGGTTTTCTACTGTTCTAACCAGAACCGAACAATTTAGTTATGATGACCTTGATGCTATTGCTGCTTATATCAAAAGAAGTATTAAATATCCACCTAACTTGATGTACAATCCAAATGGGAAATTAACCGAATCGCAACAAAGAGGAAAAGAACTTTTTGATAGAGGTGTCGATAACTTTGGCAATGTTATTCCAGAAAATAATAGATGTGTTACTTGTCACCCTGCTCCTCTTTACACTAATTTAAAATCTGCAGACGTAAGCACTTTAGCTAAAAGCGATGATTCTATTTTATTTGACACGCCGCACCTTAACAATATTTATGCCTCTGCTCCTTATTTGCATGACGGACGAGCAGAAACTTTGGAAGAGATTTGGACAATCTACGGTCAAGATGATAAACATGGTTATGTAAACGACATGACTAAAATGCAACTGAATGATTTGATCGATTATTTAAAATCTTTAAGAGGTCCCGAATATGATTATCACGATTCAAAAATACAACAGGCATCCATTTTTAAATCAAACTAAAACAACTAATTATGGTGAAAAAATTTATTTCTGAGCATTCAAAAATCATCGCAATAATGATGGTACTATTTGCTGTTGGTTCTCTAGGATTTGTTTTACCTAAAGAAAATCCGCACGCAGTTATTTCAGAACACAACAAAAAACCTATCGATAGTTTAAAGACTGTTTTTACAAAAACGAATGAAAACACCATGCCGATTTATGGTAATTGGAAAAATTTCACCTCTAAAAACGGATTACCTGGAGATAAGGCGTATTGCGTAAAAATAGACGGAGATAGAGTTCTTGTTGGAACGCATGAAGGTCTTGCCGTTTATGAAAATGGTAATTGGAAAACCTATACGACAAAGGATGGCTTAGCACATAATGGTATATTGGCCATAGATGTTAGCGAACAAACCGGTGATGTTTGGTTAGGCACTATGGGTGGCTTAACAAGATGGTCAACAGGTAAATTCGAAAATTTCACACAGATGAATAGCGGTATGCCAAACGATTTGATTTATGGGGTTGCCTGTGACGGAAAAGATGTTTGGGTTGCCACTGGAGGTGGAGCGGGTCAGTTTGACACATATACCAAAAAATGGCAAATTTTTACCGAGCAAAATGCACCAATGCATGAACCGTGGACTTATGGTGTTTGTGCCGGAGATGGAAAAATATTTATTGCTGCTTGGGGTGGTGGTGTTGTAGAATATACCAAAAAAACCAAAAAATTTAGAGATTATGTTGATCCTGATGGAAATATGGAAATCGACCTTTTTCCTGATGACGGTGTGGTTCATGATATCACAACAGGAACCTCTTATTCTAACGGAATTTTGTGGGTCGCAACCTACTTTGGTTTAAGCCGTTACGATGGCGTACACTGGAAAGGATATTTTGATCATGACAGCGGTTTAGCCAGTAATTTCATCAATTTTATTAAGGCTTCTGGTGATGTTGTTTTTATTTGTACCGATGAAGGATTGAGCAGTACAGATGGTAAAAATTGGGTTACCTACACAAAAAACATGAATGATAGCAATGGCAAAGTAAGCATTTTGACAGGAACGGATAAAAAGGAAATCTCGATGTCTCCATCTTTATCCCATAATTTTATTATAGGTGTAGATGTAAAAGATGACCAAATATGGGTTGCCACATCCAAAGGCGTTAGCCGTGGTGAGCTACTAAAATAAACAACTCAAAATTGATAAATTAATAAAAGTAAAAACGAAGATTATGGAAAATACAATGGAAATTAAAGGGAATAAAAAAATGTTGATCGATCTATCGAAACTTACAGAGGGAGAGGTATTAGAAATGAAAAAACTAGGAATTTTAACTCAAGATCACAAAATAAGTGAATCTGTTTTTCCAACTATCCACGCAGAAAGACCTCCTATTGAAAAACATGTTGTACATGCGCCACATACTATAAATGAGGCTTATGATTATCTAAAACCATCTTCTTTTTCAAGAGCATTGCGTTTAGATTTGGGCGATTATAAAGTTGTGGTGATTTCTGGAACTGCTAGTGTAAATGAAGAAGGTCAACCGGAACATATCGGAGATTTTAAAGCACAATTATGGAGAACCTATGTCAACATTACTAATTTGCTTGAAGCGGAAGGAATGACTTGGCACGATGTCGTAAGAACAACGAATTACCTTCGTGATATTGAACGTGATTATGGCGAATTTAATAAAATTAGAACGTCATTTTATGGATGGTTAGGATTAGATCCTCTGCCTGCTGCAACAGGAATTCAAGCTAGATTATGCTGGGAAACATTGTTAGTTGAAATTGAAGCATATGCAATCTGTAAAGTAAAATAATTTAAAATAAATCATTATGATGAAACGTAACTTTTGGATAATTGGAATTATCTTTCTGGTTTTCATGTTTCAGTGCAAAAATGCCAAGGCGCAAGAAAAAGATTTGATGTACGGCAATACGCCTGATGAAATTTTTCCATATAATAAATTTCAAAAAGCGTATAAATATCATTTTATTGAACCAATTCAATTTTACGGCGCAGGTCGTGAAAAAACTCCACCTAAAGACTTGAAAGAAGTTCGCATCGGATTTCTTGGCCCTTTAGAAGGTTCTCCGATAGTTCCTCTCGGAAAACAAATGCTCAATGGTGCAACTTTGGCTATGGAAGAAGCAAATAAAAACGGAGGCTATAATGGCCTTCCTTTTAAATTAATGATTCATAATGATGTAGGTTTATGGGGAGCTGCTGCTAATGAAGTGGTGCTCATGGATGAAGAAAAAGTATGGGCTTGGCTAGGTTCTATTGACGATATCGTTTCTCATGTTGCTTTACGTGCGACCTTAAAAATGGAAATGATGATGGTCAATACCGGTGATCCGGATCCAACTTTTACGGAAACTAATATTCCATGGGCAATTCGGGTTATTGGTGATGACAGGCAAAGTGGTTATGCTTTAGCTTCGTATATTTACAAAACGATGAAGCATGAACGGGTAGCCGTAATTAGAGCGAATAATCGTTACGGTAGAGTTGGAATTATGGAATATTCCGGTGTCGCAGTACGAATGGGACACCCAATGCGAATTGAAGAGAGATTCGAAGATGGAGAAACCGATTTCAGTATGCAATTGAATAATATTAATCGAATAAAACCAGATGCCATTCTTATTTGGGGAAACGCGAAAGAATCTGCACTAATTTTACAGCAAATTCGAGCTATGGGTATGCAACAACCTGTATATGCTTCTGACAGAGTTGTTTCTGAAGAATTTTTAAATATAGCAGGTGATTTGGCTGAAGGAATTGTAAGTACTTGTCAATATAACCCCGAAGCAAATAATCCATCATTGAAAAAGTTTCAAGCTGATTATCTCAAACGTTTCGGTATGAAACCGGATGTTTTTGCAGCACACGCATACGATGGCATGAGCTTAATTCTTGCAGCGATAAATAAGGCCGGACTCAACCGTGTTCTTATTCGAGATGTTTTGACCGATTTGAAAACTTTTCAAGGTTATCAAGGTGTTACTGGCACGATTGTTTTAGATGGAAGTTGGAATGATATCGGAGATATTTGGATGGCAAAAGTAAAAAATGGTACATTTAATTATTCTGAAAGTCCTAATTTGCAAATAAAAAAATATTCCAGTAAAGGTAAAAAGAGTAATCCTTAAGAAAAATATTATGGAGAATGTATCATGTAATCTACCAACAGATGTTAAGTTTACTGTTCCTTCATTAGTTAGTCTTCAACAAAAATCGAAGACTATTGTCGACGTCAATGGTATTAAAATAGGAGGTTCAGAAATTGTAATTATTGCCGGTCCTTGCGCAGTTGAGAGCAAACTCCAACTTTTTGAAACCGCACGATCTGTTCATACATCTGGTGCTAAAATTATTAGAGGTGGTGCTTTTAAACCTCGATCCTCTCCGTATAGTTTTCAAGGTCTTGGAGAAGAAGGTCTGAAATTATTACGAGAAATAAGCAAAGAAACCGGATTGCCGGTTGTTACAGAAGTGATGGATACAAGGCAAATGGAACTTGTTGCTAATTATGCCGATATGATTCAAATAGGTTCGCGCAACATGCAAAATTTTCCACTCTTGAAAGAAGCAGGTAATAGTAAAAAACCAATTTTACTAAAACGCGGATTAATGGCAACAATTGAAGAGTTTCTAAACGCAGCAGAATACATTCTACATCAAGGAAATGATCAGGTAGTGTTATGCGAAAGGGGTATTCGAACTTTCGAAACCACTACTAGAAATACTTTAGATTTAAGCGCCGTACCAATGTTAAAACACCTAAGTCATTTGCCCGTTATTGTTGATCCAAGCCATGCAACAGGAATTCGATGGATGATACCAACAATGTCAAAAGCTGCAATTGCAGCAGGAGCAGACGGACTTATTTTAGAGGTGCACCATAAACCTGAAGACGCTTTATGCGACGGACCGCAATCTTTATATCTAGAAGAGTTTTCTGAATTAATGGTGGAATTACATAAAATTGCCAATGCTGTTGGGAGAGAAATTGTATGAACAAAAACCTCATCATAATTCTAACTTTCTTTTTCTTGTTTTTTCAAGATTGTTATGCTTTTCAAAAAAATTCAAGCACTTTACAAGCTATAAAAATTGGATTGCTAGTTACTGATGAAACATCAGTTGAAGCGCAAAATGCTGCCGAAATGGCAATCGAACTAGCCAATAAAAAATCCATTAAATACGGGAAAAAATTTGAGCTCATAACTCGGTCTATGGAAGGTCCCTGGGGAACAGGATCTAAAGAAGCTGTTAATATGGTATTTGATGATAATGTATGGGCAATTCTAGGCTCTCATGACGGTCGTAATGCACATTTGGTTGAACAAGTTATTGCCAAAACCAGAGTAGTTTTTTTATCTGCATGGGCGAGCGACCCAACACTTGCACAAGCATATGTTCCATGGTTTTATAATGTGGTACCTAATGCCAATCAACAAGCAAAGACTTTAATCGATGCCATCTATTCTAAAAGAATTAGCAATAAAATAGCTGTTTTCTCAGAAGAAAATTACGATGTCAATTTAGAAGCAGAAAGCTTTTTGGCAGTATTAAATGCTGCTAACAAACCGAAACCACTCCATTTAAAGTATAAAAATTCTTCTCAAAATTTTGAAAATTTTATTCAACTAATTAAAAAAGAAGAGATCGATGGAATTGTTTTATTCGGAGAATCTTCCAACTCTTGGAAAATCATTCGGCAACTTCGCGAGAAAAAAATAAACTTCCCTATTTTCGGAACACCAAACCTTTTAGGCGGATCTGATTTAGATATAAAGAGGCTTTCAACTCAAACTAATATTTTTGTTTGCACCTCCGGTAACTGGTTGCAAGAAAAAGAGTTATCCTTTCAAAACAACTTTCAAAAAAAATATGGTAAAATGCCAAGTGCCATTGCAGCCTATGCCTTTGATGGCATGAATATTCTTATAACGGCAATACAATCTTCCGGCTTTGACCGTGAAAAATTTCAAGAAATTCTACCGAAAACAAATCATTTAGGTGCAACAGGATCTATTAAGTTTGATGAAAAAGGCAATCGTTTAGAAGGAACTTCAATTATAGATATTTCTTCAGGAAATTCGATACTTTTAAAATAATAAATACACATATTTATTGCTAAATTTCTTAATTTTGACTCCATGAAAAATAGTTATATTCTACTTTTACTAGTTCTATTTTCTTTTACAACATACAGTTGTAAGGAATCTGAGGAAGATAAACGACAAAAATCGGTTGATTTGATGACCACCCAAACTTTGGGGCTGGCTTTTTTAGAAGAGTTCAAATTAGAGGAAGCCGAACAAGAATTTTTGAAATATATCGAGCTTGCTCCTGATGAAAAACTTGGTTATGCCAATTTAGGTTTGGTGTATTTACGTATGGGGAAATACGCTGAAGCGGAAGAACAACTGAAAAAAGCCATCAAGATTAATGCAAAGGATGCTGATATTAATTTAATATTGGCAACGGTTTATCAAATGGATAGTCAAAAAGATAAGGCGATTGCCATATTGAAAAAGACAATTGAGTTTGAACCAGATCATATAAAAACTTTATATCTGTTATCGGAATTAAATGCTGCAGAATCCGATGAAAATTCTCAAAAAGAGCGTAAAATATTTTTATTGCAACTGGTAGAAAAAGCTCCCGGAAATTTAGTTCCAGCTATGGAATTGACTGAGATTTATATCCGTAATAACGAATCCGACAAAGCAATTGAGCAACTAGAAAAAATTCAAAAACAGTTTCCTGAATTTCCCAAAGAAGCGGTGGATTATTTCAATAATACCATAAGCTTATTGCGAATACCGGATACAGAAAAAGCAATTACACAATTTATTATTTTTCATAATTACCTAAAAGTTACTTTTCCATATCAATCGGGAATAAAAGATTTGAAAGGTCCGGGTGGCTCAGTTATTGGTTTTCCGTTGATTACCTATAATTTACAGCATATTTCTCTTACCAGCGAAAATATATCTCTGCTTGATATCATTAAATTTACCGATGTTACCAATGCTGTTGGTTTAGATGCTATGAGTTTATTCGATGAGAATAAAAATCTTGAATTTCAAAATTCTACACATGTCGAACTTGCCGATTATGATGGCGACGGAGATATTGATATCTATGCCGGTAGTTATGACATAAAATCTTCTACATACAAGCATTACCTTTTCAATAATGATTTAGACCATTTCTGGGATATTTCTAAAGACATGGGAATCACACATACTGGTAATGAATCTTCTGCTGAATTTGTTGATTACGACAACGATGGTTTTCTCGATTTATATATAGTCATGGAAAACGGCGACAAGTTGTATAGAAATGCCGGAAAAGGAGTTTTTAAAGATGTCACTAACGAGGCAGCTATTGGTTCTAAAACAGGAGCTACCAAGGCATTATTTTTTGATTTAGATCACGACGGCGATTTAGACGCTTTTGAAGCAAGAACAAATTCAAATCTTGTTTTTAGAAATAATGGCGACGGAACATTTCAAGAACAGGCTGAAAAAATGGGATTAGCGGGTGGCGCAGATGCACACAGTATTGATGCCGCTTTTGGTGATTTTGACGATGATGGAGACATTGACCTATTTGTGGCAAATGAGAATGCCAGTAATAACCTCTACTCCAATCAAAGACAAGGAGCTTTTCAAGATATTTCAAAAAATAGTGGGCTTCCAACTACTAGCGGAAGCAGTTCTGTAGCTGTTGCAGATTGGAATAATGACGGATTTCTAGATTTATTTCTCACTGGGAATTCTCAGGAAAATAGCGGATTATTTAGAAATAAAGGAGATGGTACTTTTGAAATGATAAAAAACAGTGCCGAAATGTTTTCAGCAGTTCAAGGCATTCATGCTTATGATACTGAATTCTTCGATTTTGACAATGATGGGCTTTTAGATATTGTTATTGCAGGTAAATCTAAAGAAAAAGATGGTAGAGGTTTATTACTTTATCACAACGAAGGCAACGAAAAATTTACCGATGTATCACATCTTTTACCTGAAAATCCAAAATCTGGTAACCAAATAGCTTTGTTTGATTATGAAGGCGATGGTGATCTTGATTTAGTTATCGCAGGTTTAAACGGAGGCGTTTTTCTATTGCGAAATGACGGCGGAAGTTTGAACCATTATGTCAACATTAAATTAGTAGGACTAAGAACCGGAAGCGCAAAAAATAATTATTTTGGTATTGGTGCAAAAGTTGAAATGCGTGCCGGAGATTTATACCAAACGACTATTGTAAATAGTCCGAATGTTTATTTTGGATTAGGAAACAGAACAAAAGCAGATATTATTCGAATAACTTGGACTAATGGTGTGCCACAAAATATTTTAATGCCCGACAGCGACCAATCACTTATCGAATCGCAAACCTTGAAAGGGTCTTGTCCGTTTTTATATACTTGGAATGGTGAGAAATTTGTTTTCACCAAAGACATTACTTGGCGTAGTGCTCTTGGTATGCCTTTAGGAATTATGGGTGGAAATACAAAATATGCTTTTGCCGATGCCTCGGATGATTATATCAAAATATCTGGCGATATGCTTCAAGAAAAAAACGGAGAATACATCGTGCAAATGACTTCTGAACTTTGGGAGACTATATATATGGATGAAATGCAATTGGTAGCTGTTGATCATCCTGAATCGGTAGATATTTTTGTTCCGGAGCAATTCTCTCCTCCTCCATTTCCAGGTTTGGAAATTATTCAAGTGAGCAAAAAACATTTCCCGATAGCGGCGAAAGATGCTGAAAACAATGATTTACTTTCTTTGATACTAGAAAAAGATGATGAGTATATTTCTAATTTAAAACCGGCGAAATACCAAGGTACTACCGAAATGCATGATTTGATTCTCGATCCGGGAGATATTTCAACAGATAATTTAATGCTTATACTTAACGGATGGATATTTCCGACAGATGCCAGTATTAATGTTGCCATTTCGCAATCGGATGCTATAAAAGTACAACCTCCAGTTATTCAGGTTATCAACAAAAAAGGAGAATGGGAAACCGTCGTTAATAATGTAGGTTTTCCGATGGGAAAAGATAAAAATGTTATTGCAAACCTTTCGGGAAAATTTTTAAGTAAAGATCATAGAATAAGAATTCAAACCAATATGGAAATTTATTGGGATCAAATTTTCTTTGCTGAAAATAATTCCGATACATCGATAAAAACAAGCATTTTACAACCAATTTCTGCAGATTTACATTACCGTGGTTTTTCAAGCACCTATAAAAAAGGTGGTCGTTACGGGCCACATTGGTTTGATTATGAAAACGTTGACACCAATACAAAATGGCGTGACTTAACCGGTAATTATACGAGATATGGCGATGTGAAACCTCTTCTGACGAAATCGGATAATCAATATATTATTTCTAATGCCGGCGATGAAACAACCTTGAAATTCAACGCAAAAGAATTGCCAGAATTAAAAAAAGGATGGAAAAGAGATTTTTTAATTCACAGTGTCGGGTGGGTAAAAGATGGTGATATTAACACTGCATTTGGTAATTCCGTTTTACCGCTACCATTTCATGGCATGAGCAGTTATCCACCATCTGAAAAAGACGTGTATCCAAATACGCCAGAGTTACAAAAATATCAGGAAGAATATAATACAAGAACTGTAAATATGGATGCATATCGCAATTCCATTAAAAGTAAAAACGACTAAATGAAGGAGAATTTTAAAGGATTATTATTCGGTGTTTTAGCTATTTGTATACCAACATTGCTCCTAGCACAAAATAAAAATGTGATTTTTACAGAGGTATCCGGTCAAGCCGGAATTGATTTCAAATACACATTTGGCGACTATTCTTACGAAAATATTTTAGAAAGCAGCGGTTCCGGAATCACAGTTTTTGATTACAATAACGATGGTCTCATGGATTTGTATCTCATGAACGGAACCTATCTCGAAGGCATTTCACAAACGGAAGGAAAAGTATTCAAAGACACCTCGAATAAATTGTATGAAAATAATGGTGACAGTACGTTTACCGAAGTTTCTAAAATTGCCGGTGTTGACGATCGCCATTGGAGTATGGCTGCCGGAGCAATGGACCTAGATAACGATGGTTTTCAAGATCTTTACTTGCTTAATTACGGTCCGAATGTTTTTTATCACAATAATGGCAATGGCACTTTTACAGAACAAACTGCTGCTTTGGGATTAACCGGACCAGAAAAATTAAATGGTTTTACAAAATGGAGCATCGGAGTTTCTTTTTGGGATTATAATAAAGATGGAAGATTAGATGCCATGGTAGGTAATTTTCTTGCCTTTGACCCAAAATATATCTCCACACAAACACCCGGAATGATGCCGCATCCTTCTGAATATAATGGGCAAGCGTCCATGTTGTACGAGCAACAAGCCGATGGTAAATTTGTAGATGTAACGAAGAAAAAAGAATTGTTTTTTCCTGATTCAAAATGCATGGGTTTAACAGTTTATGATTATGATGATGACGGCGATTTAGACATTTTTCAAGCAAACGATCATCAAATGAACTATCTTTTCAGAAATGATAATGGCAACTATAAAGAAGTTGGCGTGCCAAGTGGAGTAGCTGTTAATAGTCAAGGCCATGTTACCGGTTCGATGCACGCAACAATTGGCGACATCGATGGTGATGGCTTGATCGATGTTTTGGTAGGCGATTTAAAATATGGCGCTTTATATCAAAATTTAGGTAATGGGCTATTTAAAGATATAACAGAAAAAAGTGGTGTTGCAAAATCCTTTGCAGGCAAAGGCAGTTGGGGAACTGCACTTTTTGATTTCGACAACGATGGTGATTTAGATATTATTTCATCAAACGGAACTGCAGAAGAACTTATTTTACAATATCCGGTTTTGTTAGAAAATGATGGTAAAGGTAATTTTAAAGATGTTGGTAAAGAATATAGCGCTTATTTTTCTACCAAACGTTCTGGAAGAGGTTTAGCGGTTTGGGATTATGATAATGATGGCGATTTAGATGTTATTATTTCTCATGTCGATTTACAAGCTGCTCCCGCCCTACTTCGCAATGATAGCAGTACTAAAAATAATTGGTTAGGAATTACTTTAAAAGGAGAAAAAGGAATTGCATCCGCTATAGGCGCAAAAATAACCGTTACCACAAATAGTAAAAAACAAGTTCATGTAAATCAATGGACTTCTGGATATTTGTCAAATAACGATCCACGAATTCATATAGGACTAGGCCAAGAAAAACTAATTAACAAATTGGAAATAAAATGGTCGGATGGTAGAGTTGAAATGTTTACAAACATTAAACCCAACCAATATCTTATCATTCAACAAGGAAAAGGATTAGCAAGTAAATAAAAAAATTGCCGCAAATGGCGTATTTTTGACTGCTTTGATTAATATAATAATTAAAAAAAAACGAAGATGAATAGTATGTACGTAAGTAAAGTGATTGATCTCACGAATCCTGAAAAA
>CBDTUD010000068.1:0-14492 GCA_965363545.1 uncultured Flavobacteriaceae bacterium | reverse complement strand
GATGTTTTTCCGCTTGACGGATGAAATAAAATTTGATCGTCAGCATGTGCCATTTCCCGATGCCATTTTCCGGCATACTTTTCTTCTAATGCAATACTCACTCGTTGGTAATACATTGCTCGTATAGATCCTGTAAAAACAGTATCTAAAACATTATATTTAATTTGAAACGGATAAGAATATCCCAATTTTTCGATATAAATTTGATAATATCCGTTTGTTTTAATATCCGAGAAATCGGCAATTTGAACTTTCTCACCAGCAAGATTCCAAGTTTGTATTTCAGAGAGTTTTCCTTCAAAAACAACCTCTTTCGTTTTACTATCTAAAAGTTGAAAATTTTGATGTGTTATACTATCTGCAACAACAACTTTTTTTATGGCATTCGGATAATAACCTAACTGATTTAAGCGAATATTTTCGCTAATTTTAATTTCTTTGGCGGATTTTGATTCTTCACAAGCAACAAAAAAAGTGCTTGATAATAAGATAACGGATAAAAAATAAAAATATTTAGACATGATATTATAGAATTGCAATTAAAGATTGATAGTAAAAATAGATAATTTAACAGTTAGGAAATGGTACAATATTGTCATTCTTAGAAACTAAAAAGTATTTAATTTAAATCAAGTATATAAATTAAAAAAAGGATACAACCTTTTAAAATTGCATCCTTCTTTTTTAAACACTTTGAGGGGGAAGTGTTGTAATAATCCAAATCTTTATACCCCAAAAATAAAACAGAAAGTGTTTTCCGCATAACACATTTGTAACAATTCATATCAAATATGTAACATGCTATTATTGGAGTTGCAAATGATTGATATTGTGTGCTTTAAAAATTAAATTTGTAGAAAAAAATCAATATAAGGTCTTAACTTCCCCGTAATAGTCTCCAATTATATTGAAAAAATCAAAGCTTAAACTAAACATATGTAAGTTTTGGTTGAGTAATGTTTGCAATGAATTTAATGCTATTTGATAGCCATAAGAAGCATATAAGTTTATGCTGCATGTTTTGAAAACACAAAGTAAATCCATCAAAAAATGAGTAAAATTGCTTTCCTAAAGCACATTTTTATTTGCTTAGCTCAATGTATTTTTTATCCAATTCTTCAGAATCTTTATACTTTAACCGCAGTTCTGCTAATTTTATTTTAAGATCTTTTACGATATCGGCGTACGATGGATCATCATATACATTATTCATCTCTTGCGGATCTTTTTTTCTGTCGTATAATTCCCATTCATCGACATCATAATAAAAATGAACAAGTTTATATTCTTTGGTGACAATCGCATAATGACGCTTGACCATATGAACTGCCGGATATTCATAATAGTGATAATACACAGCTTCTCGTGTCCATTTTTCATCGTTTTGTTTCAAGAGTGGTAGTAAACTTTCACCCTGCATATCCTCCGGAATTTGAATTTGAGCAGCCTCTAAAAAAGTTTGAGCGAAATCCAAATTTTGAACCATTTCATCGTTTGTTGTTCCTGCATTGATTTCATTTGGCCATCGAATTAACAATGGTGTTTTAAACGATTCATCATAAACAAATCGCTTATCAAACCAACCGTGTTCGCCAAGATAAAAACCTTGATCAGAGGTATAAACAACAATCGTATTTTCAGCTAAACCACTAGAATCAAGATAGTCTAAAACGCGACCAACATTATCATCAACTGAAGAAATACATGCCAAATAATCTTGCATATAACGCTGGTATTTCCAACGCTTTTTTTGTTCGTCATTCATCGTTGGCCAATTGGTTTTAAAATCTAAATTTATAGAATCTAAAATCGGATCATACAGTGTTTTTTGTACTTCATTGAATCGGCTATAAGGTCCAGAAAAACCATCAACACCATTCCAAATAAATGGAGGAACATACGGTATTACATCTCCCATTTCAGCTAACGTTTCAGGACGAATTTTAGAATCATGACCATATTTCATATGGTATAATAAATTCATTTCAGCGGTTTTAGCCGCTGTTCCTCTGTTTTTATAATCGTCAAATAAAGACTCCGGTTCCGGAAACGTTTTTTTGCTGAATTCTTTAAATTTTTCCGGACTCGGCCACCATGGACGATGAGGAGCTTTGTGTAAATACATCAACATAAATGGCTTTTCGGTATCTCTCTTTTTATCTAGCCAATTAATAGTTAAGTCTGTAATAATATCAGTGACATAACCTGTAATGGTTGTATCTCCTCTATTGGTAATAAATTCTGGATTGATATAGTTTCCCTGACCTGGTAAAATTGTAAATTCGTCTACCCCTTTTGGGTTATTTCCAAAATGTAATTTTCCAAACATAGCCGTTTGATAACCAGCTTCCTGAAACAATTTAGGAAACGTAACTTGCGTTGTGTCAAAGGGCATTTTATTGTCAATTTTCCCATTAATATGGGTATGTTTTCCTGTTAAAATAGTTGCTCTAGATGGTGCACAAATTGAATTTGTTACACAGGCATTCGTAAAAAGCATCCCTTCATCCGCTAGACGATCAATATTTGGCGTTTTTATCAACTTATCACTATACGCGCTAATCGCTTGATAGGCGTGGTCGTCAGACATGATAAAAAGGATATTTGGTCTTTTTTTGGTTTCTTTTTCCTTTTCTTTTTCTGCACAAGAAAGCAAGCTTACTATTGCAATTAAAAAAACGAAAACTTTTGGAATTCTAATCATCTTAAAATAATTTTATTTATTGAAGAACAATCGTTTCTTTCAATCGAATATCTTCAGAAGAACTACCAATCAAAATTTCAAATTCTCCGGGTTCTATCACATAATTCAAATCTGCATCCCTAAGCCCAAGTTCGTTTACCGGAATTGAAAAGTCAATTAACTTTGTTTCTCCTGGTTCTACACTAATTTTTTGAAAACTTTTTAAGGCCTTTGAAGGAGTTGTCACCGAACTAACTTTGTCATTGATATACAATTGAACCACTTCTTTTCCGGTTCTTTTACCTGTGTTTTTAATTTTCACCGTTAAACGGATGGTTGCATCGGTTACTTTCATCACACTTTTTTCGAGTTTCAAATCCGAATAATCGAACTGGGTATAACTCAAGCCATGACCAAAAGGAAATAAGGCATCCGGTGTTGAAAAAACATAATCTCTTCCTGGTTTTTCGGGAGTACCTCTTTTCCAATAAAATCCTTTTCCCGATGGTTTTGCATTATAAACCGTTGGTACATGCCCTACACTTCTCGGTACAGAAACCGGTAATTTTCCTGACGGAACAGTTTCGCCAAAAAGAATTCGAGCAACAGCATTCCCACCTTGCTCACCTGGATACCAAGCTTCTAAAATAGCAGGAATATTATCCTTTTCCCATGCAATGGAATAAGCTCTACCATGCACCATAACCATTACGATCGGCTTACCTGTTTCATGCAATGCTTGAATCAATTCTGGCTGAACGCCTGGTGGAGTGAGCGTTGTTCTGTCAAATCCTTCACCGCAAGTTGGGTAATCATCTTTTCGATCTTCACCCCATCCAATTCCTGATAAAGTAGAACTTGTTCCTCCAATAACTAAAACCACAACATCACTTTTTTTAGCAACTTCTACCGCTTTTACAATATTACTTTTATCCAAATTCGTTATACCACAACCTTCGGCATAATTCACTTTTACTTGGTTTTTTGCTATATTTTTTATTCCTTCTAAAATTGTGACACCCGACGCATTATCTTTGGTATAACTGTAATCACCATATTGAACTTGATCGGCATTCGGGCCGATAACCCCAATCGATTTCAGTTTTGAAACATCTAAGGGTAATAAATCATTATCATTTTTTAATAAAATAACAGACTCTTCGGCAATCTCAAGTGCAAGGTCAACCGACTCTTTTTTATGAATTAAAGAAGAAACTTTTTCAGGAGCTTTATACGGTCTGTCAAATAAACCGGCTTTGAACTTCACGGTCAAAATATTTTTTACAGCATTATCAATTAGAGCAACATCAATTTTTTTTGTTTGCACCAAATTATACAATTCTGAATACGCATAATCATTTGGTGCTTCAAGATCTATTCCTGCTTTTAAAGCTGCAATTGCAGTTTCAGCTTTGTTAGGGGTAACTTTATGAAAATGTTCGAGCATCCAAATGGCTTCATAATCGGAAAACACATAACCGGTAAAGTTATAGGTATCTCGCAAAATATCTTTCATTAAATAGGTGTTGGAATGCAAGGGTATGCCATTCAATTCATTATATGCTGGCATGACCGAATAAATATTGGCTTCTTTGATTACTTTTTCAAAAGGATACAAATGCAAACTGCGTAAATCTCTTTCTCCAACTTCGACAGGAGCTAAATTTATACCAGCAATTGGAGTACTATATGCTGCAAAATGCTTTGCTGTACACATCAATTTTCCTTCTGGGATATGTGTTTTTGTAATTTCCGGATTTCCTTGCATACCAATTACAAAAGCTTTTCCCATCTCTGCAACATGAAACGGATCTTCACCAAAACATTCTTCTACCCTACCATATCTCGGATCTCTGGCCAAATCAAAAAGTGGTGATAATGCTTGATCAACTCCTGATAAAGTGGCTTCACTTGCAATAACTTCTCCCATTTTTTTTATCAATTCCGGATTCCAAGTACTGCCTTGCGCTATTGATTGCGGAAAAATTGTTGCTCCGAAAGCTAACTGTCCGTGCAAACATTCTGCTATTTGAATCGCAGGTATACCAAGCCGGGTATGTTCCCGAAGATAGGTGTCTGCCGCCTCTGAGAATTTCGCAATTTCATCAACACCAATAAACGGACTCTCTAAGCAACCAACACTTTCTCCTTTAAAAACAGAGTCTAAAGATTCTTTAGTTACATTTCCTTGAGAATCGAGATCAAACTGCATTTTTCGCATAGTCATTTGCGAAATTTTCTCCTCTAAGGTCATTCTTTCCAACAAGTCAGTTACACGCTCGCTTACCGGTAAATTTGAATTTTGATAAGGTAATTTTAGATTATTAATACTTTCTTGAGAGTTTCTTTTTTGAGTTTTATAATCTTTATCGGCTTGGTGATTAGCCGTTTTACCAAATATTATTGGATCTTTTGTGGTGTTTACATTTTTAAAAAAAAACAAGGAAATCCCTACTATAAAAAAGAGAGATATAAAATATTTATAATTTGACATGTGCTACAATGAATAAGGGTTTATTAATTATTGTAAAAATAGAAAAATTTAAACGTAACACATGGTTTTAGCAAATGAACTTATCTTGATTTGTTCTATTTCAACCAATTTTACATTTTTATCTTATGTTACATTTCTTATATTATATGTTACATATTTTATATCCGTTCTTATTTTAAGTGCATAATTTTATATATAGAATTCGAAACTAAAAAATATAGTATCATGAGAAAAATAATATGTTTATCCATGTTAATATTATTAGTGTTTGCTTGTGGAGAAACAACTAAAAAAGCAGAAAGCACATCTGAAAACCCGGTAGAAACCACTACGAAAAGCAAAGAAAATACATCTACACAAAGCACCAGTAATAATACTTATTTGTGTAAGATAAACGGTGAAGATTGGGGCTATACAGAGGCTAGCGGTCTAGTATCGAGAAATAGCAGTACGAATGTGCGAACCGCTACGATTACTTTCAAAAAGAAACTAGATAAAGGTAGTGAGGCTGTTCAGCTCGAATACGATGTAGATGCAAATACACTTACACGCGTTTTGTTGGAGCTCAAACGTCCTGACAAAGAGGGTAAATTATTTACTAACTTTTACAACCAATCTGCAAACCAGTTAGAAAGAAATCCGGAAGCAAGTATGAACGGAACTATTACCTTATCGGAAGATGATCGGGTAGCTAAAGGAAATGCAATTTTCATAGTACAGAATGACTTTGAAAAGGAAAAACTCGCAAACCCTAGTGATATATTGATGACGGTTTCCGATCTTAATTTTTCGGGTGTCTCCTATTCTGATACAGATGATTTAAAAAAGTTGATGAAAAAATAACCACTAAGACAACAGTATTAAAAAAATCTAGCTTTATACACAATTACTTCAAAAAATAAATGATTTTCTTTAAAGAATTACTTACTGTTATTTTTGAAACTATAACTACAATATAGTTTCCGGCAAAAAATAAACCTTCCTAAACTCAAATAGAAAAATTTCAAAATAAATTCGTGCAAAATTTTTTATTATGAGAATATTCTCATTACTTTTGTGGTGTAAATAATTCAATATTATACAATTTCACAAATATGTCCAGACCAAAAAGGTTAAGAAAAGTAGTAGCACCGCCAAATTTTAAAGGATACAAACCTTACGGAACAGTCTCTAAATCAACCGATTTTATCGAATTGCTTTATGAAGAATATGAAGCCATTAAACTAGCTGATTATGATAACATGAATCATAAGGAAGCAGCAGAATTAATGGGCATATCAAGAGCAACCTTTGCAAGAATATATGAAAATGCAAGAAAAAAAATAGCAAAGGCTTTGGTAGAAACAAAAGAAATCAAAGCTGTTTACGGTAACGTCATTTTAGATAAAAACTGGTTTGAATGCAATGATTGCCATGTTCGGTTTACCATACCTAGTACTATTAAAAAACAAGAATGCCCTATTTGTGCATCTAAAAAAATCGATATTTTAAATAAAAACATATAAATGAAAACAGTAATAACCGCTTCTAATAATTCGATAAAAGCAACATTCGACAAACGATTTGGTCGAGCCGCATGGTTTTGTGTATTTGACGAAAATACAAAAGAAGTCAATTTTTATCAAAATATGCATATTGACGCTAGTAATGGCGCAGGTTTAAAAACCGCAGAAAAAATTATTGAAATGAAAGTTCAAAAAGTTATTTCTGGAGATTTCGGGCCCAAAGCCAAAGATTTACTAGATAAATTCAAAATTCAAATGGTTATTCTTCAAGAGGAAGACCTCACTATTGGAGACATACTTGAAAAACTAAACAAAAATTAATTAAAATATTTTACTAAAATGGAAAAAACAATCGCAATTCCAACAGACGGATCTGGCATTCTTGATGCTCATTTCGGTCATTGTAAATTTTTCGAAATCATCAAAACAGAAAATAAAAATATTATTTCTTCATCTGCAATCGTTCCTCCTCCTCATGAACCAGGTCTGTTACCAAAATGGCTTTCTGAGCAAGGCGTTACCGATATTATTGCTGGAGGAGTAGGTCAAAAAGCAATCACTATTTTTAACAAATATGGAGTTAATGTCTTTGTTGGCGCACCTAAACTTGCGTCGAAAGAATTAGCAGAACAATTTTTAAATGGTAGCCTAAATCTAACAGGAAACTATTGTGATCACTAAAAACAAACCTATCTCTGAATATTATAGTGCTTAGCATTTTAATTTAGATTTTCATCTTGAGTTAATCTTGAAGCAAGCCGATAAATCTGTAGGACTATGTCTTTTAAAATAGCCGTTGCCAGTGGAAAAGGCGGAACCGGTAAAACAATCGTTTCCGTTAATTTATTGCATTTTTTCAAAAATCAATATCAAACTAACGCATTGTTGGTAGATTGTGATGTAGAAGAACCAAATGACCACATATTTTTTCCGGACTTCTATGAAACGGAAGAAATAACAAGCACACAAGGTCTTGCTAAAATTGATATCAATAAATGTTGCTATTCAAAAAAGTGTGTGTCGTATTGTGAATTCAATGCGATTACGGTTATTCCGTCGGTTAACTTTGCTGCAATTAATCCGGATTTGTGCCATTCTTGTGGTGCCTGTTTGATTGCTTGTGAGAATGACGCAATAACAGAATACCAAGAAACCATAGGTACAATTTCTACTTATCGTACAGATAATTCTTTGCGTCTCGTAACTGGTAGATTAAAGATTGGATCTTCTAAACAAACGGCATTAATAAAGGAATTAAAAAAATCAGTCCCCGAAAATTTTGAAGTAATAATTTACGACGCTCCTCCCGGAACAAGTTGTCCGGTTGTTGAAACAGTAAGCGATGTTGATTTTGTAATTCTAGTGGCAGAACCTACGCTTTTCGGAGTCCATGATTTAAAAATAATGGTAGAATTATTAAAAGAAATCAACAAACCTTTTGGAGTTATAATTAATAAAGCCGGGCTTGGATCAAATGTTATTTATGAGTATCTCGAAGTAGAGAAAATTGAAGTTTTGGGTGAGATTCCTTTCAATAAAAAATATGCTGCCAATTACGCCAAGGGAAAAGTATTTGACGAAACCCCAAAAGAAATTGCAATTGCATATCAAGAAATACTGGATTCAATTTATTTTAAAAAATTGCGATATGCTGGAGATTACTGTACTTAGCGGGAAAGGTGGAACTGGTAAAACCTCAATTACCGGAGCTTTGGCTGCGATTGCAAAAAATGCTATTTTTTGCGATGAAGATGTTGATGCCGCAAATCTACACCTTTTATTAAAACCAAATATTCAAGAACAATATGAATTCTCTGGCGGATCTAAATCTAATATTAACACCGAAATTTGTAATGAATGTGGTATCTGTATTGATTATTGTCGGTTTGATGCGATTCATTACAATACTCTAGGCTATTTGGTTATAAATCAATACCAATGTGAAGGATGCAAACTATGCGAAAAAGTTTGTCCAATCGATGCAATCACTTCTCATAAAAGTATCTCAGGCAATTGGTATGTTTCTTCGACCCGATTTGGAGATTTGGTTCATGCCACGATGGGTGCTGGCGAAGAAAATTCAGGAAAGTTGGTAACTCAGGTACGAAATAAAGCAAAAGAAATTGCCCATAAAAATAAGTTAGATTTTGTTATCAACGACGGTCCTCCTGGTATTGGCTGCGCAACAATTGCTGCTCTTTCTGGCACCAAGCGTGTACTTCTTGTTATCGAACCAACAAAATCTGGATTACATGATGCCCAGCGATTGTTAGTGCTTATTAACTCTTTTCACATAAAAACTTTTGCGATCATAAATAAATTTGACTTACACCTTGAAATGTCAGAAGAAATAGAAAATTATCTCAAATCGCAATCTATTCCGCTTTTAGCGAAAATCCCTTTCGATCATAAAATGGTAGAAGCGATGAATGAAGGAAAAACGATTATTGAATATTTTCCAGAAAGCGAAACTTCTTTTCAAATTCGAGAAATATGGAATCAATTAAAAAAAGTTTAGCTAATGAAAAATTTCTATAAAAAAATCTTAGTTCAAGGAAAAAAGGTACAACTCCCAACAAAATATGGTCATTTTGAACTCATTCCTTTTCAGGAAAAGACGACCAAACTTGAACATATTGTTTTGGTAAAAGGAGATTTGGAATCCGAAGAAACAATTCTGACACGTGTTCATTCGGCTTGCGCTACCGGTGATTTATTTGGCTCTTTACGATGCGATTGTGGCGAACAATTAAGTCAATCTATGAAAAATATTGAAAAAAATGGCAGTGGAATCTTGGTGTATTTGCAGCAAGAAGGAAGAGGCATAGGCTTGATGAATAAAATCAAAGCATATCACCTGCAAGAACAAGGTTTGGATACGGTTGATGCCAACACTGCTTTAGGATTTGCACCTGATGAAAGAAAATATGCAATTTGTGCTGAAATTTTAAGAACACTTGGCGTGGATAAAGTAAAATTAATGACCAATAATCCCGATAAAATAACTGGCTTGGAAGAAAACGGGATTAAAATTACGAAGCGCATTCCTTTGGTCATTAGAAAAAACAAATTCAATTCAAATTATTTAGATACTAAAGAAAAACGAATGCAACATATATTTAGCTAAAAAAAGACAATGATAAAAGATATAATTCAGTTACGTCCGCGCTATGACGAAGTAGATCAAATGGGTTATGTGTATCATGCCAACTACATGAAATATTACCATCAAGCTCGTACCGAACTATTACGAAAGTACGGAATCAATGATAGCATTTTAGAAGACAATAACATCATGCTGCCTGTTATTTCATTCGAAATAAAATACAAAAAACCAGCACATTACGATGAATTGATTACCATTAGCACTATCCTAAAAGAGCTTCCTAGAACTCGTCTCTGTTTTGAATTTAAAATAACAAATAAAACTGGAATTATTCTAAACACAGCAAAAAGTGTGGTGGTGTTTGTCGATAGTAAAACTCGTTCACCAGTGCGAGCACCATCTATGGTTATTGATGCTCTAAAACACCATTTTCAACAGAACTTACATGAAATTAACAGTTTTAACTGAAAACACGGCCGGAGGCAAATTTCTGGCAGAACACGGCTTATCCTATCTCATTGAACATGAAGGTAAAAAGATTCTTTTTGATACCGGACATACTAATGTATTTTTAAAAAATGCGAAACGATTGCATATTGATTTACAAAAAGATATAGATACTATCGTATTAAGTCACGGACATTGGGATCACGGCAATGGATTGCAATATTTATCCGATAAAACACTAATTACACATCCCAATTCTTTTATCAAAAGATTCCGAAAAGAAGATAAAACAAACATCGGTTTAGCTTTAAACAGAGAAGAGTTAATGGCAAAATTTACTCTCAAAATTACTGCAAAACCATTCCATATAAGTGATACTATTATTTTTTTAGGAGAAATTCCTCGAAATAATACTTTTGAAGCACAAAATACTTCTTTTGAAGATGAAAATGGAAATCCGGATTTCATTCCTGACGATTCTGCTTTAGTAATAATACAGCAAGAGCAACTACACATTATAACCGGATGCAGCCATTCTGGTATTTGCAATATCATTGACTATGCCCGGAAAATTACCGGAATAGATTCTGTCAAAACAGTACTAGGAGGTTTTCATTTAAAATATAATAGCGAACAAACCCAAAAAACGATTCATTTTCTAAAAAGTAACCAGATTGAAAATATCTACCCTTCGCATTGCACTCAATTGGAGGCGTTATTTGCTTTTTCAGAGAAATTTAAAATACAACAAGTAAAATCAGGAATGATTTTTAATTTTTAATTCAAATACAAATTAATAAAAAGAGAAAGTTATGCATAAAAAAATAATCATAATCGGAGGTTCAGCTGCTGGACCAAAAGCAGCAGCAAGAGCACGTAGAATGGATGAATTTGCTGAAATTACCATTTTTCAAAAAGGAAAAGATTTATCAATGGCATCTTGTGGTTTTCCATATTATATTGGCGGATTTTTTGACGATAGAAACCAATTGCTTTGCACTCCTACAGGTGTGGTTAGAGACCCTAATTTTTATTGGAATGCTAAAGGAATTGTCGCAAAAGTGCATACAGAAGTTATCAAAATTGATCGAAAAAATAAAAGAATTAAATATAAAGATCTTCATACCGGAGAAACAGGCTTTCAAGAGTACGACAAATTGGTCATTACAACAGGTGCGACTCCTAATATTCCTCCAATTCCCGGAACAAATTTAAAAGGAATTACGACTCTTCAGTCCATGCAAGATGCCGATTATTTACGAAAAATTAAAGATGACGGTAAAATAAATAAAGCTGTAGTTATTGGTGGTGGTTTGATTGGTATTGAAACTTTAGAAGCACTGCACCTCAGCGGAATAGAATTAACTATGGTTGAATTACTACCGCAACTGCTTACTTTTTTAGATTGGAAAATGGCAAAACTTGTCCAAAATTATTTAAAGACAAAAGCCAATGTCATAACCAAAAACGGTGTAGCCGAATTCATCGGAGAAAACGGAAAACTAACAGCTGTCAAACTCCAAAATGGCACTGAAATACCATGTGAATTAGCAGTAATTGCCATTGGTGTAAAACCTAATGTAAAACTGGCGAAAGATGCTGGTATTCATATAGGAGAATTGGGTGGAATCACAGTAGACAAATACATGCAATCTAACGATCCAGATATTTACGCAGCGGGAGACTGTTGCGAGATAAAAAATATTATTACCGGTAAAAATGTACTCGCTCCATATGGAGATTTAGCTAATTTAGAAGGTCGTGTAGTCGGCGAAAATATTATCCGTGGAAACGTTGCTACTTTTCCGGGAACAATTCAAACAGGAATATGCAAACTCTTTGATTTTGGCATCGGAATAACCGGATTATCAGAATCACAAGCTGAAAAAGAAAATTTCGATTTTGTCAGAATAGTAAATGCTAGCCTTGATAAACCCGGGTATATGAATGGTCAACTATTAATTACAAAACTAATTGCTGAGAAAGAAACTGGTAAAATTCTGGGAGCGCAATGTCTTGGCCCTGGTGATGTAAGCAAGCAACTGGCGATTTGGGCAACTGCCATAAAAGGAAATTTAACCATCGATGATATGGTAAATGCCGATTTACCTTATGCTCCCCCATTTTCATTGGCGATTGACCATAGTATAGCATCAGCTCAGATTTTACAAAATAAAATGCATGGTATTTTTGAAGGCATATCCGCTTTGGAAGTAGTTGAAAAAATAAAACAAAATGAGCCAATTTTCTTGTTAGACGTTCGAGGCGCTGATGAATACGAAGTCACACGTTTGGGTATTGGAGAAACACTTATACCATTAGGAAAATTGCGTAAAAGATTGTTAGAGTTACCAAAAGATAAAAATACCGAAATTATTACGTATTGCAAAATATCACTTCGAGGTTATGAAGCTGCCGTGCTGATTAAAGCTCAGGGCTATAAAAATGTGAAAGTGTTGGAAGGAGGCATCGTTTCTTGGCCTTTTGATAAGGAAAAATAGAACTAAAAACGAGTGTTCGTACGAAAGGGTTAAAAACAAGAAATATAAAGGCTTTTAAAAGTAAAAGAGTTTTTAGTCTATATGATTTTTGTCATTATTTTAACCATAGCAATCCTCTATTTTTGATACCACTTAAATAGTGTTCTGATGGGAATAAAACCATCAAAACAATTTGATTTCTTTACAACAAAAAATACACACCTATTTGAGCATTATTTTTAAATGAATTTTCAGAATCTCGTTTATAAAAAACAGCATGATAAAAAAATTACCTAAAAACAATTGGTCTCTTTTCTTTTTAAAGAATTTATACAGCAAACACCTTAATATCAGCGGGTTATTTTATCTAATCCTATTATCTAGTGCCTTTACGGGATGTAATTCGGATACCAAACAAACTACAGAAGTTCAAAGTCAATCGAGTATAACTCCTCCAGCGGTGAATGAAGAATTTTTTCAAGAAATTGGTCAAGAAATAGGAATAGATTTCAAACACTCCATTGGTGCTGATCATATGCAAAACATTATAGAATCTGTTGGTGGTGGTGCTGCTTTTCTCGATTATGACCAAGACGGTTTTATGGATATTTTTATGTGCAGCGGTACCTGGGTAGAAGGTTTCAGCAAAAGTGAAAAGCCAAAAACAGCGGCAACAAATCATCTGTTTCGCAATAGAAAAGATGGCACTTTTGAAGATGTTACGCAAAAAGCAGGTGTTGGTGCCTCTCTTTATAGTATGGGCGTAACTGTTGGAGATATTGATAATGACGGTTTCCCGGATATTTTCATAAGTAATAACGGTGAAAATACACTCTATAAAAATAACGGTAACGGAACTTTTTCAGATATAACAAAAGCTGCCAAGGTTGGTGGAGGAAAAAACTGTAGCGTTGGAGCAGTTTGGATGGATTATGACAATGATGGTTTTTTAGATCTTTACGTTGGAAACTACCTCAATTTTGATCCAGAATATAAATACTATTATGCTCCAGATGGATTTCCTGGGCCATTAGCTTATGACAGTCAACCGGATATTTTATATCGCAACAATGGAGATGGAACTTTTGAAGATGTTACCGAGGCAATGGGTATTGAAGATATTGATGGTCGAGCAATGGGTGTTGGTGCAGCAGATTATAATGACGACGGGTTTGTCGATATTTATGTGGCCAATGACCACACTGTAAATTACCTCTGGCATAACGATGCCGGAAAAGGATTCACCAATAAAGGCGTCATGTCGGGTACAGGTTTTAGCCAATCAGGTGAAGCAACCGTAAGCATGTCGGTTGATTTTGCAGATTATAACGGAGATGGATTACTTGATCTTTTTATTTCTGATGATAATTATTGCTCTCTTTATGAAAACTTGGGAAATGGCGTTTTTAATGACCAATCGTATTCTTCCGGAATTTCGGTAGCATCCGGACAATTTGTTGGATGGTCTTCTTCCTTTTTAGATTATGACAATGACAGCGATGCCGATATTTTTAAAACAAACGGTGAGCTGAAGCATTTATATGGTCAGGAAGATCAATTATTTGAAAATATCGAAAATGGAAAATTTAAAGATGTTTCTATTGAACGCAGCACATACTTCAAAGAGGAGCATGTAGGCAGAGGAGCTTGTTTAGGCGATTATGACAATGATGGTGATATTGATATTTACATTGTGAATTTAGATAGTATCGGAATGTTTTTAAGAAATAATAAAGGCAATCAAAACAATTGGCTTACCCTGAATTTGGTAGGAAAA
>CBDTUD010000067.1:0-14892 GCA_965363545.1 uncultured Flavobacteriaceae bacterium | reverse complement strand
GGTATGGTTATATGGTTATAATTGATTAATTTTGCACCCTTAATTTTTTGAAAAGTTAAATTTACACATAATGAAAATCACAAAAGAAAACATAGATAAGCTTAATTCTATCGTAAAAATTGATATTACTGCAGATGATTATAAGTCAAAAGTTGAAAAAGAACTAGATAATTACCGTAGAAAAGCGAATATTCCAGGTTTTAGAAAAGGACATGTGCCGATGAGTTTGGTGAAAAAACAATACGGAAAATCAGTGATGATTGATGAAGTTAATAAACTTTTACAAGAAGCATTGAATAACTTTTTAATCGAAGAAAAGTTAGATGTTTTAGGAAATCCGTTGCCAAAAGCACAAGAGAATTTTTCTTGGGATGCTGATTCTTTTAATTTTGAATTTGAATTAGGACTTGCACCTGAGTTTGATGTGAATTTAACTCCAAAAAAAGCGATTACAGCCTATAAAATTGTAGCTGACGATAAAATGTTAGATACTCAAATTACTAATATTAGAGAACAATATGGTAAAATGATCGCGCAAAATGCAATTGAAGAAAATTCAAATGTTACTGGAACATTTGCCAATGAAGAAAAAGGGATTTCAAAAAAATCTACTTTTAAATTAGATAAAATCAAAGGCAAAAAGAATCTAGGTAAATTTATAAGTAAAAAAGTTGGTGATGTTATTGAATTAGAGTCAAAAAAATTATTTGAAGACGATCATATGTTGATTCATATGTTAGGTATTACGCATGATGAAGTTCATGATTTTGATGCGCCATTAACTTTTACTGTTGAAGAAGCTACAAAAACGGAATTGGCAGATTTGAACCAAGAATTGTTTGATAAATTATTTGGTGATGGTGTGGTGAAAAGCAAGAGTGAATTAAAAGAAAAATTAAAAGAAGATGCTGAAAAGCAATTCACAACACAGTCTGATCAACAATTGTTAAATGCAGTAACCGAAAGTTTGATCGAAAGTACCAAATTTGATTTACCAGCTGAATTTTTACAAAAATGGTTGGCAGTTGCCGGTGAAAAACCGATGACTCCTGAAGAAGCAGTTGAAGAATATAACCGTTCTGAAAAAGGTTTGCGCTACCAATTAATTGAAGGTAAATTGAGTAAAGAGCACAATCTTAACGTGACTTATGAAGATTTAAAAGATTTCGCAAAAGGATATATAAAAGCTCAAATGGCACAATTTGGGAATATGAATCCAGAAGAGAAAGAATTAGATGAAATAGCAAATCGAGTACTATCTAACCAAGAAGAAGCAAAACGTCTTTCTGATCAAATGATGAATGAAAAATTATTGACATTTTTTAAAGAAAACATCAAGTTGAAAACAAAAGAAGTTACGTATGAAGACTTCATTAAAGAAGTTTATAAATAATTGATATACTTTTTCTTAGGTATAAAACTAACCTCATGAGTCAAAACTTATGAGGTTTTTTAATTTTAGGGAATAAATTCTCAATTTAATAGTTTAATTAGTTGATAAAGCTATAAAAATAGAGGTTTTAGCGTGTTGAACTAGGCTTGTATAACTTAATTTTAAGTATCTTTGCATTCTTAATTATTAAAATAAATTCTCATGAATTTCGGAAAAGAATTTAAAAAATTCGCAGTTAAAGATCAAGGTATTAGCAGTTTGCATATCGATCAATTGGTAAGCAGTGTAACACCATATATTATTGAAGAGCGTCAGTTAAACGTTGCACAAATGGATGTGTTTTCTCGTTTGATGATGGATCGAATTATATTTTTAGGAACAGCAATTGACGATTATGTGGCAAACATCATCCAAGCACAATTGTTATTCTTAGAAAGTGTTGACTCGTCTAAAGATATTTCTATTTATATAAATTCACCTGGTGGAGGCGTGTATGCTGGTTTAGGTATTTACGATACGATTCAATTTATTAAACCAGAAGTAGCAACAATTTGTACCGGAATGGCAGCTTCCATGGGAGCCGTATTAATGTGTGCCGGGCAAAAAGGAAAGCGTTCCGCCTTGCCACATTCACGAATTATGATTCATCAGCCTTTAGGTGGTGCTCAAGGGCAAGCATCTGATATTGAGATAACTGCTCGTGAAATATTGAAATTAAAAGACGAGTTATATGAAATTATAGCAAAACATTCAGGTCAAAAAATTGATAAGGTTCGAATAGATTCTGATAGAGATTATTGGATGAAAGCAGATGAAGCTAAAAAATATGGCATGATTGATGAAGTTTTGGTTCGTAAATAATCAAACTTTAAGCTGTAAAATTAGAAGCAGTCGAGTTTAGATTGCGACTATAAAGCGATTTTATTTAAAAGATAAGTATGTCGAAAAAAGAAGAATTAGAATGTTCGTTTTGTAAACGAAAGAAAGAAGAAACCAACTTATTAATTGCTGGTGTTGATGCACATATCTGCGATAGATGTATTGAACAAGCTCATGGTATTGTTATAGAAGAAACCGTTGCCAATAAAAAAGACAAAGTTTCTTCTGAGTTCTTAGTTAAAAAACCTACTGAAATTAAAGGTTTTTTAGATCAATATATTATTGGGCAAGATCAGGCAAAAAAGGTAATGTCGGTTGCGGTTTATAACCATTACAAGCGTTTACTGCAAGATCCTACTAAATCAGATGATGATATTGAAATTGAAAAAAGTAATATCGTTTTAGTTGGTGAAACAGGAACTGGTAAAACATTAATTGCTAGAACTATAGCTAAAATGTTGGAAGTTCCTTTTGCTATCGTTGATGCTACGGTTTTAACCGAAGCAGGATATGTGGGAGAAGATGTCGAAACTATTTTAACACGTTTGTTACAAGCTGCAGATTACAAAGTGGATAAGGCCGAAAGAGGCATTGTTTTTATCGACGAAATTGATAAAATTGCTCGTAAAAGTGATAATCCTTCGATTACTAGGGATGTTTCCGGTGAAGGAGTGCAACAAGCTTTATTGAAATTATTGGAAGGAACAGTAGTTAATGTTCCGCCAAAAGGTGGTAGAAAGCATCCCGATCAAAAATTTGTAGAAGTAAATACCAAAGATATTTTATTTATTGCCGGAGGTGCATTCAGTGGTATTGATAAATTGATCAGTAAACGATTGAATATGCAAGCCGTTGGTTATAGCGCTTCAATGTCTGATGATAAGATCGATCAAGAAAACTTATTACAATATATCTTGCCAAGTGATTTAAAATCTTTTGGTTTGATACCGGAAATTATTGGTCGTTTGCCTGCTCTTACTTTTATGGTGCCTTTAGATAAAGAAACGTTACGATCTATTTTAACCGAACCTAAAAATGCTATTATCAAGCAATATACCAAGTTATTCGAAATGGATGGAATTGAATTCACCATTGAAGAAAAAGCCTTGGATTTTATCGTTGATAAAGCGTCAGAATACAAATTAGGAGCTCGTGGTTTACGTTCGCTTTGCGAAGAAATTTTGACCGATGCCATGTTTGATTTACCTGGTAGCGATGAGAAAAAGTTAATAGTGACTAGAAAATATGCCGAAAGAAAATTGACCAAATCCACTATTAAAAAGTTGAAGGCAGTTTCTTAAGATTTTATTTTGGGTGAAAAAATTAACTACAATATAAGTCAATATTGTAGTTTTTTTATGGAATAGAATTTGTGCTTTTTATGTAGTTTTGTTATAATTTAAAAAAACCCATATTAATTCATGATATCAAAAGACACCATTGACAAAGTATTTGAAACTTCTCAAGTAGAAGAGGTCATTGGTGATTTTGTTCACTTAAAGAAATCGGGAGCGAATTTTAAAGGATTAAGCCCTTTTACAGATGAAAAAACTCCATCTTTTATGGTGTCTCCCGTGAAGCAAATTTGGAAAGATTTTAGTACCGGAAAAGGAGGGAATGCCATTTCTTTTTTAATGGAGCATGAACATTATTCCTATCCGGAAGCTATCCGATACCTCGCAAGAAAATACAATATTGAAATTGAAGAAACCGAGCAAACTGACGAGCAAAAGCTTTATGCAGATGCGCGGGAAAGCATGTATTTGGTTTCTGAATTTGCGAAAAATCATTTTCATGAAAATTTATACCAATCCGAAAAGGGAAAAGCCATTGGTTTAACGTATTTCAAAGAACGTGGCTTTAGCGATGATACCATTAAAAAGTTTGAATTGGGATATGCCCTTGATGAATGGACGAACTTTACGGATGTGGCTTTGCAAAAAAAGTACGATCTCGAATTTCTAGAAAAAACCGGACTTACCATTGTAAAAGAAGATCAACATGATGGTAAAGGAGCCAAGAAGTTTGATCGTTTTAAAGGTCGGGTGATGTTTCCTATTCACAGCATGAGTGGTCGTATTTTAGGTTTTGGAGGAAGAACTTTACTTACCGATAAAAAAGTAGCGAAATATGTAAATTCTCCTGAAAGTGAAATCTATCATAAGAGCAAAGTTTTATATGGTATTTTTCAGGCCAAGACAACTATTGCAAAAGAAAATAACTGTTATTTGGTAGAAGGTTATACCGACGTGATTTCATTATATCAATCTGGTATTGAAAATGTTGTGGCTTCATCTGGGACGGCTTTGACGCCGGATCAAATACGATTGATTAACAGGCTTACACCAAATATTACCGTATTATTTGATGGAGATGCTGCCGGAATAAGAGCTTCTATTCGTGGAATTGACTTGATCTTAGAGCAAGGCATGAATGTAAAAGTTGTTGCTTTCCCCGAAGGAGATGATCCGGATAGTTTTGCTAAGAAAAAATCGGCAGAAGAACTTAAAGACTATTTAGAGGAACACGCACAAGATTTTATTCAGTTCAAAGCATCACTTTTATTGGATGGTACGAAAAATGATCCGATAAAAAAGGCAGAGTTGATTCGGGATATGGTGCATAGTATTTCAAAAATACCAAATAATATTCAGCGAGAAGTTTATGTTCAAGAATGTGCGCGAATCATGGATATTTCGGAAAGCGTTTTATTTAATGAGCTTTCTCAAATATTTAAAAAAGAGCAGCGAGATTCCGGTAACGCACAGGGCACTTCTGTTGTTCCGTTAGTGGCGGTAAAGAAAGAAAATAAGCAAATTGAAAAAGTTGATCAGTTGTTTCGTCAAGAAAAAAAACTGATTGAAATATTATTATTGTACGGTAATCATGAGGTAGATTTTGTTGATTATATCGCTACGACGGATGATCAAGGAAAGAAAATCATCCAAAAAGAAAAATATCAAAATGTGGTTTCGAATGAGATTTATTTACATTTGCAAGAAGACGAAATTGAGTTTGCAAATCCGATATTTTTAAAGATTTATTACGAGATTATTAATCAGCTAAACCAAAAGCAAGATATTAAAATTGAGTCGTTTACGCACCATGAAGATATGGAAATTGCGAGTACAGTAACGAATATTTTAATGGATGAAGAACAATATGTGTTGAGCGATTGGGAACGTCACGAAATAATGGTTAAAACAAAAGAGAGTAAACTTTCTAAATTGATAACCGACGTTATTTATAATTTACGACGAATTCTAATTGAAGACAAAATTAAATCGTTGGTAGCCGATCTTGACCCAAAAAATCAACCCGAAAAATCGATAGAAACCAATCAAAGTGATTTAGAAATGGTTCAAAAATATACGCAATTAAAAAAACTGCTTTTTGAAAAATTGAATCGCGTATTGTAAACGAAAACTATTCTATTTTTTCAAACTCAAAAGGTATTTCCAAACCATCACCCGAAATTAGTGCTAACAATTTTTTTTCTGCGATACTGTATCGAATTTTCTTAGGAAATTCATTTGCTGCATTTTCACAAACAAAGCTGATACTATCAAAACTAGACACTTTAAAAATAGTTGGATCAGCGTCTTCTTTTGTAATTACTTGAAGTTGCCACAGCTCATTTAGTTTATTTAATTGTATTTTTTCTTTAGAAACGGTATCGTTTTCCTGTAAGGTAAAACCAATACCAAGATATTCGGTGGCAGATTTTTTCGCCCAACTCTCATAGGTTTCTCGGTTTTCTTCATCATTGGTTCTTTTCCAATCTCCAAGTAACCAATCAAAATTTTCTATAACTACAACTGTCGGACTTTCGTTATTGGTAGTTTCTTTTTTTTGTTGGCAACTCATTAAAAGAGTTAGTGCGAAAAGCAGTGCGATATTTTTCATGAATTTAGGCTGTTTTTTGTGTTAATATTTCGTTCTGATTGCAAAAGTATAAGGTTTGAAAACCGCTCTTTGCCTATTGCTTAATCGAATTAATAGTTGCAAATATTTAGTTTTTATTGCTAATGTTAAAAACACAATATATTATAGTTAGTTATCTTCACTTACTTTATGAGTTTTTAGCCATTCTTCTCCTTTTTTATCCAAAAAGAAATCCATCCAAACATAATACATGATTTCGTCTTGTTCTACGGAAACCGAGTGACTTGAACCTAATGGTATATGAAGTACGGAATATTGCGGAAAATCTGTTTTCGCATCATCAGCATAAACAACACTATTGTTTTTTGATAATCCTAAAAATAATTGCTCTAACATTGGGTGTTCATGAGAATCAACTTTATCTGGTCCTTTTGTTTGAACCGTTCCCATTGCAATTCTAGGGATGTATTTATTTGGCAGTATTGTACGACTTGTTGTATTCGGACTTTTAATTGGTTCAGTATACGATTCGCAATCTGTGAATTTAGCATAATAAACATTTTGAGTGTTTTTAGCTGGAAATTCTTTTAGATCTAAAAGGTCTTTCGCAGTTAATTCACTCGTTACTTTTAAGTAGTGGAGAGTGTCGTTTTTAGCTGTTTTAATCGTGATATTTTTAACGATATTGGGTAATAAGATAGTTTCAGGAACAATTTCATAAATAGTATTCGCTGCAATTACATTTCCCGTACCTTTTACAAACAAGTATATTGTTTTATAACCTTCTTTAGAAGAATCTAGTATTGGATTATCACCTGTAATAGCTATGTGTTCAACATGAATACCTTTAATTTCATTTTCTAGAATTGATTGGGAGTATTGCTGCGTTTTTTTTTCTTGAAATTGTGTTTTTAAAATTTCAATTGGAATTTCTTGGCTATGCAATGTTGCCATTAATATGAATGTAAATAGAAAAGTTGTTATATGTTTTTTCATTTTTTATATTAATTAGTTTACATAGTGTTATTCTACTCAACACTTTGGTTTATGGTGAAAATTCATATGATTTTCGTATTTGGGTAGAACTGGTAATTAATTATAATCGTTGTTATAGCACGTTTTTCTTTGTATTGGGTTTGACTTAAATCTTTTTTATCAAATTTTTTCCTGTAATCGCCATGGCAGATAATAGACCTGAGAACAGTGCACCACCAACTCCAGCAGTTACTATATCTTGCCCTGTTAAATAAAATTGCTTAATTGGTGTTTTTGGCTTTAAAAAAGATTGTCTATACCGAGATGGACTATGGTCTAATCCATAAATCTCTCCTTTTTCATAATTCACAAAATGTTGTGTTGTAAGAGGAGAAGATAATTCGTAACAATTTATTTTTCCTTCTACTTGAGGTAATTGTTTATAGACTTCTTTTAATAAACGTTGTGCAATTTCTTCTTTTTTAGCTTCATAAGCTTCCCCTCTTTTTTTCCATGTTGTATCTGCCCATTTTTCGAATGTTTCATATGGGATTAATGTAATAACATCAATAGTGCTTTTGCCAGGATAACGATTAGACCAATCTGGATCTTTAGCGGAAGGAAAAGAAAGATATACTAATGGAAAAGGTTTCGATAAATCGTCTAAATAGTTTTTAACGCAGGTGTCATGATCATGATCTTTAGGATACACCCAATAATTGGTTTTTGGAATACCAAGCTCTTCTGGAGTTCCATCTAAACCAATATATAAACTAACATGCGCTACAGATCGATTTACTTTTTGCAATTGTTCTGTTAATCTGTGTTTCTTTAGTGTTTTAAGAGGCAATAGCTTGTTATACGTTGTCATTATACCTGCATTGCTAACAATGTTTGTTGCTCGAAATAGTTTTCCATCCTTCATACGAACACCAATAGCAGTATTCTTTTCAATTAGTACTTCTTCTACGGCTGCATTTATCAAGATGGTTCCGCCAGAACCAGCAATTATAGGGTCTACTTTTTTGGCAATTTGAGAAGATCCTCCAATAGGAAAACTACCACCATCAAAATAATGCCTTGCTACTGAGGCATGCATAGAAAAACTACTTTGTTTAGGTGGTAAACCATAATCTCCATATTGAGCAGTAAGGACCTTAATTAGGTTTTCGTTAGAGGTTAATGAACGAAGAACTTCGTAGGTTGTTTTATCGGAGTATTTGTAAAATGGTCTTTTAAGAATCTTACCAAATAGGGAATTCCAAAAAGGTGAAATGGCTTTACTTAGATAATAGTTCTTGCTTGTTTTTACTGCTTTAAAAACTAAATCGACATAGGCGTTAATGGCTTGTTCTTCCTCAGGAAAATAAGCAATCATTTGTTTTTTGAAATTTTTAACCCCTTTTACAAAATCAAAATGATCATCTCCTATAACGATACGATCATAGACTTCGCCCATATCTTCCCATTTTAATTCACCATTAGTGATATAATCGAACAGTTTTTTTAATAAACCGGTCTCGCGTTGCATTTCGCCTATATAATGTATTCCTACATCCCATTCATAGCCTTTACGTTTAAAAACATGCGTAAAACCACCTGGTGTATAATGCTTTTCTAAAACCAGTACTTTTTGACCTTCTTTTGCTAAAATAGCAGCAGTGGCAAGTCCGCCCATGCCAGAGCCAATAATTATAGTATCATACTTTTCTTGTAGTAATGGTTTTTTCTTATAAGATTGAATCATTTGGCTTTCATCTAATGTAAAACAATAGTTGTGTGTATAGAAAGGTGCAGGTTTGAAAATGCAATTTTCAATGGTTGAATTTAATAATATTTTGTATGAGAAACAATCTATTTAAGTGAATTAGGTAGTTTATTTTTTGCATTGTTGTGTGTTGGCTTTTTGCTCTGAGATATTCAATTATTTTAGAGATTATAATTTCAATTCATAACTTTCTATTCTGTTTGTTGAATTATAAATAATTGTTACTACTATTAAAAATGTTGTCGTTATTATAAGTGTCCTAACGTATTTGTAATGCAGCTGTATCTGGTTGTGGATGGATTATATACTTAAGGAGACTTTCGTTATTTTTAGGTTTTTCTTTACATTAAAATTATTCCCTTACACTCCATATTTCATAGATTGGATCTCCTTTAGAAGACAATCCTGAGTGATTCCATTTCCCATCAACTAGACTATACTTAAATTTTAAACTGTTACCGACTCGGGAATCATCTCTTGAGAAAAATTCTATGTTTTCGGTATATTCTCCATTAATGGTAGTATAAACTCCACCACCTGTGCCCATGAATTCTTTAGTCTCGGTATTATAAGCGATCCATTGAAAGCGTGTTCCAGACAAAATTTTCATGGTTTTTCTTGGTTTATTTGTATCCCTTAACTGTGTTTCACCATCTTTTATTCTACCAGACATTAACCATGCACCTTGTAATTTTCCGGGCTCGCCATTATCAATTCTTTTGTATTTTATTTCACTACCAACAATATTCATGGTAGAATCATTTATAAACACTTCGAAACTGACTTCAGTACCAACGCGCTCGGAATTATTTGTGTCAAATTCTACTTTTTCTGTCATCGTATTTCCGGTTAATTTCCAAATTCCACCGTTAGTGCTTATAAATTTACCTGTTTTTGAATCATAAGTAGTTATCACTTGATAGCCATCAGAAAAAATAACCACACTTTTAAGATTCTCTCCGTTTTCGGAAGTGTGATAACTTTCCCAAGCTCCAATAAAGCTTTGTGCTTTGATTCCAAAGGATAAGAAGGTACAAAGGAGTAATGCAATTATTATTTTCATGATTTTAAATTTTATTAGTATTAGTGAAACTTTGGGTATTCTCGAAATTAGCTCGCACTAGCGATTAATTATACATGGTGTTGTTCGAGGTTTGTTAATCGTTTTTTTCTAATTGTTTGTGAGAACCATCACAGTTTGGCATTCGCTTCGATAATCCACAAACACAGTCATTCAAGCCATTTCCATTAAAAATTCTTTCTGTATTTTTTTTAATTCTTGCTATTCTGGTTTTAGCTTGTTTAGGTTGAGAGAAATGTAAAAGATAACCTCTTTGTCTTCCTTCGGTTAGATTTTTAAAAGCATTTTTAAAGTCGAAATCCTCTTTAAACTTTGATTCTAATTCTTCAGGTATTTCAAAGTCAGATGTTTTTTTCTTTTTTACTTTCAAGCCTGCTTTTTCCACTTCAATTGCTTCGTAAATATATTCCTTGATAATTGACGCAATATCTTCAATTTCGGATATATCCGTAAATCGGATTTGTCTAGCAGATTGCGTATTTTTTGTTTGTTGCACTAACAAACCCTTTGTGTCTTGCAGCAAAGCTCCTTTGTGGAAAAGAATCGCACAGTAATCTTTAAATTCATGAATTAACAGAATGTTATTTTCTTTGTATGTATAGCAGGGATGCATCCATTTAAATTCTTCTGTCAATCCGCAATCTGCAATTACATCACGAAGTCTCGTTAACTCCGTTTTCCATTTATTAAGATTGTCAAGATATGTGCCGACTTCTAGGTTCATTTATAATCTAATTCAAGGTTTTTTTAAATGTTGAACAACAGTTTTTATATGGTTCTTTGCATATTTAAGCAACTAATTTAGCAAATAAAAACAGAAAAGAAAATTCGAGAGGATTTTCATAAAAAGGTAAGAACAAGTAATTACAGTTAGCGATTGTTAACAGCTGTCATTTACTTATGTTAAATTAATGAAGGCTAATTACTTTTGAAATAAACCATTTTTCACCCTTATTTTTCCAAACTATAATAAATTTACTTGATTTGGATATAGCATTGGGTTCTTGATTGTTATTAAATTTATGATATCCGATTTCTATAGCGCCATAATCTTTTATTGGATAAACTTCAATGCTTCCTTCAATTAAAGTTCTAGTAACTTTTCCGCAAATATTTTTTTCAATTGAAGTTAAGACCTCTTGTTTTGATGTAGATAAGCCACCTTTGTCATGAAAGAATTCAAGATCTTCAGAATATAATGCGGCTTGTTTTTCCATATCACATGTGTTATACGCATCAAAATACTCCTTGTCCATATCTACAATAATATCATAAACTTTTTTATCAATAGGAACATACTCCGATTCTAAAATATCCTTATAAGTTTCTTGTGAATACCCTAGAGATGCAATGAGTAGAAGTAATAAAGTTGAAATTAGTTTAATGTTCATTGGAGTTCATATTATCGATTTTTTTAGTTGCTGCCAGCGTATTTGGGGTGTGATTAGTACGGTTTAAAATACGTGAGGATTTTAAGCTAGTCAAATAATATTAGTTTTAAATAAAGTGCTAATGCAAGCATTAATTTACACCCATTGTTATAAGCCTTTTTTATAATTTTAACTTACTTATTTATTTAGTATGGTCTAATTGGGTTGATATATAATTTGTAATATTATAAAAGTTATCTACCCAATAATCTTGGTCATTGTCTTTAAGATAAATTAATAATTCCTGTAATGCTTCATTAGATACGTTTAGGTAACCACCTCCAACACTATGAAACATAAATGTTGCTACAGTTCCTTTTTCTCTGGCCTCTTTTACATAATCAATTAGTTCTTTGCCAGAATTACTATCTACACACCAGCTTGGCATAAAAAAAATATCAATATTTTCCATAGTGTTTGGTATCGGACCATCACTTCTTCCGGCCGAAAATAGTTGCTTAACTACATGTACATAGCTTGTATCGCCCTGTACTTTAAAGTTTGAGCAGGGATAGCCAAAAGTTCTATTAGTTTTTCCATCAATAGCTTTGAATAGAGTGTTGGCAGTATATAATTCCATTCGTATTTGTTCCAAACTATATCGGGTTATGTCATATTCTGGTCTAACCCAATCAAATTGACTCCCGTCACATGGATGAAATAACGAATGATTGCCAAGTTCATGTCCATTTTCAACAATTTTTTTCCATTCAGAAGTGCGATTCTGTAAAGATTCTGTATATCCATGACAGTAAAAGGTTGCTTTCACATTAAATGAGTCAAGTAAGGGTATGGCATTATCCAGATGAGAATCTTGACCATCATCAAATGTTAAACAGACAGCGGCTTTTTTATTTTCAGGCCATTTGAATTTCTTATTTAAATCTTGAGAATATGAAAATTGGGCCGTCACTATTATAATTATTACATAAATGAATATTTTTTTCATAATTCTATTTTTAAGTACAAATTTCATTTTTTCGTTTACTAGGCAAAATGTGTTACAATGTATTTCGGTAGGATTCGTTAGGTGTCTCGTACTGAAATATAGCTACAGGTTAAAATTGAACTTACGCCGTTTTTAAATATACTATAATTTGGTGTTTTATAGTCTAAAGATAAATATAATCTTATTTAACCAGTGAAAACTATTCTATTTTAAGTAATTTAACATAACCTGATACAAAGTTTTCTACTTGAATTGGCTCTGTAAAACGGTCATTTTTATCATCAATATCAATCTGTATAAAATACCTTTTATCATGATAGGCTAAGTAACTAACCTGATCAGATTCACCACCCATGGAGCCAAATCTGGGTGAAATTACTATTTCTTCATCAAATTTATCAATTGTTGTTGCAAGATGCGCGCCCATTAATGTTGAAGATGCTGTTGGGTCAAAAGACATTAAACTTATATCTTTTAGTATTTTCCCTGAATTAGTTTGAAAATACGGGTCCTTAAAATCATAGATAGTAATAGTTATTTCTTGACAGGTATCTGGCATGCAATATATAAACTGAAGCCTTCCTTGATACGGGTCTATAGCATTAGAATTACAATAGGCCACTTCTTTAAAAACATAGCCTGCATAAATGGTAATTCTTGGGAACATGGTGTATAAATGCCCTTTTTTTTCTTTACAGCCAAGTTCAGATAAAGGTGTAATTCTTATTTCGCCACGGTCTTTTATACTTCCACATTCAAAATGTCCGCCATCAGCACATGGTGTTTCTTGTGAAAATACTGATTGAACAGTTAAGAACAAGGCTAGCGCCATAACTTTTTTTATCATGTTATAAGTAGTTTTTATAGGTATTAATTTAAGGTAATCATTTCAACATATTTTCTTCTTTTGAACTCTTTTATGATTTTTTCTCTAATTTCTTCCATTTCTCTGGTTCAGTCAAATGTTGCCTAACGTTATAGTATAAGATTAGTTGCATTTTTTAAGCACCTAAATTAGCAAATACAAACCGAATAAAAAATTCGATAGAATTTTGATAAATAGTTTATAATCAATATATTAATCATGAACGTTGTTGTGCGTAGGCTTTTTTCGGTTCAAATGTTTTCGTTGTTTTATTGGTTTAATCTCAATATGTTTCTTATGGTATGTTATGCATAATATGTGAACCACATTATCCATAACGCATAAAAAATAAATGGACAAATTATAGCATTTGCAAAAAATAATACAAATAACGGTTTTTTAAGAAAATACAAGAAAAGTCCCAAAATCAAATTAATTCCAAATAATACAAGTACAAACTGTAAAATATTAAGTCCAGCCTCTGATTCCGGTTTCATTGAATAAAACCAAATTCCCATAAGTATAGTTTCGATTATTAATATTCCAATTCCGTACTGAACTATTTTTTTATGTTTCATAATGATTATTTTTCCATTTGTTTTTATGTTTCAACTGTTCAGTTTCGATTTCAGTCTTTACTGCTTTTTCTTGATCAGTTCAGCTTGCGCACAACGTTTGGTATAAAAATAGTAGCCGATTTCGGACTTCAAACTTATCAAGTTACAAGCAAACTGAAGTGGGCTACAATGCTTAAATTTACTTTTATGTCGGCTATTATTTTTAAACATTGTTGTGCGTTCATGTTATTTTTTCTTCCAAATTGTTTTTGCTGTTGCACAAACTTTATCAGTTCCTTCAATTTTTATTGTGTGTATGAACGATTTATCCTCTGAATCATTTTTAGTCAAAGAGATGATTGTTTGACCATAGTGAGCTTCAGCAATGAATCTACCGTCTATAGAATACAAATAATAATCATCAATAATTTCGTAAGGAATTGACTCAACTACCCATTGTAAATATCTAATATTATTTACGTGCTTAATCATATCAGTATCATATCTATTAACTTTGAATTTTAATTCATAATCTGAATTCTCAATGACATTAATTTTTTTAGAAATATTATAATTAATACTTTCTTCATTACAGAATGACCATGTTTCTTTTATTTTATCAAATATTTGAACAGGCCTTCTTCTATTAATATCAAAGAAAATCCATAAACCCTTAGCTCTTCCAATAATATTATCTTGTTCATCGTAAATAATATTTTCTCTAAATCCTTTAATAGTTGTATATTTTGACAACCAGGTTCTAATAGTAATTTTTTCTTTATAACTGGGATATCGCTTCATTTGCATAACCCCAGAAATTAAAACCCAACCAATATTTTGTTCTGCTAATTGGTATAAACTATAGTTTATAGAATAACAATGATCAGCTGCTGTTTCTTCCAATAAAGTTAAGATGGTAGTTGGCGAAGCAATACCTAATTCATTCATCTCAAAATATCTTAATTCAAACTGTTTATCGAAATAGTTACTAATCATATATATTTATTATTCGTTCGACATGATGCACAACTGCCTCGACTATTAGTAGTTGCGTGAGTTAACACTTAACTTTGCAAGTATTTACTAAACTGAAAATCCGCGAGGATTTTC
>CBDTUD010000066.1:0-15044 GCA_965363545.1 uncultured Flavobacteriaceae bacterium | reverse complement strand
CATGAAATTACGCATAGTTTCTCTTTTGTTTTTATGCAGTGTCTTTCTAAGCTACGCTCAAGAAACCAAAGAAATCAATTCAGTTTACAGAGCTGAAAATGAAAAAATTAACGATTTAGTGCATACTAAATTAGATGTGAAATTTGATTTTGCCAAACGTCATTTACTTGGGGAAGCTTGGCTGACTTTAGAACCACATTTTTATCCTTCCAATGAACTCACATTAGATGCTAAAGGAATGCTTATTCACAAAGTTACTCGAAATGGTAAGGATCTAAAATATGAATATGACGGTGAGAAATTAAACATCAAATTGGGTAATATGTTTGCCAAAGGCGAAGAATATGATGTTTATATCAAATACACTGCAAGACCGGACGAGGTAAAACAAAAGGGAAGTGCAGCAATAAGCAAGGCAAAAGGTCTTTATTTTATTGACCCGGATGATAGTGATCCGGATAAACCAACTCAAATCTGGACACAAGGAGAAACAGAATCAAACAGTTGCTGGTTTCCGACCATCGATTCTCCAAATCAAAAAACAACAGAAGAGATTTTTATTACGGTTCCGCAAAAATTCACCACTCTTTCTAATGGTTTATTGTTAAAACAAACAGAAAATAGCGATGGAACAAGAACAGATTACTGGAAACTGGACCAAAAACACGCTCCCTATTTATTTTTTATGGGAATTGGAGAATACAGCATCGTAAAAGATACATGGAAAAATATTGCTGTTGATTACTATGTAGAGAAAGAATATGAGCCATATGCAAAGGAGATTTTCGGTTTAACACCAGAAATGATTCAGTTTTATTCCGATTATACCGGTATAGAATATGTATGGCCAAAATATGCACAAATTGTTGGTAGAGACTATGTAAGTGGCGCTATGGAAAATACGACTGCCGTAATACATCAAGAAAATGCTTATCAAACAAGCGGACAATTAATCGATGAAAATATTTGGGAAAACACGATTGCGCACGAAATTTTTCATCATTGGTTTGGAGATTTAGTTACTACGGAAAGTTGGAGTAATGTTACCGTAAATGAATCCTTTGCAAATTACAGTGAATATCTTTGGTTAGAGCACAAATATGGTGTAGATGAAGCCGATGCGCATCGCTATGAAGATATTCAAGGCTATTTAGCCGGCGGAAACGAATTAAAAGATTTGGTTCGCTTTCATTATAATAGCCGTGAAGATATGTTCGATGGCGTTTCTTACAATAAAGGTGGAGCTATTTTACATATGCTAAGAAATTACGTCGGAGATGCTGCTTTTAGAGAAGGTATGAAAACCTATCTAACCGATAATATGTACGGCACCGGTGAAGCGCATCAATTGCGTTTGGCCATGGAAAAAGTAAGCGGAAAAGATTTGAATCCGTTTTTTAACCAATGGTTTTATAATAACGGACATCCGAAATTGGATATTACCTATACTTATAGTACCGCTGCCAATATGGTAACTGTAAATATAAAGCAAACACAAGCTAGTTTATTTACTTTTCCTTTAGCTATTGATGTTTACGAAGGTGCTACTCCAAAAAGATACGAGGTTTTAGTCGATGAAAAAGAAAAATCATTTACTTTTAAATACAGTAAAAAACCAAGTTTGGTAAATGTAGATGCAAACCATTATTTATTAGTTGAAACCAATGATGATAAAACTATTGAGAATTATATTTTTCAATACAATAATGCACCAAAATACGAAGATAGAAGAGCAGCAATTGTAAAATTAGCAGAAAACCAAGCCAATGAAATTGTTTTTAAAACGATTACAAAAGCCTTGAATGATACGTATTATGGCTTACGGGTTTTAGCTATTGAAAAAATTGATATTTCAAAAACAACTGCTGTCGAGGCGATCAAAATTCTAGAAAAATTAGCTTCTAGTGATGAAAAAACCTTAGTACAAGGAGCTGCCATTACTAAATTAGGTCTTCTAGAAAATGAAAAATACAAAGATTTGTTTGCAAAATCTTTGCAAAGCAAGTCAAATTCGGTAAAAACAGGTTCTTTAAATGCCTTATATAAAATAGATAAGAATGCGGCGATGACTTATGCCAATTCCATAACGGATAAAATAGAGAAAGAAAACCTGAAAGATGCTTTAGTTCCGTTGTATATTATGGATAAAAAAGAATCTGAACTGCCTTTTGTAGCCAATAACTTAGTTGCCGGAATGTTCTTTAATGAAGATAGAGCAAAGCAAAATATCTACAAAGAAGGGTTTCAATGGGTAGCAGCTTGCGATAGCGAAGAAGCTACCAAAAACTTAGTAAACAATTTTGTGAAAATGGGTAATATGTATAAGGAATATGGCGCTGATAAAGTAGCGAAGCAAGTATTGACTCAAGTTATGGCTGCCAAAGCCGAATATAATTATGCAAATATGGATCAATTGAATAAAATTGTTCAAGATGGTCTAAAAAAGCTAGATTAAGTACCTACAAAAAGTATTTTCCTTTACAGGAAGTAGAAAAAGTAAAAAGGGAATCTGTTTAAAACAGATTCCCTTTTTTTTGTTTGTAATATGTAGGATCACTAATTATTTCAAATACTCTTTAAAAGTCCCGTCAGTATAAAAAATAACAATTCTCTCTATATTTTTATCGGAATTCATAGAAACAGACAAAGATGGAGTAGCAGGGTTAGTTTGAGGTGATTTCGGAGCAGTAACCGATGCATTTGATGTTTGTTCTTTAACTGTCGAATTCTCTTTTCTGTCGCTTGGAAAATCTCCTTTTCCGTTAAGAAGCCAATACAATTCTACTTCATCAAATTCTTTGACCACTTTTAAAACAAAGTCCAAACTAGGTTTATTCCTGCCAGATAACAAATGTGAAATACTCGACCTCGGAACTTGAATTCTATCGGCGAAAGCAGAGGCAGAGATTTGATAATAATCCATTAAAATGTTCAATCTTTTAGCGAATTCCGTGTTGTTTATCATTGTGAAATAATATGGTTTACAAATGTAACAAAATTCAATGATTTGGTGAAGAAATAAGTAAAATATATTGTAATATGAAGTAATTTATTATATTTATAGCTTTATATAATGCTATATATAAATCTGATTTATAGTAGTATAACATGTAAAATAAATAATAGGCAAATTATAGCTTTAGAAACCTGTTTCAAAGGAAGATATTTTAGGTAAATCTGTTTACAATTGTAATACAAATATGCAATTAACTTGTTTACAATTGTAAATAAATCTTTGTTTACATTTGTAACATGGAACAACTGCCTTTAGAAAAATTACAGGTGTGGTATACCAAAAACTACCAAAATAAAATAGTCGGAAGAAGGGTTATTGTAGAACATATTAAACCTTTAATCGAAACATTACCAAAACTATTTAGGAGAGAAACGATTGGAAAATCATTTCTTAAAAAGGATATCCATAGTGTTCGAATTGGAACTGGAAAAACAAAAGTTTTGATCTGGACACAAATGCATGGAAATGAAAGTACAGGAACAAAAGCTCTATTTGATTTGTTTCGGTTCTTTGAAAATCCGGGGACATTAAAATCTGTTCACGAAAAAATACTGAATAATCTTACCATTATATGTATACCTATGTTAAATCCCGATGGTGCCGATTCATATACCCGAGTCAATGCGCAACAAATAGATTTAAACAGAGATGTGCTCGATAAAAAAGCAGGTGAAAGTGTTCTTTTACAAGATATTTTGCAAAAAGAGCAGCCGGAATACTGCTTTAATATGCATGATCAGCGAACTATCTTTAGTGTAGGCGAGCATAATAATCCCGCAACAATATCCTTTTTAGCACCATCAGAAGATATTGAACGCACAATAACAGAAGGAAGAAAACAAACTATGCATGTGATTAATGCAATGGTTGGTTTATTAAAACAGGTAATTCCGAATCAAATTGGTCGATATACCGATGAGTTTTATCCAACGGCAACCGGAGATAATTTTCAAAAAATGGGCTTCAACACTATTTTAATAGAGTCCGGACATTATCCTGACGATTACCAACGAGAGATTTCAAGAAAATTCACCTTTTTGGCTATGCTTCAAGGATTGACCTATATCGCAACAAAACCAAAAAAAGACAATCATCTTCCTTATTTTGATATTCCGGATAACGAACAGTTATATTTAGATTTTATTATAAAAAATGCTCGTTACAAAGAGAAATCTACCGATATCGGACTCCAATTTCAAGAAATAAAAACGGAGGAAGGTGTTGTTTTTCTTCCAAAGATTGAAAAAACAGAAAATTTATCCGCATTTAATGCAAATAAAAAAGTGAATGCTAAAGGATTAATCTTTGAAAAAGAGGAAGATGTAATAAATTGGGTTAAAAATAGAATATATTAAAAATAATCCATTGATTCATTATTTTTTTTAATATAAGCTTATTTAATTCGTAATTTTTTGTGATATTTGCAACTCAATTAAATAAATTAATATGTCAAAGTTTAAATTAGATGAATTAGATCATCAAATTTTAGAAGCATTAATCGAAAACGCGCGCACACCGTTTACGGATATTGCTAAAAATTTACTTGTATCTGCAGGTACCATTCATGTGCGAGTGAAAAAAATGGAGGATGAGGGTGTGATCAAAGGTTCGACGTTAAGTGTTGATTATAATAAGATGGGTTATACTTTTATAGCCTATGTAGGTCTTTTTTTAGAAAATTCGTCCTCTACAGAAGCTGTAATTCGAGAAGTTTACAAAATACCTGAAGTTACGGTTGCACATTTAACAACCGGAAAATTTTCTATTTTCTGCAAACTTCGTGCAAGAAATACGATGCATGCCAAAGAAGTTATTTTTAGCTTGGATAGAATCGAAGGAATTAAACGTACGGAAACTTCAATTTCATTAGAAGAAGTTGTCAACGATAAAAAACGTTTGATGCATAAAATTTTTAAAGAAATTTCTTTCTAAAATTTGAAAAAGTAGCAAAAAAAAATCCTCATCAATTTCGAAATTATATTGATGAGGATTTTTTTTGTTTAAATTAGTTTTAAATCAATTTATTGTAATTTTCTCACTAATTTTAAGCATTGTAATTTAGTACTATTTCTTCCATGGATTATAACTACGAATCAACTAAAATAAATCAAGAAAAACTTTTATTTCTATACAAATCCATGCTTAAACCAAGGATGATAGAAGAAAAGATGCTCATTTTACTCCGACAAGGAAAAATCTCTAAATGGTTTTCAGGTATCGGTCAAGAGGCTATTTCTGTTGGAATTACCGCCAGCCTACAAATGGATGAATTTATTTTACCGATGCATCGGAATTTAGGTGTTTTTACCACAAGAAATATTCCTTTACACCGACTTTTTGGGCAATGGCAAGGAAAAGCAAGTGGATTCTCTAAAGGTAGAGAGCGATCTTTTCATTTTGGCACGCAAGAATTTCATATCGTTGGAATGATTTCTCATTTGGGTCCGCAATTAGGTATCGCCGATGGCATTGCTTTGGCGTACAAATTGAGAAAAGAAGCTAAAGTTACCGCCGTATTTTCCGGTGAAGGGGGAACCAGCGAAGGTGATTTTCATGAAGCGCTAAATGTAGCTTCTGTATGGAGTTTACCTGTTTTATTTTGTATCGAAAATAATGGTTACGGACTCTCAACACCTTCTTCAGATCAATTCAAATGTGAAAATATTGTTGATAAAGCTATAGGATATGGCATGGAAAGTCATATTATCGACGGTAATAATATTCTCGAAGTATATACCAAAGTAAGCGAAATTGCCCAAAGTGTTCGCCAAAATCCTCGTCCGGTTTTACTTGAATTCAAAACCTTTAGAATGCGAGGGCATGAAGAAGCAAGTGGAACAAAATACGTACCACAAGAATTAATGGATGTCTGGGCCATGAAAGATCCGATTGAAAATTTTCAAGAATTCTTAATCAATGAAAGTATACTTACAGAAACCTATCAAGTTGCTCTCAAACAGGAAATTTTAGCAGAAATTAATGCAGATTTACAAATTGCTTTTGCAGAAGAGGAAATAGAATTTAATGCATCAACTGAATTAAATGATGTATACAAACCTTTTGATTATCAAGAAGTAAAGCCAACAGATAAAAAAGAAAATATTCGTTTGGTAGATGCTATTTCTAAAGGTTTATTTCAGGCTATGGAGCGTCATGATGATTTAGTAATCATGGGACAAGATATAGCAGAATATGGCGGAGTTTTTAAAATAACCGAGGGTTTCTTAAAAAAATTCGGGAATGAGAGAGTCCGTAATACACCAATTTGTGAATCTTCCATAATTGAAGCAGCCTATGGCTTATCGGTTTGTGGTATCAAATCGGTAGTTGAATTACAATTTTCCGATTTTGTAACCTCTGGTTTTAATCCGGTGGTAAACTTATTGGCAAAATCGCAATATCGCTGGGCTCAAAATGCCGATATTGTTTTACGTATGCCTTGTGGGGCAGGGGTTGGCGCTGGTCCTTTTCATAGTCAAACCAATGAAGCCTGGTTTACGAAAACACCAGGTTTAAAAGTTGTTTATCCCGCATTTCCGTATGACGCAAAAGGCTTACTGGCAACAGCAATTGAAGATCCAAATCCGGTATTATTCTTTGAACACAAGCAATTGTATCGATCCGTATATCAAGATGTTCCAACCGATTATTACACCTTACCTTTCGGGAAAGCAGCCTTATTGCAAGAAGGAAAACAAGTTACCATTATTAGTTATGGGGCAGGAGTACATTGGGCTCTAGAAATAGTGAAAGAAGAACAAATCGATGCGGATATTTTAGATTTAAGAACCTTGCAGCCTTTAGATATCGAAGCTATTTTTGCTTCCGTAAAGAAAACTGGGAAAGCCATTATTTTACAAGAAGATACGCTTTTTGGAGGGATAGCCTCCGATATTTCAGCTTTGATCACCGAAAACTGTTTTGAAAGTTTGGATGCTCCTGTTAAAAGAGTAGGGTCAATGGAAATTCCTGTTCCATTTGCAAAAAAATTGGAAGAAAATTTCTTACCAAAAAAACGCTTTAAAAAATCGTTAATAGAATTGCTTAATTATTAATAAGCGTTGAATTTTTCTCAAATACTTTAAAGAATATTTTTAGTAACTTTGATATACTTAAATTTAAACTAAACGAATATGAAAAAATTAATTTACTTAACATTGGCTTTATTGGTAATGTCTTGTAGCACTACAAAAACTACCGTAAGGGAACCAGTTGCTGTAAAGCCTAGTAAAAAATTATTAAAAGGCACCTGGCAAGTTACGAATATTCGTTTCGTAGGAGATAAAGGTCTTTACAAAGCAAATTTATTCGATAAAGCAGATTCTCCTTGTTTTAAAGGTAGTGAATGGGTTTTTATTCCAAACAACGGTTCCGGAAAATTCACCATTAATAGTGCTGCTTCGCAATGTAAATCATCAATAAACAGAATTCATTGGTCATTTTATGATTCAGGTGAGGGAAGCTATCAATTTCAAATGAAATATGTTGATGATAAAAATAAAGCCATAGATGCTGCCAATAGAGGATATCGATCTACTATCGATGAATTAAACGAGAGCACCTTGATTATGCGAGTTACTGCGACTTACGAAGGAAATCCGTTCGATGTTGTCATGACTTTTACAAAAACCTCTGAAGATATAACTTTATAAAAAAAATAATAATGAAAAAATTCACAAGCATTTCTCTTGCATTGGCTGTTATTATGTCGCTTACTTTTAGTTGTCAATCCTTACAAAATGCAAATAACACGCAAAAAGGAGCAGGGTTAGGAGTTGCCGGTGGCGCTTTAATTGGCGGATTGATCGGTAAAGATATTGGTGGTGCACTTATCGGTGCTGCCGTGGGTGGAGCCGCAGGTGGTTTGATAGGAAACCATATGGATAAACAAGCGGATAAAATTGAAGAAGCTGTTCCTGGAGCTGAAGTTATAAGAGTAGGAGAAGGAATTCAAGTGGTATTCGATGATAAAAGTGGTGTTAATTTTGCCTTAAATAGTGCTGATTTAACTACTATTGCAAAACAAAATTTAGACGCCATTGCAAAAGTTTTTACTGAATTTCCAGATACAGAACTTATGGTACAAGGGTATACCGACTCTACCGGCGATGATGCATACAATTTAAAATTATCAAAAAGAAGAGCGGACACTGTGGCAAATTACTTGAAATCACATGGCATTGCAGCAGCTCGTTTTGCAAGTATAGAAGGTTTTGGTGAAGCAAGTCCTCGTTTTGATAATACAACGAAAGAAGGACAAGCAAAAAATCGTAGAGTAGAAATTGGTATTGCCGCCAATGAAGATATGATACAAGATGCAAAAGCACAGGCCAACTAACCAAACCTGAACTTTTGTTTCTAAACCGGATAAGTAATTATCCGGTTTTTTTATGGATTGATTTAAGAAACGGAAATAGTCTAATTGTTATAACAGATTTTCAACACGTATAACTAAGAAATAAATCATGAATTTCTTATATTTGAGTATATTTCTAGAGCAATTTCAAAATAGCTTTGAAAGTCATAGAAATTTTGCCTAAAATCACCCTTCATGACACATGAATTCAAACAGATTATAACAGGATTTAAAAAAGCACAAGATATTGGATTACAATCTGTTATCGCTACTGTTGTCGATTTAGATGGATCTTCTTATCGAAAACCCGGCGTACAGATGTTACTTACAGAAAACGGTCAAATGATAGGAGCGGTGAGTGGTGGTTGTGTGGAAAAAGAAGTACTACAACAAGCTGCCTCCGTTTTTAAATCGGGAATACCTAAAATGATGACCTATGATGGTCGATATCGTTTGGGCTGTGAAGGAATTTTGTACATTCTCATCGAGCCTTTTCATCCCGAGGCAGCAATGCTTAAAGCTTTTGAAAACTGTTTGGAAAAGCGCGATTCTTTTGACATACATAGTTATTTTTCTCAAGAAGTTGGTCAACATGAAGGTTTGGTTTCTATGATAGAGTTTGCGAATGGGGATAAATATTATTTTCGTAACAATAAAGGTATTGCAATAGATACTAATGCGTTAAAAACCTTTTCTCAAACTTTAAAACCTTCTTTAAACCTAATTATTATAGGAGCAGAGCATGATGCCGTACAATTATCTCAGGCTGCTTCGTTTTTAGGATGGGATGTTACCGTTATTGCTGGTGTAACAGAAGCAAAAACAATACAAGATTTTCCGGGAGCGAAAAAAATGATCTGTCAAGATCCGGAATTTTTGCACTTGGATGGTCTTAATCAAGAAACAGTTCTTGTTGTCATGACGCATAGTTATGTCAAAGATTTGACCTATTTATTAGCATTGAAAGATACTTCTCCGGCATATATTGGCTTATTGGGGCCGGTAAAACGAAGAAATCAGTTGTTAAACGAATTTATCGAGCGATATCCTGCGGTTCAGGAATCGTTTCTAGATTTAATTCACGGTCCGGCAGGTTTGAATATTGGTGCGGAAACTCCGCAAGAAATTGCCATATCTATTTGTGCTGAGATTTTAACCGTTATTCGAAAGCATCATCCGAAATCTTTACGCGATAAAAAAGGAAGTATTCATTGCGATATTTCTTAATACCGTGAGAGACAAATCAAAACATCGTATCGCAATAGTCATACTCGCCGCGGGAGCATCTAAAAGAATGCCTGAAATCAAGCAATTATTACCTTGGAAACAAACTACCTTAATTGGTCATGTTATAGAACAGTGTATTGCTTCTAAAGCAGCGGAAACTTTTGTTGTTTTAGGCGCACATGCTGACGAGATTTCCAAAGTGATTACAAACCAAAAAGCACATATTCTCTTTAATGAAAAATGGGAGCAGGGCATGGGAACTTCCATTGCGGCAGCGATGCGATATTTTAAGAAAAATAGCATAGATTTTGATGCTTTTTTATTCGTTTTAGTAGATCAACCTTTACTAGATTTTACTTACTTTAATACCTTAATAAATAAGTATTTAGAATCAGAAAAAAATATCATTGCAAGTCAATTTAATAAAGGAGCAGGTGTTCCGGTGCTTTTAAATAAAATATATTTTAAAGAACTCAAAAAATTAGATCAAGATTACGGTGCAAAACGAATACTTACCGAAAATTGGGAGGATGTTTTTGTTATAAATTCAGAAGGTAAAAATCAAGATGTAGATACGCTGGAAGCCTATAAAAATCTATTTGAACAGTTTGGAAAATAACAATTGAAATAGCTCCAGCTTTCCTGTTATTTTAGCAATTATATGTAACTTACCTCGCTTAAAAATAACTTGTGGATTTTCTAAACGAATACCTTACTTCTTACCATTTATCGCTATTCGATTTCGTCTTAGCTTTTTTGGCAGCTTTTATTTTAGGACTCGGAAAAGCAGGAGTCAAAGGTTTAGGAGTCGTTATCGTAACCATTATGGCCATAGTTTTTGGTGGCAAAGCTTCAACGGGCGTTTTAATTCCGTTAATGGTTTTAGCAGATATTTTTGCCGTAATTTATTACCATCGCCATACCCAATGGAAATATCTAGGAAAACTACTGCCAATGATGGCTGTTGGCGTTTTACTAGGGGTTTGGTGGGGCAACGATATCTCCGAAGCCGTCTTCAAACAAGTGATGGCGGTATTTATTTTAGTAACTGTTGTCATCATGTTTTGGATGGATCGCCGTAAGAGTCCGGTTGGTATACCAAGACATTGGGTATTTTCAAGCGGAATGGGCTTGTTATCTGGTATCACCTCGATGATTGGTAATTTAGCAGGTTCGTTTACTAACATTTACTTTTTAGCCATGCGATTGCCTAAAAACGAATTTATTGGTACAGCAGCCTGGTTGTTTTTTATTATCAATGTTTTTAAATTGCCTTTTCATATTTTTGTTTGGAAAACCGTAACCAAAGAATCGCTTATGATCAATGCATTTTTGGTTCCGGGAATTATTGTTGGTTTCTTTACAGGAATAGCTATTGTAAAAGTCATTAACAATGCCTTGTATCGAAAATTTATATTGATAGTAACTGCTATTGGCGCTATCTTGATTCTTTTCCGGTAAACGGAAATATATCTAAATCTAAAAAATGCGAATAATCCTCATGAAAAACGTTAATAAAACTCTACTCATACTTCCTCTAATTTTGATACTGTTTAGTGGTAGTCCGAAACAAAAAACCCAGACCATGGAACAAGGAAATTTTGCGCATACCGTATTTTTTTGGTTGAAAAACCCAGATAATCAAGCGGATAGAGCTGCTTTTGAAAAATCATTAAAAAAGTTTATCAACCAATCTATTTATATCAAAACCAAGCATATAGGAGTTCCGGCAGCAACAGACCGAGGGGTAATCGACAACAGTTATACCTATTCTTTACTACTGACTTTTGCCAATAAAGCCGATCAAGATAAATACCAAGAAGAGCCGGCACATCAAGTTTTTATTGCAGAATCTTCTGATTTATGGGAAAAGGTAGTTGTTTACGATTCTGAAAATATTCTAAACTAAAAGATGGAAGAACACTTTTTTCAATGTCCGTATTGTTGGGAAGAAATCTCTATGCTATTAGATACTTCCGTTCGGGATCAAACCTATGTCGAAGACTGTGAAATTTGTTGTAATCCGATAGAACTGCACTCTGTATTTGAAGACGGAGAACTTATTTCTTTGGAAATTCGAAATTTGGAGCAATAGATTTTACTTTCCAAGCTTTCAAATAAACCATTATAACAATAGAGAGCAAGCCACAAATAGTGAAGCCAATAAATAGAGGCAGAGCGGTATCTTGCACAAATCGACCAATAAAAGTACTAATTGGCACTGCCATCATGGTAGAAACGAATCCGGTAATTGCAGCACCGATTCCTGCAATATGACCCACAGGCTGCATGGCCATTGCTCTTAAGTTTCCAAATAAAAATCCGATAGCAAAAAATTGTAACGCAAAAAAGGCTAGCAATACACCAATACTTGGGTTGGCTGTATTATAAAATAAGATCACATACAGTAAGGAAACAGCAAAAAAGGTGAGTAGTGCGATGCGAATTAATTTTTCCATACCATAACGCATCACTAAAGTTCCGTTTAAAAAAGTTGCCAATCCGATAGCAATCGCTAATCCTGCAAAAATAAAGGGAAACTCTTCTTTTAACTGAAATTGAGTTTCAAATATTTGCTGCGAGGCGCTTAAATACACCATAAACGAACCGGTTACAAAACCTGAAATTAAGGTATATCCGATAGTTTTTTTATGTTTGAGCAATTCAATCATTCCATCCTTAAAAATATGGGAAGTAAAAGGGACACGCTTTTCGAGATCTAAGGTTTCCGGTTGTCGTTTCCAAAACCAAATACTCATTAAAACACTAAAAATGACCTGAATATAAAATATAGCTTGCCAATTGTAATGATCTAAAACAAATTTTCCCATAGCAGGAGCAATGATGGGAACCAACAAGAAAACCACGGTAATAAACGACATGATTTTCGCCATATAATCTCCGCTAAAGGTATCACGAACCATCGAAATTGCTATAGTTCTTGGCGCTGAGAGTCCGATACCTTGCAAAATTCTTCCGGCAATCATCATTTCAAGGCTCTCTGAAAAAACACAAATGAAACTTGCTATGATAAACACAAGAAACCCTATATATACGATTGGTTTTCTGCCCAAACTATCTGAAATCGGCCCGAATAGCAAGGGCCCAATACCCAAACCTAAAAATATCATGGTGATTAACAGCTGATTATCTTGCGGTTGCGTTGTGCCAATTGCAAAACCAATTGTTTCTAATGCCGGTAACAAGGCATCGATTGCAAGCGCTACAATAGACATTAAAAATGCCATGAGCGTAACAAATTCAAATTGGGTTTGGTTATTTTTTAACATCCGGCAAAAGTAAGGGTTTTGTTTGGAAAATCAAGAGTCATTCGTCGAAGACCTATATGGAAAACTGATCCAGATCATTGATATTGATTTTTGTAGCGTATACTTTTGAATTCCAAATGGATATATCATGAAAAAAATATTGTTACCAACTGATTTTTCAGAATGCTCATGGAATGCTATTCAATATGCAATGCAGCTTTTTAAAGACGAAACCTGTACTTTTTATATAATGAATTCGTTTGAATATGTCTTGTCTGCACCATCTTCAGGAGTGCTATCAAATTCGCAGAATAGTGCTGTAGTTCAGGCACAGAAAGAGAATAGTAAAAGAGATCTGGCAATTACCTTGAAAAAAATTGAAAAGGAGTTTCACAACGCAAAACATACTTTTGAGTTCTCTGCCGTGTATGGATCTTTTATCGATGCCGTAGAGAAGAGTGTCGAGAAATTCAATATGGATATGATCGTTATGGGTAGTACCGGTACGAATGCCGTGAAAGAAATGACTGTTGGTAGCAGCACTGCTGCCTTGGTTGGTACTATTGCTTGTCCGATTCTGGTAATACCTAAAGCAATTGTTTTTAAGCAGTTACAAGAAATTGGATTGGCATGTGATTATGAGTTTATCTATACCAAAAAGCTATTGAAACCATTGCTAGAAATAGCGCATCAGCAAAAATCTACTATCGCCATTTTGCACGTTATGAATGAAAAAGAGGCTCTTAGTGATGCACAATTCATGAGCAGAGAAAACTTAAAACTTATGTTGCCTGCCAACAAAACAGAATTCTATACGCTTACCGATATAAAAATAGCAATAGCACTTCACGCTTTTACAGAAAGTAGAAAATTAGATCTATTTTGTATTATTGCTAAAAAACATAATATTTTAAAACGGCTGCTTGGTAAAACGCATAGTAAATGGATAACTAAACATGCCGAAATACCATTGTTGGTTTTATATAGTTCGAATGGTTGATGTTTGTTAAAAATTACGCAAACTCTTGCCTTTATGTTACGAATTATACGATGCTTGGTCTTTTTAAAAATTCGTTGTTACTTTATACTCGAAATACAAAATTAAACGTATGAAAAAAGTAGTCACTTTTGGGGAAGTTTTGTTGCGGTTATCGCCACAAGGAAATAAAAAATTTCAACAGTCCAATATATTAGAATTTTATTTTGGTGGTACCGAAGTGAATGTGGCAATTTCACTAGCTAACTTTGGTAATAAAGTAAAACATATTTCATGCATCTCGGATGATTTTGTAGGGGATACCGCCATGGCATATTTACGTAATTACAATGTGCAGACCAGAGAAATAATTAGATCGCCAAGACCACTAGGGATTTATTATTTAGAGGTAGGAGCCGTAATGCGACCAAGTACTATTTCTTATAACAGATCACATTCTGCTTTCTCTGAAATCCAGCCTGACATGGTCAATTGGACAAGAGCCTTAAGCGATTGTAATTGGGTACATTGGACCGGTATTACACCAGGATTATCGTTAGGAGCGTATCAAACCTTAAAAGAAGGCTTGCAATTAGCTATAAAACAGGGTATTAGCGTTTCTGCAGACCCGACATACCGAAGCGGTTTATGGAAATATGGGACAGAGCCTAAAAATGCAATATCTGATTTATTGCAATACAGTACCATATTTATAGGAGGTATCAATGAAATTAATGAGACACTAGGAACATCGTATGGCTATTCGAATGAAGATTTTATTGCAGCTTCTAAAGCGTTGATGCTGGCGTTTCCGAATATTGAAAAGGTTTTTGATAAAATACGAACCTCCGTAAATGCATCATGGCATAAAATTAGAGCCAGAATGTGGAATGGAAAAGAATTTAAAGAAACCACCGATTTAGAAATTACACATATTGTTGACCGGATTGGTACAGGAGATGCTTTTGCTGCTGGACTCATTTACGGACTGCAAAATTTTGATGATGTAAAAGCGATGGAATTTGGCTCAGCAGCTTGCGCATTAAAACATACATTTATTGGTGATGTAAATTATGCCACAGTGAAAGATGTAGAGCATTTATTAGGAGGAGATGTTTCTGGTAGATTGGTTCGTTGATACTAGAGTGGTCTTCTTAGTACAAAATCCTATTTAACATAATATAAATTATAGAACATTTA
>CBDTUD010000065.1:0-15221 GCA_965363545.1 uncultured Flavobacteriaceae bacterium | reverse complement strand
TTGATAAAAAGGTGCATACTCATTTTCGCCTAATGACTCCATTTTAAATCTTTTAGAAAATAAAGTTACTAAAAGATTTGCTCAAACCTAGAAAAAATAAATTCAAAATTTAATCACATAACAAATCACACAATTGCTTAGCGATTTCAATCTCTTCATTTGTTGGAATTATTAAAACCTTTACTTTGGCATTTTTCTTATTTATTTCTCTTAATTCTTTGCTTCGAATGGCATTTTTTTCTTCATCTATAGTAATTCCTAAAACTTCGAAATCTTTACAAACTAAATTTCGGATATAGGAAGAATTTTCGCCGATTCCAGCTGTAAAAACAATAGCATCCAAGCCATTCATTGCGGCGGCATAAGCGCCTATATATTTTTTAATGCGGTATGCATTCATCGCCAAGGCCAATTGGCAAGTTGTATTTCCTTTTTCAGCTTCGTCTTCAATTTCACGTAAATCACTATATCCGGTTAAACCGAGCATACCACTTTCTTTTTGTAAAATAGTGCCAACCTCATCTAAAGAATATCCTAGGTTATTTACCAAATAAAAGATAATCGATTGATCAATATCTCCACTTCGGGTTCCCATAATTAGACCATTCATAGGGCCAAAACCTAAAGAATGATCGATACTTTTTCCGTCTTTCACCGCCGTTATACTGCAACCATTACCAAGGTGTACAGTAATGATTTTTGTATCAGGTTTATTTAAATAAGCTGCTGCTTTTTCAGAAACATATTTATGACTAGTGCCATGAAAACCATATAAACGTATGTCATTTTCGTCTAAAAACTTATTAGGAATAGCATATTTATATGCAACTTCCGGAATTGTTTGATGAAAAGCAGTGTCAAAAACCGCTACTTGCTTTGCGTTTGGAAATATCTTTTCAGCAACTTCAATACCCTCATAATTTGGTGGATTATGTAAAGGAGCCAATGTGAAAAGTTCTTTGATTTTATTTTTTACCGCCTCGTCAATAAGTACTGTTTTAGCAAAAGCATTACCTCCGTGAACAACGCGATGACCTACCGCTTTAATTTCCTCGGCAGATTTCAAAACTCCTATTTTTTTATCCAAAAGCAAATCTGCAATTTTTTCTAAACCAACTTGATGACTTGGTATATCTAGTGTTTCTTTTAAATCTTTTTTATCTGATTTATAATGAATAATTCCATTATCTAATCCAATTCTTTCAACTAAGCCGCTACAAACAACCTTTTTTTCAGGCATTTGAATCAATTGATATTTTATGGAGGAACTTCCTGAATTTATGATTAATACTTTCATTTAATTTTGTGGTGTTTTTTACTATTTTGATTTCATTTTAGCAATAAGAACATAAATCTTACGCTAAGAAAATTGAATAAACTACAAATTTTTCTTTGCTAAAATAAGGTTTTTATTGTGCCTGAATTGCAGTTATAATTACGGTGTTAAAAATATCGTCTATCGTACAACCACGACTCAAATCATTTACCGGCTTGTTCAAACCTTGAAGCATCGGGCCAATTGCAACTGCCCCAGTTTCTCTTTGCACGGCCTTATAAGTATTGTTTCCGGTATTTAAATCAGGAAAAATCAATACCGTAGCTTGGCCTGCAACTTCAGAATTTGGCAACTTACTTTGACCTATTTCCATGTCAACTGCAGCATCATATTGAATTGGACCTTCAATTTTAAGTTCAGGGTGTAATCTTTTTACAATCTCAGTAGCTTTTCTAACCTTATCAACTTGTTGTCCGACACCAGAAGTTCCCGATGAATAAGACAACATGGCAATTCTTGGCTCAATACCAAAAGCTAAACTCGATTTTGCCGAAGAAATGGCGATTTCAGCTAATTGTTCCGCTGTAGGGTCTGGATTAATGGCACAATCGCCAAAAACCGAAACTCTGTCTTCCAAACACATAAAAAATACCGAAGAAACTACCGAAACTCCCGGTTTTGTTTTTATAAATTGTAAAGCAGGTAAAATCGTATGTTGGGTTGTATGCACCGCTCCGGAAACCATTCCGTCAGCATCTCCCTTATGTACCATCATGGTTCCAAAATAGGAAACATCCGCCATGCAATCTTTTGCAATATCCATATTTACATTTTTATGCTTTCTCAATTCATAAAATGTCTCTACATAAGAATCGTATTTTTCTGATTCAATTGGATTCACAATAGATACTTTGTCAAAATCTAAAAGAATATCAAATTTCTTCGTAAGATTTTCAATTTCTGATTTTTTTCCTAATAAGGTAATATCTACAATATCTAAAGCAATTAAACGAGCTGTTGCTTTGAGAATTCTCACATCATTACTTTCAGGTAATACGATATGTTTTCGTATGCTTTGCGCTCTTTTGACTAAATTATATTGAAACATTCGAGGAGTCATTCCCTCAGGTGTATAGGTAATCAATCGATCTGCCAAGACATCAACATCAATGTATTTTTCAAAAGTGCTTAACGAAGTATAAATTCGCTCCGTGTTATTGGCATATATATGAGACTGGATTGCTCCAATTTTATTAGCGATTTCAAACGTACCTTCTTCTACAGATAGAATCGGCACAACTTCTTTCAAACCTTCAATTAATTTTAATATGGAATCTTCAGGAACTAATCCTCCTGTTAAAATAATGCCGGAAACTTTCGGATAATTATCTGAAATACTTGCTTGTAAAGCGCTTAAAATAATATCGGCTCTATCACCAGGAGTGATTACCAAGCTATTTTCTTTCAAATGTTTTAGAAAATTTCGTAGTTGCATGGCACCAACTGCAAAACTTGCCACTTGGTTATCAATATAATCCTTTCCAAATAAAATCTCTGCATTTAATTCATCGCCAATTTCTTTAACCGTTGGATTACTCAAAGTTGTGATCAAAGGTATCGCAGTAACTAATACTTGTTCTGGAATTTCCTTTTTAATAGCCTCTTCAATTTTTTCGACGTCTTCTTCATTAACCTTATTCGCAACTAATGCTAAAACTTTAACTTCCTTCTCATGAAAAGAATCGTAAGCAAGATGCAAATTCGCTACTAAATCTAATATATTTTTATCTTTACCGTTTCCAACAATAATCGCCGGAATTCCCAAGTTTTTTACAATTCGAACATTAATATCAAGTTCTACAAAAACTCCTTCGCCCATAAAATCAGTACCTTCGACCAAAACAAAATCAAAGCGATCTTCCAAGCTTTTATATTTATTGATTATCTTATCAATAATCTCCCCTACCTTACCTGTTGTTTTTTTTTGAATTACTTCTTGACTTGTCACCGCAAAACAATCTTCATATTGCATGTTCAACTCAAAATATGTTAAAATGGTATCGATATGATTATCACGAACTCCTTCAGGATAATCATGAATAATAGGTCTGAAATATCCTACTTTTTTTGTCTTTCCCAGCAACATCCTCATTAATCCTAAGGCGATAATTGATTTCCCACTTTGGGCTTCGTTTGTTGCAATATATAATGCTTTACTCATTGTAATATTTAAATTTTTACAAAGGTAATTTTTATGTAAATAAATTAATTGATAAAAGTCATAAATTAAACTAAAATAACACAAATCTGAACTAACGTTTCTTTTCTTCGCAAGAAATCAATAGCCCTTTAAAACTTTTTCTTTTAAGTAGTATCTTTACAACTAATTTATTTTAGAATTTAGGCAAATGTTTACTCAAATAATTCATATTAAAGAACTTTTACAAATTAGAAATTTTGAAATTTTGAAGGTTTCCGGAGCAGAAATGAAAATGCTTCCAAGCCTCAAAAATGCTTTTTTAATTTTAAAAGATGACCTTATTTTTGATTTTGGAATTATGACCGAAATGCCTAAAATAAATGCGGATATAACTATCGATGCATCGGATAAAATAGTTCTTCCAACCTGGTGTGACTCGCATACGCACCTAATTTATGCAGGAAATAGGGAAAGTGAATTCGTCGATCGAATTAACGGATTAACTTATGAAGAAATTGCCCAAAAAGGTGGTGGAATTATAAATTCAGCAAAGAAATTACAAGAAACTTCTGAACAAGAGTTAATTGCACAGGCATCTCAAAGAATGGAAGAAATAATATCTTTAGGTACAGGAGCAGTAGAAATAAAATCCGGTTATGGATTAACGCTTGAAGCGGAATTAAAAATGCTACGTGTGATTAAAAAATTAGGGAAAAAATATCCTATTTCTATAAAAGCAACTTTTTTAGGAGCGCATGCTTTTCCACTAGAATTTAAAAATAATCCGAACCAATATATCGATTTGATTTGCAATCAAATGATTCCGAAAATTGCTGCGGAAAATTTAGCCGAATTTATTGATGTTTTTTGCGAAACCGGTTATTTTTCTGTTGAGCAAACCGAAAGAATTTTGAAAGTAGGTAAAAAATATGGACTAATTGCAAAAATTCATGTCAATCAATTTACAAGTATTGGTGGAATTCAAATTGGAGTAAAATATAATGCTTTAAGTGTTGATCACTTAGAAATAATGACATCCGATGATATCGACGCATTACAAAACACGACAGTAATGCCGGTGGCCTTACCAACTTGCTCTTATTTTTTAAGCATTCCTTATACTCCTGCGAGAAAAATGATAGATAGCGGGCTCCCACTTGCATTGGCAACAGATTACAATCCGGGTTCTACCCCGAGCGGAAATATGAATTTTGTGGTAGCAACGGCTTGCATAAAATTGAAAATGACACCTGAAGAAGCCATCAATGCAGCAACAATAAATGGAGCCTATGCCATGAATTTATCAAAAAGTCATGGTAGTATAACTAAAGGTAAAAAAGCAAATGTAATCATCACAAAAAAAATACCTTCTTATAATTTTATTCCCTATGCTTTTGGAAGTAATTTAATAGACACTGTTTTAATTGACGGAAAAATTTATTCTCAAAACTCTAATTAAAACTGGTATAAAATTTGTAAAAAGGGCATTGAATAGATTTTACTTCTGTAAATAACTTTCTTTAGGTTTTTGGTAGGTTAACCGATGTTTCAAGTTTGGAATTGCATAACCATCTAACCCGTTAATCACTGCGACTTTAGCTGCAGAAAGATCGATAAAACCATCGGGAGACACGAGATTCTCTTCGATAAAAAGTTCTTGTATTTCTCCTAAAATTAAAATAGTTCCATTTGCTTTTATAGTGTATTCTTCTACATATTTCATCGCCATTTTTATCGGAGATTGCTGCACAAAAGGTGCATGAAAATCATTTTTATATTCTGCGTTTAAAATCGTGGCTTCAAATTCGGAAATCTCCTTTGGGTATTTTGCAGATGTATGATGTGCATCTTCTAAAAAAGGTTCTGCGATATGATTGATCGTATAAAACCCGGTTTCTTTAATGTTATCATAGGTGTTTCTCATGACAGTAGCCGGTCGCAAAAGAAAGCTCAAAATCGGAGGTTTTGAACCCATATGAGTAACCGAACTAAACACCGCCAAATTTTCTAAACCAGATACTGATTTGGTACCTATTAAATTTGCCGATTTAAAGCCAGAGCAGCTATTTATTAAGTTTATGCGATATATATGCTCAAGACTATTAATTTTTTCTTTATTAAAATAGACCATTATAAGGTATTAAAATTATTGATTTTCACCTCTTTTGCTTTTAAATCAAACATTAAATTATAAAGTCCGAAAAATGTTCGATTGATATAAATAAAATGCTTAGAACCTCTACTGGCATTCATATTTCTCAAAGCGCTATTCTTTGCATATCGCTCTCCCAAAGCAGCAATTTGTTGAAAAAATTCACCATTAGAAAAATCAAATACTTCCTGATTGAAGGGTTGCGTGAATAAACTAAGCATTTCATGAAACATGATCGTAAAAAAGTCTATTTCCTCTTTAGAGTCATCACTCCTTAAAATTTCGAGTTGATAGAGTTTTTCTTGAAAAATTATCGGATTATCAATGCATTCCTTCTTCGCCAATTCAAAATAAGGTATATAAAAATCATTCGGGATGGTTTTCATACAACCAAAATCAAGCGCAATAAGTTTACCTTGTTCTGAAATTAAAAAATTTCCCGGGTGCGGATCTGCATGAACTTTCTTCAAAACATGGATTTGAAACATGTAAAAGTCCCATAAGGCCTGACCCAATTGGTTTGACTTATTTTGATCGGTGTTATGACTAGTAAACTCTGATAAATGTTCTCCTTGCATCCAATCCATTGTTATTATTTGTTCTGAAGACAATGCTGGATAATATTTTGGAAATAGTAAATTTGGAATATGTTTGCAAGCTTTTGAAATTTCTTCACTTTGCTGAATTTCAAGAAGATAATTCGTTTCTTCCACTAATTTACCCTCTACTTCTTTAAAATATTTATCAGAATCTTTTCCTTTAATATTAAACATGCTCATAGCAATCGGTTTTACCAAAGCCAAATCAGACGCTATACTTTCAGCAACACCAGGATATTGAATTTTAACGGCTAGAGATTTCCCTTCTTTTACCGCATAATGCACTTGACCAATACTAGCTGCATTTACTGAAGTGGTATGAAACGTATCAAAAATCTCATCAGGCAACTTACCAAAATATTTTTTAAAGGTTTTCAACACCAATGCAGGAGAAAGTGGTGGAACAGAAAATTGTGCTAAAGAAAATTTTTCTACATAAGCTTGCGGAAGTATATTTTTTTCCATACTTAACATTTGAGCCACTTTTAAAGCACTTCCTTTCAAATTTTTAAGCCCATCATATATATCTGTAGCATTTGATTCATTCAAACGCTCTTTGGCTTCAATCTCTGAATTGATAAATTTATCGCCGTAATACTTTAAGTAATTCACACCAACTTTTGCTCCAGTTTGCACTAATTTAGAAGCTCGCTCGATTTTCGATACAGGAATATAGTCTATTGTTTTCATCGTAATTCAATTAATTAAAATAGCATTGATTAATCTATATTTTTAGATTCATTTTTTCTTTAAACAAAAATTTTCCAAAATCGATTAAGCTTTCTAATGGTTTAATATTTACCAAATCAAAACTGGTATTTACTGATTTTTCAATAAAAATATCAGTTTTCTCAAAAGCTGCAGAAGTATCATCTAACCAAAATTTAATAGTTATCAAAAGTTGTAGCCAAGCTGTTTCTTTAATTGTTTTATGCTGCAAATTTTGAATCTTCTCTTGTTTTAAATCAAGAGTTTCAATTTCTAGAGCACCAATAAGACTGGTAAAACTATTTTTCAAATCGGAAAGAACTGCAAGTTGTTTCAACTTATTTTTGTCTTGATGTAAGGTAAAAACAACATAACTTCTGTTTGCTGTTAAATTTTCAAAAAAAGTAAAATAAAAACTTAATAATTTATTTCTTGCATCAAAAGATTGGAAGTCCTCACTTTTATGTAAAACAGACATCGTATTATCAAAAAATGCTTGAAAAATTGCCTTTTCTATTGCATCAAACGATCCAAAGAATTGATAAAATTGCGATTCATCCATTTTGTTTGTTTTTGCAAAAGCATAAACAGAACTTGGTTGCTTGCTATTCTCCAATACATAATCCATGTATGCATCTAGAATAATCTCTTTTGTTATTTTTTTCTTGTTAGCCATGTTTTTTGATTTAAAAGCACAAAGATACAAAATGTTTATCTTTTTATCTATTTTATTAAACATTATTTTTATGTAGGTTCAATTTTTAATTATTTGCTTAAAGTTCTTGTCAAGCTTTCGAGAAATAAAACCTAGTCATTTAAAATATATCAAGACTATATAAATTAGAGATATCATGCTTCTTAAGAAGGTTTTATATTAAATAAATGTTAAATTTCATAGGTTTATAAGGAGTATGAAAAAATAATATATCTTTAAGAATACTATAAAATTGCTACTTCTAAGTGCAAATTAAATCTTAATGTTTTATTAAAATTTAAAATTAACAAACAAATAATTTTTTCAATCAAATATTTTTGTTTAACTTTACATTATTATTGTTAAACAAATAGAATAATGTCAAAAAACAAAGTTGCCATAATTAGAAAAGAACATTTTAATGCAGCACACCGATTACATAATGCAAATTGGACTGATGAAAAAAATATTAAAATTTTCGGAAAATGTAACAATCCTAATTATCACGGACACAATTATGATTTAGAAGTTATGGTAATTGGGCAAGTGAACGAAGAAACTGGTTATGTTATGGACACTAAGAAATTATCTGATTTAATTAAGTTACAAATTATTTCGGTTTTTGACCATAAGAATTTAAATTTAGATGTTTCAGATTTTCAAAAACTAAATCCAACGGCCGAAAATATAGCTATTGTAATTTACAACCGATTAATACGACTTATTGACAACAAATTGGAATTAAAAATAAAACTTTATGAAACAGATAGAAACTTTGTTATCTACCCATATTAACAAAAATAAATTGGACGGTTTTAGTTTAGAAGATATAGGTGACGATCATTTATATACAGGCGTAGAAACCCCAATGAGATCGGATGCTTTCAAACTATCTGATACATCAAAAAAAGAAAAAATTGCGCTTCTTTTTGCCGAAATAATGGAGGTTATGGGGCTTGACTTAAATGACGACTCTTTGCAAGGAACGCCGAATAGGGTTGCGAAAATGTATATTGATGAAATTTTTTCAGGATTAAATCCGGCAAATAAGCCAAAAATTGCTTTATTTGAAAATAAATATCAATATAACCAAATGCTGGTTGAAAAGAACATACAATTCTACTCGAATTGCGAACATCATTTTGTTCCGATAATCGGAAAAGCGCATATTGCATATGTGTCTTCCGGAAAAGTTGTAGGCCTATCAAAATTAAACAGAATTGTACAATATTATGCAAAAAGACCTCAAGTGCAAGAACGCTTGACGAACCAAATAGCACTAGAATTAGTGCAAAGTTTAGAAACTGAAGACGTAGCAGTAATTATTGATGCGAAACATTTGTGTGTAGCATCGAGAGGTGTAAAAGACGATACATCTGCAACAGTAACAAGCTACTATGGTGGGATTTTTAAAAATCCTGCAAAAATAACTGAATTACAAAACTATTTAAACGATTAAATTATGGAAATTATTAATAGAGCTCTAGAATTTGAACAAAGAAAAATTCAACTAAAGTCAACCAATGATAGAATACTGGTTTCGAAAGAAGTAAAACAACTTATTTTAAGTTTGAATGAAGTCTATAAGGAAAATAAAGATGCAAAAATTATGGATCTCATGAAGCGATTAACCGCAATCAAAAGAAAAGCAGAATCTCGATTAAAAATAAAATTAACAGCGTAAACAATGAAAACAGCTGTTATTATTGGTGGTAGCAAAGGTATTGGAAATGCGATAGTTAAAACATTACTTAATGATTTTAAAGTGATTAACATAAGCAGAAGTTCCCCTGAGCATAATCATGAAAATCTTTCGCATTTTTCTTGTAATATTTTAGAGGATGATTTACCAGATATCGAATTGGTCGATGTATTGATTTACTGCCCAGGCAGCATCAATCTAAAACCAATTTCAAAATTGACCACCGATGATTTTAAAGATGATTTTGAAATAAATGTTTTAGGAGCTATTAAGGCTATTCAAAAGTATTTGCCAAGTTTAAGAGCTTCAAAACAACCAAACATATTACTTTTTAGCACTGTTGCTGTTAAGCTTGGAATGCCTTTTCACGCTAGTATTGCTGCGGCTAAAGGTGCCATCGAGGGGGTGGTAAAATCTTTAGCCGCAGAACTAGCACCAACAATTCGAGTAAATGCTATCGCTCCAACAGTTACAGAAACTGATTTGGCTGCTAAACTTTTACGAAATGACAAAATGAAAGAAAATATTACCGAAAGACACCCTTTAAAAAAATATCTGAATCCGGAGGAAGTTGCGGGAATGGCAGCTTTCTTAATTTCAGAAAAAGCAGCTTCTATTTCTGGGCAAATTTTTGAAATGGATTGCGGTATAGTAACTCTTAAAATATAAAAACAATGATACCGTTAAAAACCCTTGGAATTCTACTATTTTCTTTCCTATTTCTAGGAAATAATACAAATACACAAAAAATCATGACTACAAAAAATTCTATTTATGACAATTCCATTCACAGTCTTTCTGGAGATCCAATTGATATGAAAAGCTTTAAAGGCAAAAAACTATTAATTGTAAATGTTGCTTCGGAATGTGGTTATACAAAACAATATGCAGACTTACAAAAACTGCATGAAACGTATAAAGATAATCTTATAATTATCGGAGTTCCATGCAATCAATTTGGTGGTCAAGAACCTGGAAATCCATTAGAAATACAGTCTTTTTGTGAAAAGAATTTTGGAGTAACTTTTACTCTAACCGAAAAAGTCGACGTTAAAGGTGCAAATCAACATCCATTATATGCTTGGCTTACAAAAAAGGATAAAAATGGAAAAATGGATTCTACCGTAAAATGGAATTTTCAAAAATATCTTATCGACGAAAAAGGTGATTTAATCGATGTGTTCTACTCGGCAACCAATCCAATGAGTGAAGATATTACTCAGTTTTTGAAATGAAAATATTTAAATTAATTCTGCTTTTTTTTGTACTGAATTTTGGTGCATTGGCAATTGGCGGCTTTTTAATGAATAATGGTCCGAGTGATGCTTGGTATTTAAATTTAAACAAAGCCCCGTGGACACCCCCAGGCTGGGTTTTTGGATTTGCATGGACAACCATTATGGTGTGTTTTACCTTGTATATGGCGTATTTGATTCAATTAAAAAACGAAACCCAAATTTGGGTTTTATTTTTTATACAATGGGTACTAAATATTTCTTGGAATTATGTGTTTTTTAACCAACGGTATATCACTGCCGGCTTGATCATTTTAAGTTCTTTAACCATAATTGTTGGAATTTTCTTATTCCGGTTTAAAAATTTAATGAAATTAAAGAACTTGCTAATAGCACCTTACTTTATTTGGTTACTCATAGCATGGTCGTTAAATGCTTATGTCGTATTTAATAATTAGCATTTCATCCCACTGTAATACAACTCATAAAACTAAAATAATGTTTGGACTTTTTAAAAAGAAATCAGAAGAAGAATTATTACATAAAAAATATAAAGAATTGATGAAAGATGCATTTGTTTTATCTACAACAAATCGCAAAGAAAGTGATTTGAATTATGCTAAAGCAGATCATATAATGAAACAAATGGAACAAATCAAAAAAACTAAATACTGAAATTAATGGCATTTTACCAGTTTAAAAAAGAACAAAAGGTGAATACTTCTATGGAAGATATTTGGGATTTTATTTCTTCTCCAAAGAATTTAAAAGAAATTACTCCTGATTATATGGGTTTCAACATCACCTCTAAAGATTTGCCCGAAAAAATGTACGAGGGCATGATTATAAGTTATTTGGTGAGTCCCGTATTAGGTATCAAAACCAATTGGGTTACTGAAATTACTCATGTCAGGGATTTGCAATATTTTGTCGATGAACAAAGAGTTGGCCCTTATTCTATTTGGCATCATCAGCATTTTATTGAGCCAATACCAAATGGCGTCTTGATGCGCGATATTGTTAGTTATGAACCTCCTTTTGGCTTTTTAGGAGCAATAGCCAATACCTTAATCATAAAAGGAAAATTAAATGAAATTTTTGATTATCGAACGCAGGCCATTGAGAAAAAATATGGTGTTTTTATAGAGCCGAATATTTAAAAAATCTTTAGAGTTTATGCTTATTTGACAAGCATTAGATATCGTATTTATAGTACATTATTAGTATATTTGCTTTACATATAACCATTTGATTTATGTTATTTATTGGTATAATTCTTACTATTTTCACAAACATTTCCGATTGTTCTGAAATGCAATCGGTGCGAAATAAGTACCATGAAAATAAAACTAGTGATCAATTAGATGCTTATATCGAATATCTAGAAAAACTGAATTGCATTTTGGCAGAACCCTATTTGGCTTCTTCTATAATGCAAAAAGCAGAACACAGTTTTATGCCAACGAAAAAATTGAAATATTTTAATTTAGGCAAAAAAATGCTAGAAGATTTTATTCAAAAAAATCCAAAAAATTTCGAAGCAAAATATGTTAGAGCAATGGTGCAAAGCGAGATTCCTTCTTTTTTGGGATATAACAATGCCATGAAAGAAGATATTGATTTTATTCAAAAAAATATCAACTTTTCTGATTTGCCTACTACCTATCAAGAGATTATTTTAAAAAATATTAATTCGATTTCAAAATAATAAATCATGACAATTATTGTATATATTTTAATAACCGTCGGCACTTTTCTAGCAATGGAAATGGTAACTTGGCTTACCCATAAATTTGTCATGCACGGCTTTTTATGGTACTTACACGAAGATCACCACCAGCCAAGATACAACGCTGTATTCGAAAAAAATGATGCTTTTTTTGTGATTGGAGCCATTCCGAGTATCTTACTTTTTTATTTTGGTGTACATCCATCTTTAAACTATTTATTTTTTATCGGATTAGGAGTAATGCTTTACGGAATGGCTTATTTTTTAGTTCATGACGTTTTAATTCACCAACGATTTAAATGGTTTAGAAATGTGAAAAACCCTTATTTTTCAGCATTGCGAAATGGGCATAAAGTGCATCATAAGCATTTGGGTAAAGAAGATGGCGAATGTTTTGGTATGCTCTATGTACCCAAAAAATACTTTTTAAAGTTCTTCGGCAAATGAAATCATTTGTGTACCTCTTTATCGACCTAGGTTGCATTCTTGTTCCATTTATTGCAAGTTTTTATCCAAAACATGCTTTTTATAAACAATGGAAATATTTTTTCCCCGCAAATTTAATCATTGCCCTTTTATTTTTGATTTGGGATTTTTATTTTACAAAAAATGGAATTTGGGGATTTAATCCAGATTACCTTACCGGAATTTATATAGCCAATCTACCATTAGAAGAAGTACTTTTCTTTATTTGTGTGCCATATGCCTGTGTTTTCACATTTTTTGCCTTTAACTATTTGATTAAAAAAAATCCACTAGTGAAAATTGAAAGGTATATCAGCATTTTCGCAATTATTGTACTTTTTTTAATCGGCATCACCTCATTAGAGCTTTGGTATACTTCGTTAACATTCTTACTTACATCGGTTTACCTACTCTATTGTATGCTTAACAAAAAAGATTTATCAAAAGTTTACCTAGCCTATTTTGCCATTCTTCCTTTCTTTCTCATCTCCAATGGATTGCTTACAGGATCCATGTTAGAGTCACCAATTGTTTGGTACAATGATTCAGAAAATTTAGGTTTTCGTATCGGTACAATTCCGGTTGAAGATAGTGTTTATGGCTTTTTACTTATTATTCTCAATATTCATTTATACCAATATTTTAAAAGCTTAAAATATTAGATTTTTTGTAGATTATTTGTTTTAGAAGTTATTTTATTTTTGGCAAGAATAGTCTGTAATAAGCAATCCCATTTCATGATACAATGGTTTACAGCTGTTTAAAAAATATATTTTATAAATCCACTTTTTTTTTTTCAGATATCAAATAAAAAATATTAAATTTGTTACTTAAATTAATTATTTTTTAACAATGTTACAAGGTACAGTAAAATTCTTCAATGAATCTAAAGGTTTTGGGTTCATTACTGAAGAGGGCACAAAAAAAGAACACTTCGTTCACATTTCTGGTTTAATTGATGAAATTAAAGAAGGAGACGAAGTTGAGTTCGAACTAAAAGAAGGTAAAAAAGGATTAAATGCAGTAAATGTGAGAGTAATTTAATATTTATTCTTTAACTTTTTTAAATGACGAACCTATCCTGTTGGATAGGTTTTTTTTTGCCTAAAAAGTAAATAAATAAGCTTTTTACTAAAATATTAACAAACTTTAACAAGAAAATAACAATTAAACCTAATAAATGTCAGGTTTTTCTGAAAACTTTCCACGTACCTTCACCCCTTGGTCAAAATTTAGGGCTTACCGAATTGACTCAAACCATAAAATTGTTTAAATAGACTTTTAAAAATTATATATATATGATAAAAAAACATTCCTTCCACATTCCAGTTATGGGAATTGGATTTACCATTGACACGCCGTTAAAGGTTTCTCAATATGGTATAGATTCTGTTATTTCTATTGTAGATGACATTCTTTTGGAAAAAATCAGAAAAATGTACTGCGAAAAAATGGAAGTCCCGTATCATGCTATCACGGATAAAATTGAAGATTTTCGTGCAAAAAGAATTACTTCTTATTTGAACCTAATCAACAATTTAGCAGAAAAAAAATTCGAAGAACTTAAAAATAGCACCCTTGAAAAAAGTAATGAAATTAGAGAATATTTTAGTTTTTTGCCCGATTCATCTGTGGTTAAGCAAGAATTTAAAAATCTAACAGCTAAAAATTTTAATTTAACGGAAATAAAAAGCTGGTTAAAAAACAATTTATCTATGGGAAGTATTGATGTCAACATCATGACTAAAGTGGATAAAGAGAATTATAAAAATGGAGAAAAACTGCCGACTGAATACAATGATGCACATGCTGCACTTAGAGGATATGCCAATAGTGACTTAACTTCGTCATTAGTTCTTTCAGCAGGTATGAGTCCTAGATTGTACAGTTATATGGAGCAATTCGAAGATTTTTATCCCAATTCAAAAGGGGAGATAAAAAAGAAAATTATTCTTAAAGTAAGTGATTATCGTTCAGCTTTAGTACAAGGTAAATTCTTAGCAAAAAAAGGTTTATGGGTTTCTGAATACCGAATTGAATCTGGCTTGAATTGTGGTGGTCATGCTTTTGCAACTGATGGTTTCTTATTAGGCCCAATTTTAGAAGAGTTTAAAATTAACCGAAAAGATTTGATACAATCTGTTCATGAAATTTTGATTCCGGCACTTACCGCTAAAAGTAAAAATCTACCAATAGAGGCCTTACCAATAAAAATCACTGCACAAGGTGGCGTTGGAACGGATGAAGAACATGAGTTTTTAATCAACCATTATGAAATTGATTCTGTAGGTTGGGGAACTCCTTTTTTATTAGTTCCTGAAGCAACCAATGTAGATGAAAAGACCTTGGAAAGATTGGCGCAAGCAGAAGAAAAAGATTTGTACTTGAGTAATATTTCTCCGCTAGGTGTACCATTTAATAGTTTACGAGGCAACACGAAAGATGCCGAAAAATTCCAACT
>CBDTUD010000064.1:0-15623 GCA_965363545.1 uncultured Flavobacteriaceae bacterium | reverse complement strand
TAACAACCACTTGGAGCAGTTCAGAAGGAAAACTTACCTTGTTAAGTTCTGATGGTGATGCAACCAATCACGCTGATTTTATTGCCGCAGCTAAAGATGTTCTGTTTTCGAGTAGTATAGAGACTGTTTCCGGTGAAAAATTCTTTTCTTTCACGATTGGAGCTGCAAATTATTTACCATTAACCGATCATTATTATGAATATGTGTCGGCAATTGGTATTACTTGGATGAGCGCACGAGATGCAGCAGATGCAAAGACTTATTTCGGATTAAAAGGTTATTTAGCAACTTTGACTTCTAGAGAAGAGGCACAATTAGCAGGTGAACAAGCACAAGGCGCCGGCTGGATTGGTGGAAGTGATGCCACCAAAGAAGGAGAATGGAAATGGGTAACAGGACCAGAAGCCGGAACTATTTTTTGGAATGGATTAGCTAATGGTTCAGCACCAAATGGTGCATTTTCCTTTTGGAATAATAACGAACCTAATCAATCAGGGGATGAAGATTTTGCGCACATAACGGCAAAAAATATTGGAATTCTGGGAGCATGGAATGATTTGAGTAATACAGGAAGTAGTTCAGGAGATTATCAGCCGAAAGGATATATTGTTGAATATGGTGGAACACCAGGAGATCCTGTGGTTGACTTGTCTGATTTTACTCAAATTTATGTTCCTGAAATTTTAACAACAACTTCTGCGACGATTTGTGGCGAAGCATCTGTAACTTTATCCGCAACAGCGTCATCTGGAGATGTTTTGTGGTTTGATTCAGAAACGAGTTTTACTTCAATTTTTACAGGAGAAAACTTTATAACTCCGGTCTTAACTTCCACAAAAGCATATTATGTTTTGGCCTCTGAAAATGGTTGTTTAAGTGGTGTTAGAAACCTAGTTACAGCTACTATTAACCCAATTCCTGTTATAAATTCAAACGTAACTCTACAAAACTGTGATGAAGATGGGAGTCCGGATGGAATAACCGATTTCAATTTAAACGAAGCTAATGAAGCAATAAATTTAGGCGATGCAAATCTAGATATTAGCTATTATCTTTTTATAACAGATGCCGAAGCTAAGATTAATGCTATAAACCCATTTCCTTTTCGTAATACTTCTTCTAATACTGTCTACGCCAGAGCAGAATATGCGAGTGGTTGTTACGAAATTGCAACAGTAACCTTAGAGGTTTCTACGACCTCTTTTCCTGCAAATTATGGTCATGTTTTAGAATCTTGTGATACTGATACTGAAAATGATGGTTTTGCAACCTTCGATCTTACGTTGGCTTCTCAAGAAATGATAAGTCAATTCCCAACTGGTCAGAATTTAACAGTTCATTATTTTGAGAATTTATCCGATGCGCAATTGGAACAAAATGAAATACTACCGCAATCAAATTATACCAATGAGATTGCAATCGAGCAAACCTTGTTCGTTCGTGTGGAAAGCGCTGATAATAATGCTTGTTTTGGTATCGGACCACATTTGCGCTTAAGGGTAAATCAAAGACCTGATTTTAGTGTTGATCCAACGGCCGTTTATTGTACAAATGGTGATCCGATAACCTTAATTACCTATAATTCTGATGGAAATTACACCTATGAATGGAAAGATAATACTGGTAATTTTGTTGGTAATGAAGCGAATTTAACCGTTTCAAGTGGAGGAAGTTATACAGTGAATGCTTATTCAGAATTTGGCTGTGCCTCTTTTTCAAGAACGGTACAGGTAACGCAATCGGCAATTGCCAATTTTAGTGCTGAAGATATTATGATTATCGATGGCTCGGATGAAAATACGATTGAAATCAATACAACCAATTTAGGAGAAGGAGAGTATGAATATTCTTTGGATAATGAAGGGTATGGTTCGTATCAGGATATTCCGATTTTTAGCCAAATAACGCCAGGCGTACATATAGTTTATGTTCGTGATAAAAATGGCTGTGGCACAGCCCAACAAGAAGTTTTTGTAATTGGTTTTCCAAAATTTTTCACACCGAATAATGATTTTATTAACGATACTTGGCAAGTATTAGGTATTGAATCTCAACGAAATTCAAAAATATATATTTTCGATAAATTCGGAAAATTACTGAAAGAAATTGATGCAAAAGGTCCTGGTTGGGATGGCTTTTATAACGGTGAAGCGATGCCTTCCAACGATTATTGGTATATAGTAGAATTAGAGGATGGCAGAACGAAAAAAGGTCATTTTAGTTTAATTAGAAGATAAAGTGGGATATAAATGAGAGTATTTTTTATATTTTTTACCTGTTGCTTTATAACAATAAAAGGTTTTAGTCAAGAAACTTTTCCGGTCTACACCGATTATTTATCCGATAACGTTTTTTTAATTCATCCGTCAGCAGCAGGAATCGGTGATTGCGGCAAATTGCGGTTGACCTATAGGCAACAGTGGACAGGAGTAGAGGATGCTCCTTCATTGCAAACCTTAAGTTTTCACAAAAGAATTACTCCAAAAGCTGCCGTTGGAGCAATTATCTTTAATGACGAAAACGGGTTTCATTCTCAAAAAGGATTTAGTGGCGCTTACGCATATCATCTGAATTTTGGAAGAGAACAAGCATTGAATCAGTTGTCATTCGGACTCTCGTTTATGTATGTTCAGAACAGTGTTGATCAACGCAGCTTTATTTCGCCAATTCCTGATCCGGAAATCTCTCAAATTGTAGAATCTTCTAATTATTACAATGCTGATTTCAGCATGGCATATCACTATATGGATATGTTCTCCTATTTTACCGTTAAAAATTTATTATTGAGTTCTCGTGATTTAGTGAATAGTAATTTTGAATCGGCAAACCTTAGAAGGTATTTACTTACGTATGGATATTATTTGGGCAGACAGAATAGCGTTCAATTAGAGCCATCTATAATGGGGCAATTTATTGAAAGAACGGGAGAAATATTCGTTGATTTCAATCTGAAAGCATATAAAAAATTAGATAAAACTACCACGATTTGGGCGGTATTATCGTATCGACAAAATTTTGAAAAAAATGAGATAGAGACCTTGAAACAATTTACTCCAATCATAGGAATCAACTTCAAAAGGTTTCTATTTTCTTACACCTATACCACACAGTTTGACGATATAGTTATTGATAATGGAGGAAATCACCAATTTACTTTAGGATTCGATCTTTTTTGCAAGAAACCTCGTGCAACAGGTTGCCCTAATGTGACTTCTCAATATTAAATCGGTTGTGCCAAGTCGTTTGCTAATAACACAGTATCATAATCAATTCCTTCCAAAGTTTTAATTCGTTGGTTTGCAGGATCCCAATCCATTCTTTTCCCTAATTTATAAGATAATCCTGCCATATGTGCTGAAATAGCTTCTTCAAAACCTTCTTGGATACCACAGCTAAGTTTGCCTCCATTGCGAATTGCGCTAAGCCATTCACGTAAGTGTAAAAAAGTGGAATCTATCCTTGTCCCGTTATAATAAGTCCACATTAGGCCTTTATCTGCAAAATACTGGGAGGTTGCAGAGGAAATAGCATCTGGCATATTAGAACCAGGATTGTATTGGTATATGGGTGTTCCGGGTTTTATTTTGCCTTCTTCTAAAAGGTTGGCATATTTCGTAGAACGTTGGTCTGGCCAGATTGTTAATTGATTACCAAGTTCCATCGTGGCATCATGACCCATAATCAAAGTAGGACGGTTAAAGCTATTGCCCAAGGTTGCACTATAGGTAAAATTCATTCCTTTTTCTTTTCCTACTTGCTTACTGCTTCCTGTGGTAAAATTCGGGTATTCCATATTTACCAGAAGAACATCAGGTACATTTCGCCCGTCATGGTGCGTATATATGCCGCCTGAAGCCATAACTGAATCTGGAATTCCCATTCGCAACACACAATTTAGCCTGTCGTAATCGTGTGTCATCAAATCGCCTGAAAGTCCTGAGCCATAAGCCCACCATTTTCTCCATCTAAAAAAATGGTTTTTGTTAAAAGGAATTTTAGGAGCATTTCCTAAAAATAAATCCCAATCAATGCTGTTTTCATTGGCCTCAGCTTCAATTTCATAATTCCAGGCGCCATTATCGTCATTTCTGTTTGTATTGGTCTGAATTATAGAAACATGACCCAAAGTCCCATTTTTAATAATATCTTGCGCAGTAATAAAACTTAAAGTCTGGCGATGCTGATGACCCACCATAAATTTTGCTTTGGAACGTTCGGCAACTTCTTTTAGTTGGTATGTTTCTTCAACAGTATGTGTCATTGGTTTTTCAACATACACATGTACATTGTTTTCTAAAGCGTCAATAGACATTGGCGCATGCCAGTGGTCAGGTGTGGCAATTATTACCGCATCCACATTTCCACTGCGAATCATTTCCTGATGGGTTTTATATCGAATAACCTGATTATCTTCTGTGGTGAAAGAATCTATCACTTTTTGAGCTCTTTTATCAAACACATCGCATACTGCAACAAGTTTTACATTAAGCTTTTCTTGGCTCATAAAATCCGCCAAGGCACTATGTTTTTCATTCGCAATCGCGGCCTCTTTCATCTGGTTTATCCAATCTTTTGTAGCAAATCCAAGAGACCTACAAAGCTGTTCTCCCCGTATTCCAAAACCAATTATGCCTATTCTAATAGGGCTTCCCAGAATTGGAGGCAAAACCGGTGGCAATGAAGCTTGTATATTTAATTGTTCTAATATTTCTGAGCGCTCCTTGTTGGTAACAAGTCCTGTGGTAGCTCCTGCCCACCAAACGGTTCCCAAAATTGGAATACTACCTAAGCTTTTGATGACATCTCTTCTGGTCCATTTCATGATGCTACTTTTTTAGTTAAACCTTTTTTCTTGTCAAATAGATACTGTAAGCCAAAATATTTTCCTGTGGGGAATTGATAAATTACCAAACAAGCCGCGAGTTCTATCAAATTTTTATTTATAAACCAATAACTGCCTTCTACTTTTATTTGCACCAACCATGGAAATGGGGGATGTGCCAAATAATACAATAAAAGCAAACCCATAGCAAAAATGGCACCAGTTTTTTCAAATATCCCGAGTAGGAAAGCTATGCCAACAAAGACTAAAGCAAACATATTTAAATTATCAGCAATTCCTATAATCGGATCAACAGTTAGGGCTGTAAATAAAGATTTCAACGGACCTTGAGCGGTGGCAAGATAGCCAAAGGATGTCCATTCAGGATTGTATAATTTAATGACTCCTTCATATAAAAAATGCCAACCTATAAAGATTCGCATCAAGATAATACTTTCTTTGAGTCCCCAGTTTTTTATTATTCCAAACATAATTTTTGTATTTATAATTGGGCAATTAGTGCAGAATATGATATTCTGACTTTTTAAGGTCTAAAATTAAGCAAATTGAAAACTAGTTATAATGATAAAAATCATCTAATAAATTCAGTCGATTTTGATTAACAAAATTTCATTACGGGATTTTTAATTTATTACACTGTCTTTTTATTTGTATTTGCCCTGTTATTTGAACTAACAGGCCAAGTTTGCTCTTTTAATGGGAACAATTAAATAAGATTTTTATGAATTAGTTTATTTTCTATAATTTTTTTTGTGTCCATTTGTCAAAATAACTACTTTTAAGCCCTTAATTTATGCCACATGAGAACTAAGAAATATACTATTTGTGTTATTCAACTTAACCTGAATGACAAACCTGAAAATAATTTAAAAAAATGTTTGCATTGGGTTCGAGAGGCTGCTAAAAAAGGGGCTGAAGTAATTTCATTGCCAGAACTTTATAGCAGTCATTATTTTTGTCAAAGTGAAGATGTGGATAATTTTAAATATGCAGAGCCGTTGTATAGCACCTCTTTTAATGCTTTTAGTGCCTTAGCAAAAGAATTGGGAGTTGTAATTATTGTTCCTTTTTTTGAAAAAAGAATGTCAGGAATATACCATAACAGTGCTTATATTTTAGATACTGATGGATCGGAAGCAGGTTTATATCGCAAAATGCACATACCAGATGATCCTCATTTTTATGAAAAGTTTTATTTCACCCCTGGAGATATTGGATATAAAGCATTTCCTACAAATAAAGGTAAAATTGGCACTTTGATTTGTTGGGATCAATGGTATCCGGAAGCGGCTCGTTTGACTGCCCTACAAGGTGCAGAAGTGTTATTTTATCCTACAGCAATTGGATGGCATCCTTTAGAAAAGGAGCAATATGGTGTAAATCAGTTTGGTGCTTGGATGAATGTTATGAAAGGTCATGCCGTTGCCAATGGTGTTTATATCGCTGCTGCAAATCGAATTGGATTAGAAAAATATTTACCGAACACTCATGGAATTCAGTTTTGGGGTGCTTCTTTTATCGCCGGTCCGCAAGGAGAAATATTAGCACAAGCATCTCATGATAAAGAAGAAATTTTAATTGCAGAAGTTGATCTGGATTTGCAGGAAGATGTTCGTCAAAATTGGCCATTTTTTAGAGATAGAAGAATAGATTCTTATAGTGACATTACTAAAAGAGCGATAGACTAATGAAGAAAGTACAAATAAGAAGATTCCCGGCAGAATGGGAAAAACAACAAGGTGTTTTATTATGTTTTCCGCATAATGGTAAAGATTGGCCAGGTAAATACGAAGCCATTCAATGGGTATTTATTGAATTTGTAAAAAAGATTGCTTCTTTTGAAGATGTTATACTTGTTGTAGCCTCAGAAAAATTACAGGCGAAGGTTACAGAAATGCTGCAAACAGCAGATGTGAAAATGAACAAAATATCATTTATCATCTATAAAACAAATAGAAGTTGGATGAGAGATTCCGGACCGATAATTGTTGAGAATGAGAATGGGAGAGAGGCACTTAATTTTAATTTTAACGGTTGGGCAAAATATAAAAATTATAGATTAGACAAGCATGTTCCCGCTAAAGTGGCAAATTTTTTGAAAATTCCGTTAACACAAGTTACTTATAAAGGAAAATCTATTATTGTTGAAGGTGGAGCTATCGATACTAACGGAAAAGGGACATTATTGACAACCGAGGAATGCTTATTGCATCCAAGTATTCAAGTAAGAAATCAAAATTTTACTAAAAAGGATTACGAAGCTGTTTTTAAAGAATTTTTAGGAATAACCAACGTGATTTGGTTAGGGAATGGGATTGAAGGAGATGACACACACGGGCATGTAGATGATTTAGCACGTTTTATTAATGAAAACACCATAATTACGGTTGTTGAAGAAAATAAAAAGGATGCTAATTATGCTCCCTTACAAGAAAACCTAAAACGTTTGCAAAATGCAAAATTAGAAAACGGAAAAACTCCAAAAATTGTGACCTTACCAATGCCTAAAAGGTTACAATTTGAAGGTATTCGACTTCCGGCAAGTTATGCGAACTTTTTAATTTTGAATAACTGCGTTTTAGTGCCAACTTTCAATGATTCGAACGATAGAATTGCCTTAAATATTTTGGCAAATTGTTTTCCGAAAAGAGAAATTATTGGTATCAATGCCGTTGATTTAATTTGGGGCTTTGGAACTTTACATTGCTTAAGCCAACAAATACCAGCATAATTTTGATGAAATAGATAAATGGGATGTTAATAGTGAATTTTAAACGACTACTTAATGGATATTAATAAGGCAATAAAGTACATGCTAATTAGCACTTTATCCTTTACCTTGATGAATGCCTTTGTAAAGTACCTCATTGATGTAAATTCATACCAAATTGTATTTTTTCGTTCAGCAGGATCTTTGTTTTTTACTTTTGGTTATTTATACAAGTATAAAATTCCTATTCTTGGTAACCAAAGAAAACTATTGGTTCTTCGCGGTCTTGTTGGGGTATCCGCCATGACTTTGTTTTTTCTTTCCATAAAATATATTTCGCTAGGCTCGGCAGTTTCACTTCGATATATAGCACCAATTTTTGCTTCTATTTTTGCGGTTTTCCTGTTAAAGGAAAAAGTGAAAAATATACAATGGCTTTTCTTTTTGCTTTCTTTTTTAGGAGTTCTGGTTTTAAAAGGTTTTGATAGTGAGATGAATTCGATTGGTTTAGTTCTTATCTTAATTTCTTCTGTTTTTAGTGGATTGGTATATATCGTAATTAGTAAAATAGGCAAGGGAGATCACCCGGTGGTTATTGTCAATTATTTTATGGTTATTGCAACTATTGTTGGAGGGCTTTTATCTATAAAAGATTGGGTGAATCCTGTTGGAATTCAGTGGTTTTTACTACCATGCCTAGGTGTTTTTGGTTATTACGGACAAATTTATATGACCAAAGCTTTTCAAACTTCGGTTACCAATCAAGTTGCCCCATTAAAATATTTGGAAGTTATTTTTACTGTTTTAGTGGGTATATTTTGGTTTGGTGAAATTTATACTTTTTGGAGTTTATTGGGTATTCTAATGATTATTGGCGGACTCGTTTTAAACGTTTTCTACAAAATTAGCAATCCGAAATAAACTTTCTTTTTATTTTTTCTACATAGAATTCAATTCTGCAATTAATCTTCTTTTTTGTAATTTTTTTAGGAGTTAAACGACCTTTTCTCTAGGGAGAAATTAGGATAAAAATTTCACCTAAAAATTAATATTGTCATTTATACAAAATTGCTTCGTATTTTTGTAAAAAGGATTTGCTATTTAAAACACTTGAAAATGAAAGAAAAGAAATACAGAACAGGTTTTAAATTTAGTCCGTTTCAGGAAGAAAAAAAGACTCCTTTTGAAACGCTATTCGATATTTTTAAAGAATTGATTACGCATACCTCCGGTGATTTGGATGAGGCATTAGCTTGGTTGGCAGAATTAGATAAAGAGTACAAATTAACAACTTCAGAATATACTCTTGAAGATTTTGAAGAAGACCTCAAAAAGAAAGGATACATTCAAGAAAGAATTGCTCCCGATGGCACATCCGATAAGAAAATTACTGCGAAAACCGAAAGAGCCATCCGTAAAAACGCTCTAAATCAAATCTTTGGAAAACTTAAAAAACAAGGTGCAGGAAATCATAAAACCAAATTTACAGGCTTGGGTGATGAACATACTGGTGAACTGCGTGATTTTCAATTTGGTGATAGCTTAGAACATATTTCAATGACAGAGAGTTTGAAAAATGCGCAAATCAATCATGGCTTTGACAATTTTAAACTTACTGAAAATGACTTGGTAGTTGAAGAAACCCACCATAAATCGCAAATGAGTACTGTTTTGATGATTGATATTAGCCATAGCATGATTTTGTACGGTGAAGATCGAATTACTCCCGCAAAGAAGGTGGCAATGGCTTTAGCAGAATTGATAACTACCCGGTATCCAAAAGATACCTTAGATATTTTGGTTTTTGGTAATGATGCATGGCCGATTCCGATTAAAGATTTGCCTTATTTGCAAGTGGGCCCGTATCACACGAATACCGTTGCCGGACTAGAACTAGCAATGGATTTATTGCGAAGAAAAAGAAATACGAACAAACATATATTTATGATTACAGATGGTAAACCCAGCTGTTTGCGCATGCCAGATGGTACCTATTATAAGAATAGTAATGGTTTGGATGATTTTATTGTGGAAAAATGTTACAATATGGCGGCTCATGCTAGAAAATTGCACATTCCAATAACCACTTTTATGATTGCTCAAGACCCTTATTTGCAGTCTTTTGTTGAGCAATTTACGCAATCCAATAGAGGTAAGGCATTTTATACAGGTTTGGAAGGATTAGGAGAAATGATATTTCACGATTACGAAAATAACAGAAAAAAACGACTACGATAATGAACACTTCGATAAATACAATTGGTGAATTAAGAGCTACAAACTATGTTTCGAAAAGCATCAAGGCAGAACTAAGGGCAAACCTTATCCAAAATATAAAAAATGGAAAATCTTCCTTTGTTGGGATTCACGGTTATGAAAACACAGTAATTCCACAATTAGAAAGGGCAATATTATCACAGCATAACATCAATTTTCTTGGCTTGAGAGGGCAGGCAAAAACCAGATTAGCACGTTTAATGGTGCAATTATTAGATGAATATATTCCTGCTATTGATGGCTCAGATATCAATGATGACCCGTTTATGCCAATTAGCCGATTCGGTCGAGAACAAATACAAAAATTTGGCGATGATACACCTATTAAATGGATTCATCGTGAAGACCGTTTCTTTGAAAAGTTGGCGACACCCGACGTAACTATATCCGATTTAATAGGTGATATTGACCCGATAAAAGCAGCCACTTTACAATTGAGTTATGCCGATGAAAGAGTAATTCATTATGGTATGATTCCGAGAGCAAATCGCAGTATTTTTGTAATTAACGAATTACCTGATCTTCAAGCAAGAATTCAAGTAGCCTTATTTAATATATTGGAAGAAGGAGATATACAAATTCGTGGATTTAAACTTAGAATGCCTTTGGACTTACAATTTATCTTTACTGCAAATCCTGAAGATTATACAAATAGAGGTAGTATTGTTACTCCGTTAAAAGATAGAATTGGTTCGCAAATTTTAACGCATTATCCGGATTCGATGGAAGTTGCTAAAACAATTACTGCCCAAGAAGCAAAACTTCAGAACGATAGAATTTGTAAGATTTATGTACCGGAATTAGTGAAAGATTTGGTTGAACAAATTGGTTTTGAAGCACGTGAAAGTGAATATGTAGATAGTAAAAGCGGTATCAGTGCAAGAATGAGTATAACGGCCTACGAAAATTTATTGAGCACTGCCGAACATCGTTGTATGGTTTCTGGTGCTAAAGAAACAAGTATTCGTTTTGCGGATGTTTTAGGAATGGTTCCTTCGATAACTGGTAAAGTAGAATTAGTTTATGAAGGAGAACAGGAGGGAGCGGCATTTGTGGCGGAAAAATTGATTGGCGAAGCAGCAAAAACCTTGTTTACCAAATATTTTCCAAAAATTAAAAAGCTAAAGCATGAAGATGAAAAAGATCCGTATGACCCTATTTTACAATGGTTCTTCGAAGAAAGCTCGTTTGAATTGTTAGATGATGCTTCGGAAAAAGATTATGCAGAAGCCTTAAACAAAATTCTTCCTTTAAATGACTTGATTGAAAAGTATGTACCTGAAACAGAGGAAAAAGACAGATTATTCTTAAAAGAATTCATTCTTTGGGCCTTAGTGGAATACCAAAAACTAAACAAACAAAGAATTACAAAAGGCTTTTCTTTTAAAGACACCTATGGTGCTTATTTATCAGGATTATAGTATGTTTTTAGATTTTGTAAGAATAATTTTTATAAAGATAAAATGTAATTAGGTAGTTCATTCCTTTTTTAAAGAAATTAAAAACCTTCTAATTATGAAATTTCATAATGTATTGGCTTAAAAGATCCGTTATTACTATCTTCTGCAGAGCATGCTGTAAGTCCAACAATGACATCCATTAATGCTTTGAAGAGGACATAATCATTAGGCTTACTTGTTGGTGGATCAACGGATAATTTACCTTTTTCGTCAAAGGTAACATTCATAAAAATATTAAATGCTGTAGGCACATCATCTGGTTCTATACCAAAAGGCTTTAAATTCGTATGTAAATTTTCAAAACAACTCGGATGATATCCTTCATAATCATACATTAAAGTAAAGGTTTCTGGACTACAAGGGGCAAGTAAAAAATCATTTCGACCGTTTGTGTCTTCCATGATTTTCATCATTTTTCTACTTCTATTACTCCAGAGAAAGTTACCTTTAGTTAAAAGTATGGATTCTTCTAAATCAAATGTTTTTCCTGAAGATATTTTTTCTCTAATATCCTCCTTGGAAAACAATACCATATCGCTTACTTGTTCTCCTTTAGGATCAATAACTTTTAGAGTTTGACCTTTTTTTAAATAAAAGGCCACTCCACTTTGTTTTTTTATTTCTTTAATCATTTTATTTATGCTTAAACGGGCATTCCCAATCTTTATTGACAGCTCTTCCACTGTATTGAGGAGCTTCACTTTTCTTTCCAAAATCTTTTAACATGGGATTTATAGAGCCATTTTTTTCTAAATCCCGTTTTCTTATCGTATTTCTAATTCGTGAGTAAACTCCCATTTCCCGCAACTTTTCAAATTGCCAGTGCATGTTAAAAACAAGAGCAGGCTTAGGACTTTTTCTAGCCGGACGAGAACTGTTAGGGTGCATTCCAACAATATAAAAAGCATTACCTAAAATACTAAAACTAAAAGAATCCTCTTTAGGATTACTACTAACCGTTTTATCCCATTTTATAGAGTCTTTCTCATGAATCTTCTCAAGTTGTTTCCATAGTAAATTTTCAAACTCCAGTTCGGTAAAGTTCGCATTACCTTCAAAAACAGCGATAAAAGTAAAAAATTCATTCGTTGAAAAATCATAGCTGTCTAAATAAATTTCAATATCTGCTAAGATTTTCATTGCAGCCGTTTCGCTGCCTAACTCTTCATAAGTATGCAACTGATAATTATTCGAGTCAAATATGGTTTTGGCCATAATACAAGGATGATCATCCCTAATAATAAAATGATCAAATATTTCTTCGTTTGTTGAGGGGAGGGGATTTTTCATAGTTCTTTTAATATTTTTTCGAAAAATTAATCACTTTTTATGACAAAAAAATAAACAGTCTAAATCTTCTAAATGCATTTTTATTTATTGAATTTTATAATTTAATTACAAACTCACTGCAAAAAAACAAAAAAAAGACATAATACAAACTGTTCGAGCAATTTAAACGAAAATAAATATACAAAATTAAATTAATATTTATTTAAAAATCATAAATGTCACTTTACAAAATGCTCAAAGCTAGAATAGAACTTAATCATTTTGCAAATTTAATAAACTGGAAGCCAAATATATAACCAGAAGCGTTGAATCTAATTTTATCGCCAACTTCTATATTCTCAAAATGCCTATAGAGAGTCGATTTCAAAAAAAAACTATTTTAATAGTTAAGTATTTACTATTAGAAAATAAACCAATCCAAAAAATCACGTAATTTGTCCTAATAAATTTGCTATGCATATTCCCAAGTATAAATTTCTAAATATTGTAGCGTTTATCGCCATTTATGTTATTTGGGGCTCTACCTATTTGCTTAATAAAATTGTTGTTACTGAGATTCCACCATTTCTTCTCGCGTCTATTCGGTTTTTAAGTGCAGGTTTACTCATTTTTATCATTGCTAAGTTTTTGAAATACGATATTTCTATAAACAAAAGGCAACTTATCAATAGTAGTATTGCAGGATTTCTATTCTTAGTCTATGGTAATGGTGTTTTTGTTTGGGCATTACAGTTTGTCGACAGTGGTTTTGCCGCCTTAGAAGCAGCATTGCAACCATTATTTGTTGTGGTATTGATGCGTGTAGTAAATAAAACTAAAATTTTGCCAAAGGCTTATATTGGTGTTGCTTTAGGAATTCTTGGTATGTATTTATTGGTGAGTCAGCAAGGATTAAATCCAAATGAAAATAGTCTTACCGGTATTTTAATGATTCTTACCTGTATTTTGAGTTGGAGTTACGGGAGTATTTTTGTCGCTAAAGCGGAATTGCCTCCTAATTTCTTTGTAGCAACTGGTTATCAAATGCTTACTGGAGGAATCATGTTGGGCATTGCAAGTTTTTTCTTTGGAGAAGAGTGGACGTCTCCTTTACATTGGAGTGGTTCTGCTCAAATTTCAATGATACTTTTGATTCTTTTTGGAAGTATCATCGCTTTTACGGCTTTTAATTATTTATTGAAAGTAGTTTCCGCCGAAAAAGTCGCAACATCCGCATATGTCAATCCACTTATAGCAATAGCTCTTGGTTGGTATGTTTTGGATGAACATATTAGCTTACAGTCCATTATCGCAGCTATAGTATTACTAATAGGTGTCTATTTTATCAATAGAAAAAAGAGAATTTTTTAGTTCAAAAATTACTAAATTTATACTTAGAAAAGTTTACAAATATTTAACCCACATCTCATGAAAATACTAGCAATTGGTAAGAATTATGTATCCAATAAAGAGGATATTTTAAGCGATAAAAATAGTTCTCCAATGATTTTTTCCAAACCGGAATCGAGCTTGGTTACGAACAATAAAAATGTACCATTTCCTGAATTCACAAGTAATTTGGCCTATGAAGTTGAATTGGTCATTAAAATTGGAAAAAAAGGCAAAAATATTCCCGAAAAGGAGGCAAATTCCTATATTTCTGAAATCGGATTAGGAATAGATTATACAGCGAAAGATATTTTAGCAACTATTCGTGAAGGAAAAGGTCCGTGGGAATTGGCAAAAGGTTTCGATGGTGCAGCTCCAATATCTAGTTTTAAGGCAGTTTCTAATTTTGATAATGTAGATGCCATTCATTTTAATTTGCACATCAACGGAATCGAAAAACAAGTTGGAGATACTGCTTTTATGATTTATAAATGCAACGAAATAATTGCGTACACTTCCAAATTTATGACTTTGGAGCCTGGAGATTTGATTTTTACAGGAACACCTGCAGAAGGAGCTGGCCAAATTTTCAAAGGAGATCATTTACAAGCATCCTTGGAAGGTGAGTTGATTCTTGATTTCAAAATGATTTAGTATTCCTTTCAGAAAACAATAAATCTTCTATAAATACAACATTGTATTTCAATGTATTGCGCTTTTAGATTTGTTCTAGAATGCAAACCTTATTTTTATAGAAATACATTCTTGTGCAAAATTTTAAACTACATTTGCCGCCCAATAAACCGTTTGGTTTGAATGAAAACCCATTCACATTCTGGTAGATTTTTAGATTATGGAAAACAAAGAATTTGCCAAAAGTTCAAGCATAGATTTGGTAGAAATTGACAAATGTATTGCCATACTTGAGCAATTAGTAATCAATACAAATCAAATTTTTGAGATACCTAAAGAACAAAGAATTGCACTAATTAAAGCTGCAGGCAGGTTATCTAGGCCAAGTCGTGATGAGTTTTCCCGAAGAATCAAAGATGGAAAAAAAGCGGCGAAACGTAAATTAGCTGCCAGAGATAAGCAGGTTCGTAAAGAAACCGGAATTAGAAGTGCTAGAGAAGCTTCTGTATTTATTGCTCCAAAGTTACTTGGAATAGCAGAGTTGGAAAGCAAGGAAACACTAGAATTGGAATCTTCAAGAAATTGCTACGTATGCAAAGCAGAATTTAAAAAATTGCATCATTTTTATGATACTATGTGCACCGATTGTGGTGATTTTAATTATGCTAAGCGATTTCAAACAGCTGATGTAAAAGGTCAAGTGGCTATAATTACAGGTTCTCGTTTAAAAATTGGTTACCATATTACCTTGATGCTTTTGCGCGGTGGTGCCACCGTAATTGCAACAACTAGATTTCCTGTAGATTCTGCAATTCGGTTTTCACAAGAAGCGGATTTTACAGACTGGGGTCATCGATTAAAAATTCACGGACTCGATTTACGACACATACCTAGTGTCGAAATATTTTGCAATTTTATCGAACAAAAATATGAGCACTTAGATATTTTAATAAATAATGCTGCACAAACTGTTCGTCGTCCGGCAGGATTTTATTCCCATTTAATGGCAAATGAAGAAAGAGCTATTGAAACATTACCAAAA
>CBDTUD010000063.1:0-15791 GCA_965363545.1 uncultured Flavobacteriaceae bacterium | reverse complement strand
CCACGGATTAATTTGTAGATATAAAATAATAATACGGCAACTAAAACGATATCTAAAATATCTAAAAAGCCGATGTTTAAAAAATCAATTGATTTCAATATGAACTAGTTTTTGTAAATGTAAGGATTATTTTACAGTATAAATATACTCTGTTTGGTCTACTTGAAATCCCTCATAAAATAAAAAAGCTTTGGTTGATAAATAATCTTGGTAAGAGAGGTTTTTCGAGTATTTTAATGATAGAATAGGTTCTTTTAAAGAATCGGTATGTGTCATTTTTTCGATAAAACCTTTTAAATTTGTTTTATCTAAAACCGTATGGTCTGCAAAGAAATCACCATTTTTTATTTCAAGAACCACAAATTTTTGAGAAGATTCTTCACTCAAAAATTTAGTATAATCTTCCTTATTTTTTAAGTAATTGGTTGGTAAAAAATTGATAAGTGACATTTGGTTAGCCACTTGATCGGCATAGCTAAAATAATTTAGCATGCCTTCTTTTTTATGCATGGAGTCTTTATTTCTGTTAGCTTGGAGATCTTCTAAGATTGGAACAACTTTTCCCATAGGTAACCTTCGATCTATGTTGAATATCCAATGTGTATTTAGTAATTTGTTATTTTTATTTAGGATAGCTAGCGTGTCTTGATTTTTGGTTTCAAAGAATACCCAAATAGCGGAATGGTTTTGAATTTCGTGAATTCCTTCGATTTCAATTAGGGGCAATTGCACCTCTTTTTTCGAACAACTTTGAAACAAAATTAAAAAGACTGGGATTAAATATAGGAATAGTTTTTTCATTTTAAAATAAGGCAATTTTTGTTTTTTCTACAATTTTAATGGTTTCCATAGCTTCTTTAACATCGTGAACACGTAAAATATTTGATCCCTGTAAAAGAGCAATTGTGTTCGCTGTGGTAGTTGCATTTAAGGCTTCTTTTGAAGAAATATTTAATAATTTATACAACATTGATTTTCGCGATAAACCCGATAAAATCGGAATGTCAAAGTTGGTAAATAAATTTAAATTGTGGAGCAATTCATAGTTTTGATCTAATGTTTTGCTAAACCCAAAGCCAACATCTAAAATGATGTCATTTAAGCCTAGCATTCGTAATTCATTGACTTTTTTTGAAAAATAGAATATAATATCCTTTGCCAAATCATCGTAGACCGTGTTGTCTTGCATATTTTGTGGAGTGCCTCGCATATGCATTATTATATACGGAACTTGCAATTCGGCAACCGTTGAAAACATTTTATCATCTAAATTACCGGCAGATATATCATTAACGATACAGGCTCCTGAAGAGACAGCTTGTCGTGCGACTGCACTTCTAAAAGTGTCAATAGAAATTAGTTCTTTCGGATATGTTTTTACTATAATTTCCAAAACCGGAAGTAAACGTGCCAATTCTTCTGCTTCGCTTATTGGTTTTGCTCCGGGACGTGAAGAATAAGCTCCAATATCAATAAATGTTGCACCTTCTACAAGCATCTTTTCCGTTTGTGAAAGAATTTCTTTTTCCGATTTGTATTTTCCACCATCATAAAAAGAATCCGGGGTAAGGTTTAAAATCCCCATCACTTTAGGTGCGGTTAAATCAATTAAATTCCCGTTGCAATTTATACTCTTCATTGAAATTTATCTTTATTTGCTAGCGACCGTATTTACGACTTTGGTCATTTTTGGAGCCTTATATGCAAACATTTTTTGAATTAAATCTTCAACTGAATCACTTACCAAAACCATATCCCGATTGTTTTGCTTTAAAAATCCCTCCTTTACCATAACATCCATTTGTTTCAATGCATGATCGTAATATCCATTGGTATTCAAAATGCCTATGGCTTTGTTTTCAATACCTAACTGACCTAAAGTCATTGCCTCAAAAATTTCATCTAAAGTTCCAAATCCGCCTGCGAGAGCTATATAACCGTCAACTAATTTACTTATTTTCACTTTTCGCTTTGACATTTTTTTAGTTACAATCATTTGGGTAATCGAGGTGTGGGCAACTTCTTTATGCCGCAACAAATGCGGAATTACACCAATTACTTCTCCTTTATTTTCTAAAATTGTATCCGCAATAGCGCCCATCATTCCTATTTTGCCTCCTCCATAAACCAATCCTATTTGATGATCGGCGAAATATTTGCCCAATTTTTTAGCATCTTCTGCATAAATGGAATCAAAACCAATACTCGAGCCACAAAAAACTGCAATTCTTTTCATAAAATGGATGTAATTAAATTCGTTTACATAGATTAGTTGTGTAAAAATAAACAAACCAATGATATTATATGGTAAGATTTTTATAAATTCGTTTCCATTAAATTAAAACAAATAACTTCGTTTTTATCCCTTTTTCATGCAAAAAACCTCAGAGCAATACGATAATATTACCGAAATATGCCGCACACTTTTTATTAAAAAAATGAAAGATTATAGCAGCGCATGGCGTATTTTGCGATTACCTTCTTTAACCGATCAAATTTTTATCAAAGCACAACGCATTCGTCGATTGCAAGAAAATACAATTCGAAAAGTTAATGAAGACGAGCGTTCTGAGTTTATCGGCATTATTAATTACGCGCTAATGGCTTTAATTCAAATTGAAATTGGCGTTGTTGAGCAACCAGATTTAAATGTTGAAGAAGCCATAAAGCTGTACGATAAGCATATAGTACAAACCAAACAATTAATGGAAAATAAAAATCATGATTATGGTGAGGCTTGGCGAGAAATGCGTGTAAATTCACTAACCGATCTGATTTTGCAAAAGTTACTTCGGGTAAAACAAATTGAAAATAATAAAGGAAAAACTATAGTTTCAGAAGGTATAGATGCAAATTATCAAGACATGATTAACTATGCTATTTTCGCATTAATTTTGATGGACGAGAAGAAATAAGTTTTCCTAATTGACATATTTAAAAATTTAGTACATGAATATTCTAACACATATTGCCAGATTATTAGTGTCGGTAACGTTTATCTTTTCAGGATTTGTAAAATTAGTTGACCCTTTGGGTTCCGCATATAAATTTGATGAATATTTTGGTGCGGATGTACTAAACCTTGAGTTTTTAAGTCCTTTTACTGTTCAATTTTCGATCCTTCTAATTATCGCAGAAATTATGTTAGGTGTGATGTTATTGGTTGGGTTTCTACCCAAATTAACGGTATGGAGTTTGTTTTTTCTTACCTTAATATTTTTATTTTTAACTTGGTATTCTGCTTATTTTGATAAAGTTAATGATTGTGGTTGCTTTGGTGATGCTGTAAAATTAACGTCATGGGAAACTTTTTATAAGAATATTGTTTTAATAGGGTTAGTCATTTTTCTGGTAATTCGGGTCTATGATATTCACCCGATTTTTGATGAAATTTTTGCCAAATGGGTTTCCTTAATTTCTTTGGCTGCTTTTATTTTTATTACATTTTATGTGCTTCGACATTTGCCGATAATTGATTTTAGACCTTACGCAGTTGGTAAAAATATTCCTGCCGGAATGCTAATTCCCGAGGGAGCAGCGCAACCGGTATACGAAGATACCTGGATTTACAATGTAGATGGAAAAGATCAGGTTTATACTACTGAAGATAAACCATGGAATATTGAAGGTGCTACCTTTGTCGATAGAAAAACAAAGATTTTAGAAGAAGGATTTGTGCCTGCTATTCATGATTTCACGATGGAACGTGATGGAGAGGATTGGACAGAAGTTTTAATGGAAAAAGATAAATTAATGCTTATCGTTGGTTATAATATTGATAAGTCAAGTAAAAAAGGTTTGCAAAATATAAAGAAAGTTACCGATAAAGCACTAGAAAATGGATATTCGGTCTATTTCTTTTCCGCTTCAACACAAGAACAGTTTGATGAAATTAAAGAAGAGTACCAATTAGATTTTGAGTTGCTATTTTGTGATGAAACAACTTTAAAGACAATTATTCGTTCAAATCCCGGAATAGTAACACTAGATAAAGGCACGATAACTGGTAAATGGAGTTGGGTAGACGCTGATGAAGTTGCCTTTTAATGCACTAATTTAATGTAAATGAAACAAGCTTTTTTAGTATTTATTGGTGGAGGATTAGGAAGTGTTGCGCGTTATTTATTGAGCGTTAAATTCAATAATATTGAAAATGCCATTCCTTATGGAACTCTTTTGGCAAATGTTTTAGGAAGCTTGCTTATTGGAATTATTTTTGGTTTCGTGACCAAAGTTGGTACAATCAGTGAAAATCAAACCTTGCTTTTGGCTACAGGTTTTTGCGGTGGATTTACCACCTTTTCAACTTTTGCTTACGAGAATCATCTCTTTTTAAAAAATGGAGATTATTTTAGCTTATTGCCATATCTCATCATTTCTTTTGCACTTGGAATAGGCGCTGTTTTTTTAGGGTTGTATCTAGTGAAAATTATTTAGAATACATTTTAACACCAACAGGAATTTCAATATTCAGGTCGTTCGTGCTTGGCGGAATCGGGCAAGAATATTTATGATTATAGGCACAATACGGGTTGTAAGCTTGATTAAAATCTATAATCATAGTATCTCCTTTCGGAATATTTAAATCAATATATCTGCCTCCACCATAGCTAGTTACGCCATTCGTTTTATCTGTAAACGGTAAGAACAAATAATCTTCGTAGTCGGTATTCAATAATAATTTTTGATTTTGATAAATATGTAAAACATGTTCTACCCCGTTTATTTTAAAAGTTGCAGAGGCATAAATTTTATATTCCGGTAAACGGTCGGTGGTAGTTTTCATTTTGAAAGTCTTGCTATTTTCGAAAAATTTCAAGGTAGCCTTAACTCTATAATTAGTGTCTATTGGAAAGAAATTTAATGCTTTAAATGTCTTAAGATCTTCTTCTGTGAGTGGACTTTTTTCTTTGTTGGAAAATTCTTCATTTAATTTTTCTTGAAATTTTATCGCCCCTTTATCAGCCTTACCCTTTTGTGCAGCTATCGGTAAAACAAATAAAAAAAATAAAAAATAAACTGATTTTCTCATTCTAAAAATTTATAAATCAAATATAAGTATAAATAATTGACCTATAAATAAATGCGATATAACTTTTGTTTTTCAAATAGCTAATTAAGTATCTTTAAACCATGCTAACTAAATTAATTGCTCCATATCAAGGTCTCTCTAAAGAGGTATGGTTTTTGGCCCTTATTACTTTAATTAATAGAGCTGGAGCCATGGTTATTCCATTTTTGTCACTATATCTCACCAAACATTTAGGCTTTTCCTTAAGTCAAGTAGGTTGGGTCATGACTTTTTTTGGAATTGGTTCGGTAATTGGAGTGTATTTTGGTGGAAAATTAACGGACATTATTGGGTATTTTAAAGTGATGTACACTAGCTTATTCCTTACGGGAATAGCATTTTTGGTAATGCAGTTCATTAGTTCATTTTATGGTATTTGTCTGGGTGTTTTGCTATTGACAATTGTTGCTGATTCTTTTCGTCCGGCAATTTGGGTTGCCTTATCAGATTATAGCAAAATTGAAAATCGAACGAGGTCAGTAACCTTAATTCGTCTCGCAATAAACTTAGGTTTTTCTGTCGGACCAGTGGTTGGGGGATTAATAATTGCTCATATTAGTTATAACGGAATTTTTTGGGTAGACGGAATTACCTGTATGATAGCCGCAGTTTTCCTTATCAAATATTTATACCAAAAAAGTCCGGTAGATAATAGCGAAGAAGAAAAAGCCCGACCAAAACTTTCACCTTTTAAAGATAAACCATTCTTGATTTTTTGGTTTGCCATGTTCTTGATCGGATTTACTTTTGTGCAATATTTCTCTACAATCCCATTATTTTATAGTAAGAATATGCATCTCGATGAACAACATATCGGATTGTTGCTCGGACTCAATGGGTTCTTGATATTTTTAACCGAAATGCCCATTGTTCATGCTTTTGAAAAAAGTAAGATAAATCGGTTAACTATTGTTATAGGAGGTACATTTTTACTGTTATTGAGTTTTTTGGTTTTAAATATATCTACCTGGGTTGGAATAGCTGTTTTAGGAATGGTGCTTATGACTTTTGGTGAATTATTCGGTTTTCCATTCTCCAACACCTTCGCTTTAGAGCGGGCGAATAAAGGAAACAAAGGCGCTTATATGGCAATGTACAGCATGACTTTTTCTGTTGCTCATATTCTTGGTCCAAACATTGGTATGCAATTAACCGATAATTTTGGTTTTCAAATCACTTGGTACGTCATGGCTTTTACACTGCTACTTTCATGTATTTTATTGCTTTGGCTTCGAAAAATGGTAATTGATTAATGCAGTTTTATCCAATTATTGTCAATCGAGCTAAATAATCTGCATGAGTGCCCTCTAAAACTAATTCACATTTTAATCCAGCTTTATTGGCATAATAACTAAGAGATTCTAAATCAACAAAAATCCATGGAAAAGGATTGCTTTTTTCCTTTTTATATTCAAATTGATATGTTACTTCGCCATAATACCCCTTTTCGGGAATTTCATACGTGCCTTCATCATCTTCGTACATATATAGAATATCTGAAGAATCGATAAGAATTTGCCCGTTAGTATGTAGCAAAGATTTTAAATGAAGTAAGAATTTGATCAAATTTTTTAGATTTCCACAGATACCAATTCCGTTCATTAAAGCTAGAATTGTATCATATTTTTGATGCTTCAATTTCCAAACATCTTGCAATTTTGCATTTTTAATTCCTCGAAGTTGACAGGTCTTGATGGCTCCTTGAGAAATGTCGATTGATGTTATTTCTAAATTTTTATTCTGTAAAACCAAGGAATGGCTACCAGCACCACAACCAATATCTAAAACAGAACCCCGGCTTAATTTGAGTGCTTTTTGCTCAATTTCTGGCATTTCATCAAAAGCTCGAAACAAATAGGGTAAGTTCATTTCATCTTTTCCTGCTAAAGAAGAATGTGTGATAACATCTTCGGTGTAATTATCGGTTTGATAATCGATTAAGGCATTTCCAAAAATATCTTTTTTGTTTTTTTTATCCATTTTTAGAAAATCTATAATACCGAAAACTCTATCGAAGAACTCGTGAATACGGTATGAGTTTGCGTTTTAAAATCTTCTTTTTCTGCTGTGAAAATATTTGGCACAAATGTTTGCGGATTTAGATCAATCAACGGAAACCAAGTACTCTGCACCTGAACTTGTAATTTATGTCCTTTTTTGATGGTATGAAAAACATCTTGTAATTTTATGGTAACATCTGCAGGTTTGTTAGGAGTAAATGGTTCAGGGTTGGTAAAACTATTTCGAAACTTGCCTCGCATCACTTCACTACGAACCATCAAATGATAATTGCTCATTTTTAAATGATCTTGCATACCTTCTTGCTCTTCCGCATCAGCGGGATGCACATCGATGATTTTCACAATCCAATCGGCATCAGTTCCGGTAGTTGCAACCTTTAATTTTGCCAAAATATCTCCGGCTAAAGTAAGATCTTCTGTTAGAATATCGGTCTCAAAAAGGAGAACGTCAGGTCTTCTCGAGGCAAAACGCTGATCGTCTGTCATGTATTTTCTTGGCGTAAAAACAGTTTTAATATCTTCAGAATAGGGAACAGGTCGTTTAATGTCGCTAATGAATTTTATACCGATAAATTCTTTTTTATCGTTTGTTAATTCTTGATTTTCAGATAAGAAAAAAGTTTTTTTACTGGCTTCTTTAGGAGGCCAATTTTCGTAGGTTTTCCACTCTTTTTTTCCGGTATCAAAAACATAGGCTTCAGGGAGACCAGAATTGGAATCTCCTTTTCCTTTTAAAAAGTGATTAAAAAATTTAGTTTCTATATTAGCTTGAAAAAACTCAGAAATAGAATCGCCAAAATAGTAATTACCCACACTATTTTTACCTCGGTTATGTGACCAAGCACCGTGATCCCAAGGACCAAATACCATAGTATTGTAATTTTCAGGATTGTATTTTTCAATATTTTTATAAGTTTCTAGTGGGCCGTACAAATCTTCTGCATCAAACCAGCCACCAACAATCATGGTAGCTACTGATGGTTTTATCTTTTTTAAATGCTGAATAATTCCTTTTTTTTGCCAAACACTATCGTAATTTGGGTGTTCTTTTAACTCTTCCCAAAAAACATCATCTACTTTATTATATGCACTAAAACCGGGATTATCGACTTTTTTATATTGAAAATAGGAGTTTAAATTTTGTAGCGGTCCGGCATCTAAAAAGAATTGATATTGGTCTTTTGTTTTTAAATCGGGTAAAGAATACCAGGCAGTATCACTTGGAGTATCTTTTTGCGTTCCAAATAGGGAAACCGCTCTGAAATAGCTCAATAAAAATGCACCGTTATGATGAAAATCGTCAAAAAAGAAATCTCCAATACAAGCTTGTGGAGAACTCGCTTTTAAAGCAGGATGTGCATCCAGAGTGGCATAAGTTGCATAAAATCCGGGATAGGATATTCCCCAAATACCCACATTACCATTTGTATTGGTAACATTTTTTACAAGCCAATCAATCGTGTCATAGGTGTCAGAACTTTCATCAATATCTTTATTCGTTTTTTTATTTGGAATATAAGCCCGCATATTATCATAAGTGCCTTCGCTCATCCATCTGCCACGAACATCTTGATAGACCATAATATTACCTTCTTGCATTAAAATACGATTAGGACCAATATTTTTACGAAATTCATTTTCGCCATAAGGTGCACAACTATAGGGTGTGCGCATCATTAAAATTGGATAGGTTTTGCTTTTATCTTTTGGAGAGTAAATTGTAGTAAACAATTTAATGCTATCACGCATGGTAATGGTAACCTCTTGCTTATTATAATGTTTTTTTATGTAATTTTCTTGTTCTGTTTCGGTAATTGGAAGTTCCGATTTGTTCTGTTTACAGCTTAAAATAGAGACACTTAACAGGATGAAAATAAAAACACCTTTAATGGATATAAACTTCATGCAGTTTTTTAATTAATATATAATATTGCTTTCCAATTCAAAAGGGGATGAATTCATGACGGTAAATGTTTAAGTTTGGAAAATGTTCGCTAACAAAAATAATAAATTACCTCGATTAAAAATCACCCTATTTTGGAATAAAATTTACATATTTCGTCGATATTGACCACCAACTTCAAATAAAGCTGATGTGATTTCTCCTAATGAGCAAATTTTTGTTGCTTCCATTAGTTGTTCAAAGATGTTTTCATTTTGAATTGCCTTTTGCTTTAAGGTATCAATTTGTTGCTCAGCCTCTTTTTTATAGGCATTATGTAAGTTTTCAACAACTTCAATTTGATGCGATTTTTCCTCTTCTGTTGCCCGGATTACTTCTTGCGGTAATATCGTTGGAGAACCTTTGCTGCTTAAAAAGGTGTTTACCCCAATAATTTCGAATGCACCGTTATGTTTTAATTGCTCGTAATACATACTTTCTTCCTGTATTTTCGAGCGTTGATACATGGTTTCCATAGCGCCTAAAACACCACCACGTTCTGTAATTCGATCGAATTCTTCATAAACGGCTTGTTCTACCAAATCGGTTAATTCTTCAATAATAAATGAGCCCTGAATCGGATTTTCATTTTTTGCCAAACCAAGCTCTTTATTAATAATTAACTGAATGGCCATTGCTCGTCGCACCGATTCTTCAGTTGGAGTCGTGATTGCTTCATCATAAGCGTTGGTATGTAAAGAATTACAGTTGTCGTAAATGGCATAAAGCGCCTGTAGCGTGGTTCTTATATCATTGAAATCAATTTCTTGAGCATGTAAAGATCGACCGGAAGTTTGGATATGGTATTTCAACATTTGTGCTCTTTCATTCGCGCCATATTTTAATTTCATCGCTTTTGCCCAAATTTTTCTCGCCACTCTACCGATTACCGAATATTCCGGATCTATTCCGTTAGAGAAAAAGAAAGAAAGATTCGGACCGAATTCATTGACATCCATACCACGACTTATGTAATATTCTACATACGTAAAGCCGTTAGAAAGTGTAAATGCAAGTTGCGATATTGGATTGGCACCGGCTTCGGCAATATGGTATCCAGAAATAGAAACAGAATAAAAATTACGAATTTTATGTTGCGTAAAATATTCTTGTACATCTCCCATCATTTTTAAGGCAAATTCAGTAGAGAAAATACATGTATTTTGCGCTTGATCTTCTTTTAAAATATCAGCTTGTACCGTGCCGCGAACTTTGGCAATGGTTTCTTTTTTTATTTTTTGATACACATCAGTTGGTAAAACTTGATCACCGGTAACTCCTAAAAGAAGCAATCCTAATCCATTATTTCCTTTAGGTAATTTGCCTTGATAACTTGGTTTTGTTATTCCTTTTTTTGTGTAAATTTTTGCAATTTTTTCTGCAACTTCTTGTTCAAGCTTATGCGAATGAATGTATTTTTCACATTCCTGATCTATAGCTGCGTTTAGAAAAAAGCCTAAAAGCATTGGCGCAGGACCATTAATTGTCATCGAAACAGAAGTCAAAGGATTGGTCAACTCAAAACCAGAGTATAGTTTTTTAGCATCATCTAAGCAACAAATTGAAACACCTGCATTTCCAATTTTACCATAGATATCCGGACGTAAATCGGGGTCATTTCCATACAAAGTAACACTGTCAAAAGCTGTGGATAAACGTTTCGCCGGAGCGTTCAAGCTAACATAATGAAACCTTCGATTAGTTCTTTCCGGGCCACCTTCACCGGCAAACATTCTTGTTGGATCTTCTCCCGTTCTTTTAAAAGGATAAATACCCGCTGTAAAAGGGAATTCACCTGGTACATTTTCTTGCAAAACCCAAAATAAAATATCACCCCAAGCCTCATATTTTGGCAAGGTAACTTTCGGAATTTTTAAATGAGACAATGATTCTACATGTGTTTCTATTTTGATCGCTTTATTGCGGACTTGAAATGTAAAAATATCATCCTTATAGCGCTGTTTTTTAGCATCAAATCCTAGAATTACATCCCAATTATGGGGATTTAAATTCATTTTTACTTTCGAGAATTCAGCTATTAATAATTGTACTAAATCTTTATTTTTAGCAACAGGGTTTTTCAAAATAGAGGTATCAACACCATGAATATCTAAAAGTATTTCAACACCTGAAACTGTTTGTAAAGTTTTGAAAATGCCGAATAAAGTTTGTGCAATTTGGCCTTGTTCTTTACTCCAACGATCATAAGTAGTATTATTTTCGGTTATTTCAGATAAATAACGGACTCTTTTTGGTGGAATGATAAACTGTTTTTCACTCGATTCAAAGTTTAATTTTAAGTGACTTTCTAAGGTTGAATTTGTTTTTTTGGTTATTTTTTTAATAATAATACGATATAAACTATTTGTACCTGAATCGTTAAATTGTGAAGCCATAGTACCAAAAACAGGCATGGAATCCACATCATTTTCCCATAAATTATGATTGCGCTGGTACTGTTTTTTTACATCTCGTAAAGCATCTAAGGCACCTTTTTTATCAAATTTGTTTAGAGCAATAACATCTGCAAAATCAATCATATCAATTTTTTCTAGCTGTGTTGCTGCACCATATTCAGGCGTCATGACATATAATGAAACGTCAGAATGTTCAATTATTTCAGTATCAGATTGTCCGATACCCGAAGTTTCTAGAATGATCAAATCATATTCCGCTATTTTTAAAATATTTAAGGCATCGTTCACATGTTTTGACAAAGCGAGATTAGATTGACGAGTTGCCAAAGAACGCATATAAACTTTCGAATTATTGATAGAATTCATGCGAATTCGATCACCCAAAAGAGCTCCGCCGGTTTTTCTTTTGGAAGGATCAACGGAAACAATAGCAATATTTTTGTTTGGGAAATCCATTAAAAAACGACGTACTAATTCATCTACTATAGATGATTTTCCTGCTCCACCGGTTCCTGTTATTCCTAAAACAGGAGTATCTTTTCTTATTTTTTCAGTAAAAGGAATGTTTGTAAAAATCTTTTCGTATTCGGAGTGCTTATTTTCAGCTAAAGAAATTAATCTAGCAATAGTATTTATATTTTTTTTCTTGAGCTGATTTGCTATAGTTTGAAAATCTTCTCCTTCAGAGAGAACCGGAGTAGCATGATCACATTTTTTTACCATATCATTGATCATTCCTTGAAGGCCCATAGTTCTGCCATCGTCTGGCGAATAAATTCGAGTTATGCCATAATTCATTAAATCTTTTATCTCATCGGGTAGAATTACACCTCCGCCACCTGCGAAAATTTTAATTTGAGGCGCACCCTTTTTTTGTAATAAATCAAACATGAATTTGAAATACTCGTTGTGACCACCTTGGTAAGAAGTCATCGCAATGGCATTTGCATCCTCTTGAATAGCAGTATTTACCACTTCTTCCACACTACGATCATGGCCGAGATGAATAACTTCAACTCCTGTTGCTTGAATTATTCTTCGCATGATATTTATAGCAGCATCATGTCCGTCAAAAAGAGAGGCAGCAGTAACAATTCTAATTTTATGTTTTGGAATATATGGTGCTATTTTTTTCATGGATGTCAATTTAAACTAAGAAATCGCAATTTAGTTATTTTGCAGGATTTATCCACTTCAAGTGAAATCAAAAATAAAGAATTAATAATTATAAGGTCAATGAAGTGGTTTATTAATTATTTTTCCAAAAATAAGGAGTAAAAATTATCAATACTGTAAAAAGTTCCAATCTACCTAAAAGCATTAAAATAGCAGACCACCATTTTCCGAAAGAAGGAAGACTGTCGTAATTATGAACCGGACTTAAAGCGCCAAACGAAGGGCCAACATTTCCTAAAGAAGATGCAGCTGTACCGAGCGAAGTTATAATATCTATTCCTAAAAAGCTAAAAACCAGAGCTCCAACAGCAAAAACCACCAAATATAAAATAAAAAATGCCATAATATTAAAAACAATACCTCGCGTTACTGGTTTGCCACTGTATCTCACTGGAATAATGGCATTTGGATGCAAGGTACGTTTGAATTCTAAATAGCCGTTTTTTATCATAATAATATGACGAACAATTTTTACGCCCCCAGCTGTAGATCCTGCCGAAGCACCCAAGAACATCATAATAAAAAATAAAACCGTTAAAAAGGGAGTCCATATGGTAAAATCGGCAGTAACAAATCCTGTTGTGGTTATAACCGATAAAACTTGAAAAAGTGCGTGCCTAAATGAACTTTCCGCTCTTCCATTAACCATTGGATGAGCAATTGCTTGAATATCGGTAACCGTTTTTGATACGTCTGCATGATAATAAATGATTAATGCAGTAATAATGGTAAATACAATAACCGCGAAAAAATAGACCTTAAACTCTTCATCTTGAATTATTTTTTTAAATTTTCCTTTAAAAGCAAAATAGCTTAACACGAAATTCATCCCTGCCAAAAACATGAAAATAATAATAATATATTGTATGATAGGTTGATCGTTCCAAAAGGCAACGCTCGCATTTTTTGTTGAAAATCCCCCGGTAGAAAGTGTACACATCGCATGATTAACTGCGTCAAACAAATTCATGCCGGCAAGTTTTAAAAGAATAGTTTGAGTAAATGTGAGTCCGAAATAAATCAACCACAATCTCTTTGCAGTATCTGTAATTCTTGGGTGTAATTTGTCGGTAGATGGCCCGGGTGCTTCTGCAGCAAATAATTGCATGCCTCCAATTCCCAGTAATGGTAAAATGGCGATGGTCAAAACGATAATTCCCATACCACCAATCCAGTGTGTTGTACTTCGCCAAAATAGAATACTTTCTGGCATGCTTTCAATATCATTTAAAATGGAAGCGCCTGTCGTAGTATAACCAGACATGGTCTCAAAAAAAGCATTGGTAAAAGAGGGAATTGTTTCAGTAAAAATATATGGTAAGGCACCAGATAAAGACATGATAAGCCAGCCCAAAGTAACCACAAGATAGCCTTCTCTTTTTTTAATATGTTTGTTAAAGCCTTTTGAAGTAAATTGAAATAAACCACCAACGGTCATCGATAAAATTCCTGCATATAAAATTCCATAGAAAGCACCATCTTCATACAACCAACTCACTATGGTGGATATAAGCATAAAGCCACCATTGAAAATCAATAAAAAACCCATCATTTGGAAAACGATTTTTATATTGAGTTTTTTCATGGAGGTCAATTGAAATTTAGCAGGTTTTGAGTTTAATTAATTGAAGAATTTTTCAACTTTGTGAATGGTGTCTGGTAAACAACATACAACCACTTTGTCATCATTTTTTATTTGAAGTCCACCTAAAGGAATTATACCTTTATTATCGCGAATAATACCACCAATGATAGCATTTCTAGGGAAGTTCAAATCACGGACTTTTCTTTTGGTAATTTTTGAATCTTCGTGGGCTTGAAATTCGAGAATTTCTGAATTTATATTATTTAATATGGTCATTTCCAAAACTTCACCTTGCCGAATATATCTAAAAATACTGTTAGCGGCTAATAATTTTTTATTGATCAAGGTATCAATTCCTATATTTTTAGAAAGGTTGAAAAAGTCGATATTTTGAGCCATGGCAATGGTTCGTTTTACCCCTTTGGATTTTGCTACTAAGCAAGACATTATATTGGTTTCAGAACGACCCGTTACAGCAATAAAAGCATCCATTTCACTTACGTTTTCATCTTCGAGTAATTCGATGTCGCGACAATCGCCATAAATTACCAATGCTTCGGGTATTTGTTCGGCAAGCCGAATTGCTTTTGCCTTATTGTTTTCAATCAATTTAACTCGATAATTATTTTCGGTTAGGTGTATTGCGGTCCGTCTTCCAATTCCGCCACCACCTAAAATCATAACATTTTTAATTGGTTCGTTTTTAGTACCTGAAAGTTTATGCAATTCTTTCACACCTTCTTCTAGGGTAATGAAGTATGCTTGGTCTCCAGCTTTAAAAACGGTGTCTCCACGAGGAATTATGGTTTCTTCAGATTTCTTCCTTTTGATTGCAATTGGCATAAAATTGATATCAGAAAAACTATCTGCAGCTTGTTTTACAGTCATGCCAACAAAAGGTGCAGTTTTTGATAATGAAATTCCGACCATGGTGAGTTTTCCTCCTTCAAATTCATGAGTATCATGAAAAGCTGCTCTTTCTAATAATAATTTTATTTCTGTGGTCGCTAGTTCATCGGTTGAAATAAGTTCATCAATGCCTAATTCGGTAAAATTAATTTTTTCTTTGTTATCTGTAAATTCAGAATTACTAATTCTAGCTATTGTTTTTTTAGCGCCTAATCGTTTAGAAATAACACAAATGGTAATATTTGTCGTTTCTGAGGAGGTTACCGCAATTAGTAAATCAATATTTTCAATATTAGCATCTATTAAAGCAGAAATTGAAGTAGCGTCTTGTTGTAATGTTTTAATATCAAGTCGACTATCGGCGTAAATTAATCTATCCTTATCTTGATCGATCAATGTTATTTCATGCGATTCATATGAAAGCAATTTAGCAAGATGAAATCCAACTTCCCCAGCACCTGCAATTAATATTTTCATGTATTTATTTTATCTTAAAACGATTCTACTAAAAATAAAGTAGATCGACTTTTTAACTTCTGTTTTTTTCTAAAGTTTTTAATATCTACAAGATGTGTAAATGACTTCTGAAGGTACAAATATCTTTAGATTTTAATGTACAAATGTATTATTTTTTCTTTTATATCTTTAAAGAAAAAAAGATGGACGATTA
>CBDTUD010000062.1:0-16142 GCA_965363545.1 uncultured Flavobacteriaceae bacterium | reverse complement strand
GAAGATGAATAGTATGTACGTAAGTAAAGTGATTGATCTCACGAATCCTGAAAAAAATATCATTTATAATATGACGCAAGAGCAAGCAATTGAGCTTGTAAAATCAGGTGATGTGGAAGAAGTACGTAAAATTGACGGGCAATTTTCTTTGATTTCGGTAGAAGGAAAAACTATCCGAATGGCACGTTCCATTGGTCGTCCGTTACGATATTTTATAGCAAAAAGAGCGGTTGGGCCTCAATTGGTAATTGCAGAGCGAATCGATGTAATTTTTGATTATCTGGTTAAAGAAGGTATGGACGATCAGTTTCATCCATCATACACACGAATGGTTCCGGCGCATTATATCACAAAAATTGAATTATTGGGTTGCCCAGATCCAAATCCGGTGTATACTCGATTTTTCACACCTGAACGCAATAAATATACTGCCAATAGTATCCAACAAATTGGTACTGATTATATTGGTGCGTTGTATAACGAAATTAAAAAATGGTTGAAATATCGTGCCAAAACCGGTCCGATTGGAGTAACTTTTTCTGCTGGAATTGACAGTGGCTCTGTTTTCTTACTGATGTATCATGCGTTGAAAGAATTAGGTGAAAGTCCGTCTCGATTAAAAGCTTTTACCCTATCTATCGATGGTGATGGAGCAGATTTATTACAAGCAAGACAGTTTTTACAAAAACTTGATTTAGAATTGTTTCTAGAACCTATCGAATTAGATTACAACGCTTTAGATTGGAAAGAAGCCATTAAAGTTGTAGAAGATTACAAACCTTTAGATATTCAATCTGCTACGATGAATTTATCGTTATTGAAAGGAATTCGTTCCCGTTATCCGGAATGGAAATATATTATTGACGGTGATGGAGGTGATGAAAACTTAAAAGATTATCCTATTGAAGAAAATCCGGAATTAACCATTCGAAGTGTATTGAATAATTTGATGTTGTATCATGAAGGTTGGGGTGTAGAATCTATCAAACATTCGTTGACTTATTCGGGTGGTTTGAGTAGAGGATATATGCGAACTTTCTCTCCTGCGGATTTACTTGGTTTTGAAGCATTTAGTCCATATACTTTACCAAATGTCATTGAAATTTCAGAAGGCGTACCATATATTGATATGACCGATTGGGATCATCAAAAACTATACGATTTGAAAGGACAAATTGTTTTTGAAGGTGTAAAAGCAATTACTGGAATGGAAATGCCAGTTTTCGAGAAAAGAAGATTTCAACATGGCGCAGCCTCTAAAAATGACTTCGACAAGCATTTCCCTGAAAAGGAAATAACCTACAGAAAGCAGTTTTTATCAAAATATGAGTAAAAATCCTGAGGCAATTACCAATAGCAAATGGATAATTTCTAATCGTGGAGAGAAAAATGAGGTAGATGCATTTCGCCCATATGGTTGGCTTGTTGAAAAAGAACGCACCATTTCTGGGAAAATAGAAGATACCGCTATTATCTTTCTTTCTAATAAAGAATGTTCATTTCAATGCCTCATGTGTGATCTTTGGAAAAACACCACAGATAAGCCCGTTCCAGTAGGAGCAATTCCTAAACAAATAGAATGGGCTTTAGCTCAAATGCCAAAGGTTAAGCACATCAAATTATACAATAGCGGGAGTTTTTTTGATGAAAAAGCAATTCCTGTAGCTGATTATGAGCAAATTGCTGCGCTTTTAGAAAATTTTGAAACGGTAATTGTAGAATCCCATCCGAAATTAATAACAGAAAAAATTCTCCGTTTTCGGGACATGCTAAAGCCCGAACTTCACATAGCATTAGGATTAGAAACCGTTCATCCGGAAGTTCTACTAAAATTAAATAAACAAATGACTCTTGCCGATTTTAGTCGAGCTACTCATTTTTTATCACAAAACAACTTGCCATCTCGTGCCTTTATTTTACTACGCCCTCCTTTTTTATCAGAAGAAGAAGGTATTTATTGGGCAAAAAAATCGATTGATTTTGCTTTTGAATCTGGTGTTGAATGTTGCGCCGTAATTCCGGTTCGAGCAGGTAATGGTGCAATGGATATTCTAATGAAAAACGGTGATTTTCACGTGCCAAATATCGATTCATTAGAAAAAGTTTTAGAATATGGAATCCGTCTTCGATCAGGTCGTGTTTTTGCCGATGTTTGGGATTTGAAACTCTTTTCTTCTTGCGAAAAATGTATTGATCAAAGAATTGACAGATTAACTAAAATGAACCTGACACAAAGCATAAGCAATAAAATTACTTGCAGTTGTAGTTTATCTTAAACCGAATTTTGCTTCAAGGTTTCTAAAATGCACCATATAATTTTAGAATAAAAAAGCGGGGAAATGGACATAAAGCAGCCTATTGAGCATTTATTTAATGGCGAGTGATGTTCATGATTAATTTTCCATTCACCCTTTATTTTAACAAATAATAAAGTAATTAGATTATTGATTTTAATCTCTCCATATTACTTATGCTTCAGTGTAAAATCTGAGGTAAAGGTTGAATTTGCTTGATTACCAAAATACCATTTAGCATTTTGGAGCTGAGCATAGTTATTAAGTATCAAAGATAAAAGCATAATTGCGCTTAAAAAGTACTTGTTTATTTTTATTTTGTAGAACATGAAATTCAATTTAATTACTGTTTCGTTTTAAGGATTCAAAAAATGATCTTCATTTCGCAATAAATTTTACGATCATACCTATATAACAACTTCAAACAACAAAGTACTACTATGCGTATTCAAGTATTATTTAGTAATAAAAATTTCAGTGAATAGTTGCAGTATTATGCTGCTCCATTAAAAATATTATAGTGATAAAGTCACTAATTATAAGATTACTTTATATCGATTTGTCACAAAGCTAAGAGGTTAATAGGCAAGGAAAAATCCAAGTTAATTTGATTTTGAAATTTTAGAGAAAAATAAAAGAGGCCCGTTAAAGCCTCTTTTATCTCAAATAATTATTGTACTACTGTTTATTGATTGAATAATAAATTTATTTTCAGAATTATTTATTATGGGATTCTTACAAGCGTATCATACCATACTTGACCTTGCTCATCTCTAATTATAACGTAGTATGTGTCTGTTGGTAATTCACTTGTATCTAATTTATATATCTTTCTATTCGTCATTGTGTCATAAACTTCAGTTTTAGCTAATGTACCCATTGAATTATAGAATTCCATAGTATAATCTTGAATATATTTAAATTTTAATTTTAATTCATCCTTAAACGGATTTCCTTGAACTACTGGTTTTTTAGGTTTGTTTTTTTCTATTTGACTAGTAAATGATTCTGGTACAAATTGAGGTAACCCTTTGGTTGCTAACTTTGGACTTAAATTAAAATAACCTTCCCGGAAATCTACATTTTGAACTGACGGGTAATCCGGGTTATATATAACGTCTAATTTATCAATTCCACGTGACGCATAAATATGCTTATCAATACCTAGTTGTAACGAATAAATAGGATTAGAAGAATCGGTATTTGCATGAATTACTCTTTCAAAATAATTTGATTCACTTCTGTATTGTATTTGAAAAATTTCTCCAAAAGGGATGGCTGAAGCACCAGATACTTCTCTAGCTATAGTTGATACAAATAACATATTGCTATCAGGAGAAAATTCAAGTCCATAAAAGTAAGTATTGTCATAGTTTAAATCTACTTGAACATAATAGTTCCTATAAGCTGAAATAATTCCGGTTCCGGCATTAAAATCAAAAACATAAATGGCTTCAGCATTTTCACCTCTATCATCCGCATTATGTACCATTGCTAAATTAAAATAATCTGGTGATATTTTCATTTGCCCTCCTGAATAGGTGGTATCGTACTTATAAAATTCACCTGAATAAAAAGGAGATTCAACGGGTGGATTTACACCTCCAATTAAATCAACTTTAAAAGAATAAAACGTGTCATGTCTGTAAGGATAAGCGTCTCTATCCTCATTATAAATAGACAGATCGCTATAAGGGCCAAAGGCAACAACCCAATAAGTATTATCAAAAGGATTAAGAATGGCAGTCATTTTTTCACTACATGTTGCAAGTAATAATACATCTTTTTCCATACTGTCAACATCTCCTAATCCTCCATCGGCGGCCATGTCAACAATAGAATATCTTAAACCTGCATTTGTTATATCATCCGCACTATTTGAAAAAATATAATACTGATCTGAATTACCGGGTTTAGGAACTATTACTACTGATTGAGCAACTGAAGATTTTCCTATTAAATTTCCATTTGTCATTATAACATGATTTTTATTCCAAACAGACACTCCATTTGTGTAAAATAATAAATTTCCAGAGTCATCACTAGCAGATGCAGTACCGGCTTCAGTATTCATTACACCATTGGTCAATGCCGTTGGTGGCTGCGTACCATCATTAAAGTTAATTCCTGCTTGGTTACCAAAGTACCAATTGGCATTTTGTTTTTGTGCAGACATGTTAGGGATTAGCCCTAAAAGTAAAATTACACTGAATAGGTAATTAAATAAAGTAATTTTTTTCATTGTGATTAGCATTTAGATTTATAATTGATTTCTTTATCAATATAAAGGTATGTCAGTTACCAATACCCCACAATAGTGAAATTAAGTGTTTCTCAAACTCATGGTTTTCATGGAGTTTTCTCATGGTTTTCATGGAGTTTTATATATCATTTAAAAAGTTGATAATCAATTAGTTATGAGATTTTATTCAATATGCAACTGTTAACCGTTATTTTTTGAGAAGAAGCCGTAATGAAAAAACGTAAAATTACTTGCCCATAGTTTATCTTAAACCGAATTTTACTTCAAGGTTTCTAAAATGCACCATATAATTTTAGAATAAAAAAGCGGGAAAATGGACATAAAGCAGCCTATAGAGTATTTATTTAATGGCGAGTGATGCTCATGAAACATCTTCATACCATTAATTGTTTTTACAAATAACAAAGTAATTTGATCGTTCATAATATCAGGTCATTCCAGAATTTTAATTGAAAATCTGAGCAAAAAAAATAGGTTAAACCCTAAATTAAATTGAAGTGACAAAACCAATATTATGCAAAACCATTACGGATTATGACCATAATGGTTTTGCGTTTTAATGTTTAATTCTATTATTTCACAGGAGAATGATGTTCATGAACCATTTTCCATTCACCCTTTATTTTAACGAATAATAAAGTAATTAGATTATTGACTGTAATTTCTCCATATTCCTTATGCTTCAGTATAAAATCCGAGGTAAACGTTAGATTAGCTACATTTCCATAATATACAGCAACTTTCAAAGTTCCCTCTATCGGGGCAAATTGAATAACTCCATCAACTTCTAAATCTTCACCAAATAACTGACGTTCATTATGTTCATTATCCGCACTATCGAAAGATTGGCCTCCATTGAATTCAGTAAACTTGTCTCCATAGGCATGAAAAGAGATAAGTTGGTCCATATATTCGCTATCATATCCATGTCCGGCTCCGGCGGTTATACTTTGTGCAATGGCACCAAAAGTTTCTAAGACCTCTGCTTGTGCTCGTGAATAAGTTTGGTGAGTTTCTGAACCCCTGGATCGATGTCTTTTCTTTGATCCAGAAGCTTTAGAAGCCAATTCTGATTCATCAACATACACAGGAGAATGATGTTCGTGAACCATTTTCCATTTACCCTTGGTTTTAACAAACAATAAAGTAATAAGATTATTGACTGTGATTTCTCCATATTCCTTATGCTTCAGTATAAAATCTGAGGTAAAGGTTAAATTTGCTACATTTCCATAATATACAGCAACTTTCAAAGTTCCAGGGAGAGCGGCAAATTGTATAACTCCATCTTCTTCTATATCTTCACCAAATAACTGACGTTCATTATGTTCATTACCCGCACTATCGAAAGATTGGCCTCCATTGAATTCAGTAAACTTGTCTCCATAGGCATGAAAAGAGATAAGTTGGTCCATAAATTCGCCATAATATCCCTTTCCGGCCCCGTTGGTTATACTTGTTGCAATGGCCCCAAAAGTTTCTAAGACCTCCTCTTGTGCTTTTGGATAAGTTTTGTTAATTTCAGAACTTTTGAATCCATGAGCTTTAGAAGCCAAGACTGATTCTTCAACACTGTTTTCATTATTCGTACACCCATATAAAAGGAATAGGAATGAAATCATTACTGCTAATACTTGTTTTGTTTTCATAAGTCATATTTTTAAGTGGTTAATATTTATGTTACAATTATTGTCGAATTTATTTTCTGGTCTTTTTAAATTAAAGCATTGTAACACCTTGTAATAAAATTAGTTACAGTTGGGCTCTGATGGTATAAACAATAAACTTTTTAATTGTAATACTGTCCCAAATGATGGTAATTCTAAAGCATTGATGGTAGTTTTGGATCATTTTGAAAAAAAAGAATTTTTATTCTTCATCAAATTTGATCTAAATATTAATTATGTACTGAATTAAGAAGTGTATTAAGAATGGGAAGAATACAACATAGATAATAGCATTCTATTCACGATTATTGTGAGAATATTTCTCTTTACTAATAAAAGAATTTATATTGAAACTGAAGCTTATTTAATTTTTGAAAATCCAATTTTATGGTAAAGATCTTTATAACGCTTATCATTTCGTAAAGGAATTAAAAGCGGCTCTTCACGTAACCAAGTCATCTCTACTTCATGACGATCATATGATCTTTGTAACCAGATAAAAGTATTTTCATAATCTCCTAAATAAGAATAGTAGAGGGCAATAAACCAAGCAGGACTTCCTGAACTATTTGAATTATAAAGATTTACAAGTTGATCTAAATATAATGTGGCATTTCCATTTTCCTCATCCATTTTAGCATAAACTGCATCTAGCCAGATAAAAATAGATGGATTATCATTGGGGAAATTGATTCTGATTTTTTTTAATTGATTTCTAGACTTATCATATTCTTCCATGTAGAAGTACAATTTTGCTGACCCTCGTAGATAATAAAAATCATCATTAAACAAGGAATTATTAAGCTCTAACACTTCAAGTGCAGCATCCGCCTTATCAAGAAACATTAAAATTTCTGCTTTAAAAGTATATAAGTGACTAAGCTTAGGAGAGTGTTTAATATACCTTTCATTTATTAGAAATGCCTCACTATACCTACCTGTTTTCAAGGCATAGTCGAGAATAACACCAGTTAAATTATCAAAATGTGATTTTATTAATCTTTTTTGATAGTACTTTTCCATCGCTTCAAAATCCCATTCATAATAAAAATACCCTAAATGTAAATTATATTCTAACTGAATGTTAGCACTATCAATACTCCTTGCTTTTAGCAATAATTGTTTAGAATTTTCCCAGGCTTCGTGCTCATCATACAAGCCCCAAACCAATCCACCGATTTGCCAGATTTCTGACAAACCCATATATGCTTCAATAAAGCTAGAATCTAATGCAATAGCTTGTTTATACAAGGGAATTGCTTTATTAAAGGCTATTTTATTAAACAAACTATTTTGATAATCAGCTTGAAGAAATAAATTATAAGCTTCCTTATTTTCAGTTCGATACTTTTCAATGCTCTTTTCCTCTTCCGGACTTAAAGTAATATTAAGTTGCTTTACGATAAGTTTAGAAACATCATTTTGTAATTTTAAGGAGTTTTGAATACTTTCATCATAAGTATTTGACCAAACATGTTTATCCTTCACATTGATTAATTGGGTAATAATTCGAACAGAATCACTATATTTTGATTTGGACACACTTGACTCCAAAATATAATCTACATCAAGGGTTTTTGCAATTTCATCAATAGGTATATCAGAGTTTCTAAATCGTTTTACTGATGTACGGGAGGTTACCGATAATTCATTTATACCAGCTAATTTTTCAATAATTTCTTCAGTGAGTCCATTACAAAACCATTGTATATTTGATTCCGGACTATGATCATCAAAATATAAAACTGCTATTGATATTTCTCGAGGGTTATTTTTACTTTTAAAAATTGAAACTAGTGCAAGTATTAACAATATTGTTCCAAGTAGATATAAACCATATTGAATTTTTTTTATTCGCGATCGAGAGTGTTTTAATTCAGAATCATTAACTGGAAAACTATTTTGGTTTTTTTCTTTATATTCCCCTGGAGTGACACCGTAGTATTTACTAAAACATTTACTAAAATAAGATGGGCTGCTAAAACCTACTTTATAGGATATTTCAGAAGCATTAAGATTGGAATTTAAAATTAATTTGGCAGCTTCCTGAAGGCGGGTCTCTTTTATAAATTGATTTGCGGAAATACCTGTAAGAGATCTTACTTTTCTAAATGTATGAGACCTACTCCAACCAATTTCAGATGCTAATTGGTTGACATCAAATTTTTCATCATCTAAATGATCTAAAATAATTTGTCTTATTTTATCTTTAAAAGTGGTCTCCATTAAAATAAATTCAAACTAAAATTACAATTTATTTTTTACTAGACATAAATTACAATTAATTTGATACTATGTACAACACTTTCCAAATTATATCAATTCAAATTAAACCACATCCTTAAAACCACAAAAACCTGATAATCTTACGATTACCAAGTTTTTGTAACTAATTGATTTCTTAAAAAGTCGGGGTGGCAGGATTCGAACCTGCGACCTCCTGCTCCCAAAGCAGGCGCGATAACCGGGCTACGCTACACCCCGAGTAAATTTCGGTTTGCAAATATAAAATTAAATATGCAAATAACAATGTAAATATTAACCTTATTCAAAGGCTAAATTATAGAGTCTTGAAATCGAATCTGATAAGGTATGTATACTAATATTTCGGCTATTTCTAATACTTTCTTTTTCTTCAAAAAACACTAGAATTGTAGGCTCAACAAAGACACTATTTTGAGATGCAATCGCCGGCATAGCATTCATATCAATAAAATAAAAGGGGATTTTAGGAAATTTAGTTTCTAATAATTGAATTACTTTGGGCTCTAAAGCTTCTCCTACAGAACAACTTATTGTAGAGAAAAAAAACAAGACTCCTAAATTTTCGGCAATAACTTGATCAAACTCTTCAGCACTTCGAATATGTTTAAAGTCCATATATATTAAATATTTATAAATCTATTGTAAAAACTTATCCGTAAAGGTATTTTAAAACCATAAAAAAATCTAATTTTGTTGTTCTTAAATTTAAAGTAAATCAGTTATGTCAGATTCAATAGAAAGAATAAAATGTCTTATCATTGGTTCGGGTCCTGCAGGCTATTCAGCAGCAATTTATGCAGCTAGAGCCGACTTGAAACCAGTTATGTACACAGGAATGCAAATGGGCGGTCAGTTAACAACAACTACCGAAGTTGATAACTATCCGGGGTATCCAAAAGGAACCGATGGAACTGCCATGATGGAAGATTTTAAAAATCAAGCCGAGCGTTTTGGCACCGAAGTTCGTTTTGGAGTTGTTACAAAAGTAGAATTAGCAGATAAAAAAGGTGGAATTCACAAAGTAACTGTAGATGGTTCAAAAATTATTGAGGCAAATACCGTGATTATCTCTACCGGAGCAACAGCAAAATACTTGGGCTTAGAAAGTGAACAACGCTTGATTGGTGGTGGCGTCTCTGCATGTGCAACTTGTGACGGTTTTTTCTATAAAGGTCAAGAAGTTGTAGTAGTTGGCGCAGGTGATACCGCTGCTGAAGAAGCGACCTATTTATCTAATATTTGTAAAAAAGTTACCATTTTAGTGCGAAAAGATTATATGCGCGCTTCAAAAGCCATGCAACATCGCGTTGCAAAAACTCCAAACATTGAAGTGCTTTATAACACTGAAATTGATGAAGTTTTAGGTGAAAGCGTAGTTGAAGGTGTTCGTGTTTTTAATAATATCACAAATGAAAAACAGGTAATTGATATTACCGGTGTTTTTGTTGCTATCGGACATAAACCAAATACCGAAATTTTTAAAGGAATTTTAGAAATGGATGAGGTTGGTTATTTACTAACAAAAGGAAAATCGACTAAGACAAAACTTCCGGGAGTTTTTGCTGCTGGAGATGTGCAGGATAAAGAATATCGCCAAGCAATTACTGCTGCCGGAACAGGCTGTATGGCTGCTCTTGATGCGGAACGGTATTTAGGGTCGTTGGTGTAAATTACCTTGAAAATAAAATGAGGAGCTCTTACCTATTAATTTAGGTAGGAGTTTTTTTTATTCTTTGACATTACTTCTGCCATAAAAATCTATCGCCAACAAAATTGCGATTCCAAAAATAATAAATCCAATGGCATACCAAGTAGAAGTGTCAGAAATATCGGGTAAATAACGTTCGTAGTTTTGAATAATTTTATTGCCTGTTCTATCTAACAAATAGTCTCCATTTTCTAACTTATAGATTTCCTTTTTCCATGGCCACACCATTCCCAACGAACCAGCGATAAATCCAATAATCAAGGCAGTGACTATTTGATGAAAATGCTTTAATAAATACCCTAAAATATGCGAAGTAACTACTAACCCAAAAACAGAACCCAGAGTAAAGCTTGTTATTATTTTTAAATATCGCATTCTGATTTGATCTTGGATAAAATCAAAATTCAATGAAAATATATCGATTATTATTTTAAATAGTTCGTTAACGGAATCAACAAGCAAGAGAACATAATTACCCATTAAAATTAAGATAAACGAACCTGACAAGCCCGGTAAAGTCATGCCAGACACCCCAATAATTCCACAAAAGAAAACAAACCATAAATTGTCATTCTCTTTAGCCGGATCCATAAAACTAATTGCCACACCAATAGATATTCCCACTGCAATAGCAAAAATATTTTGGCGTGACCAGTCTTTAAAATCTTTTCCAATGTAATAAATCGATCCAATGATCATTCCGAAAAAAGTACTCCAAACAAACAATTCGTAATGCTGAATAAAGTAATCGAGAATTTTAGAAACACTAAAATAACTAAAGGTACTTCCGGCAAAAATTAAAAGTAAAAACCGACCGTTAACGTATTGATAAAAACTTTTGAATCTACCGCTTAAAAGAAGTTTAAATGCTTTTCGGTTAATCTTTTGCAAGGAATAGATCAATTCTTCGTAAAAACCAACAACAAAAGCCACAGTCCCTCCGGATACGCCAGGCACTTTATTCGCCGCACCCATGGCAAGCCCTTTAACAAAGAGTAATATTTTATCCGCTATGGTTCGGGTACTTGACATAGTCTATTTATTTTTTTACTGCTAATTTCTCTAAAAAAATAATAAAAACAAAGCCAATTGCCGCTAAAATTAATGCATATACTAGTTGATTATCTCCTTCAAAATTCCAAGGAAAAACACTCTTTTCTTGCAATACTTTTAATTTTCCGTCGATTATTTCAGACTGTAGAATAAATTTCCATGGCCAAATTTTATTTAATGAGCCAATAATAAATCCTGTTAAAGCAGCTAAAGTTAAATTTTGATAATGATCGAACAACCATTTTAATAATCTCGAAAAAGATAGTAAACCAACAACTGCACCTGCCATTAAAATACCTAAAATTTTAAAATCTTTATCGTGAATAGCATCTAAAACAGGTTTATAAACACCTAGTAAAAGCAAAATAAAACTGCCTGAAATTCCAGGTAAAATCATCGCACAAATTGCCAAAGCACCCGACAAAAACAAATACGGGTATGAAATATCGGCATTTTGTGGGGTTAACGTAGTAATAAAATAAGCTAAAAATGCACCTAAAAGTAATAAGAATACACTTCCAAAATTCCATCTGGTTATTTGTTTTGCCACATAAAAAATACTTGCTAAAACGAGTCCGAAAAAAAATGACCAAATTAAAATCGGTTGTGTTTCTAATAAGTGTCGAATTACTTTAGCAAAAGTAATAACGCTGATTGCAATTCCGATTAATAACGAAATTAAAAAATTTCCGTTTACAGCTTTCCACATAGACGCAAAACCTTCCGTTTTCAAAAGCTTTATTGACTTTATATTTACTTGATTTATAGAGCTTATTAACTCTTCATAAATACCTGATATAAAAGCAATTGTACCGCCAGAAACTCCCGGAACAACATCGGCAGCTCCCATAGCAATACCTTTTAAGGCAATCACAAAATATTCTTTAAGCGTTCTTTTCATGTACAAAAGGTTTGCGTCAAAGATACTTATTTTGAATTAGGATATAGAACGGAATTAACGCAGTTATAAAATAAATTAGGCAGATGTATTGAACTTTTTTACCAATGAATTTACTTCATCGCGAGAAAAAACGGTAGGAAAAATATCTTTAATAACATGATGGTATTCATAGTCAATTTTTAAAGACTTTTCTAAAAACATAAAACCATCTTTATCTTTTTGAATTATTAGAAACAAACCAGCTAAACGATAGGTTATTTCGGCGTGTTCTTTATATTTTTCTTGTGCATCAAAAAGTACTTGAATTGCTTCTTCAAATTCACCAACAAAATGTAAAACATCCGCTAAAGCGACATAAACCTCTAGCCTATCATCGTTTAAACCAATACATTTATAATATGCTTGTGCGGCTTCTTCAAACAAATTCAATTTTAAATTGATCTCTGCATATTTGTGCCAATACAAATAATTTTCCTCATCTATTTCAAGGGCTTTTTTAATGTAAAACAAAGCTTTTTGATAGTCTTTATTTTTGACAAAAATATGAGTCAAAGCTAACCAGCCTTTATCCAATAACGGATCTTCATTTACGGTTTTATTATAAAAGTCAATCGCTTTTTTTGGCTTTTTCATTTTTTCATAGCACTTTCCAATTCTCAAATAAGCATACGATGTTGGTGTATCTAATTCCATAGTGGCATGGTAGTAACTAATAGCATCTTCAAATCGTTCTAAAGCTTCCAAAGTTTTTGCTTTTTCAAGATGTGCTCCGATAAATTTTTTATCGATCAAAATAGCGTAATCAAATGCTTCTAATGCTTCTTTATATTTTTCAACAATATAATATTGTCTTCCCAATTGATGCCATGCTATTTCACTGTATGGATCTTTGTCAATATAATTTTTTACATATTCTATGGCTTCTTCATGCTGTTCTAGCATATCATAACAATAGATAACATTATAAAGAGATGAATAATTTTCGTATTCAACATCTAAACATTTTGCGAAATTTTCTCGTGCTGTTATATAATCATCGAGATATAAATATTCCATGCCAATCATCGATAAAATATCGGCTTCATCATCGGCAAAAAGTAAGGCAGTTTTTAAAGATTGAACAGCCCTTTCATGATGACCTCTTTTCGAATGGATACTAGCATTTTGAATGTGAATTTCCTCGTTAGAAGGCTCAATTTCTTCTAATTCACAAAGTATTTTCTCAGCAGCTTCTAATTTTTCATCTAGAATAAGTAACTCTACTTGAACCAATCGAATTGCAACCGATTCGGGATGCTGAGTCAAACCTAATTGCAAGGCTTTTTTCGCTAAAGAAATTTTACCGTTGTCAATATAATAAAGAATTATTTCTTCAAATTCATTCGAATCGAAAAAATAAACACTGTTGGTTTTCAACATCAACTCAAATTTAGCTAAAGGCAAATCATCATGACCATCTGAAAATAGTTGCATATTTCTTACTTTTTCGAATTACTAAAGTAATGGAGAATAAAACTAAAATGGGCTGAGGCAATATTTTTTCTTAACAATTTAATTAACACCTTTTTTTTATCAAATGATGATAAAAAAAAACTGTAACTTTGTGTTTAATAAATAATGCTTTTATCGCTACTATGGCTAAAAAGACTTTACTTAACGAAAAAGAAATCCACATCATTCTTCATCGTCTGGCTTGCCAACTTATCGAAAATCACCAAGATTTCTCTGATACCATTTTAATAGGAATTCAGCCCCGCGGAATTTATCTAGCCAACCGATTAGTGCATCTATTGCAAGAAGAATATGGTATAAAAAATATTCTATTGGGCAAGTTAGATATCACCTTTTACAGGGATGATTTTCGAAGAAGAACGGAACCTCTTCAAGCTAGTAAAACAGAAATTAATTTCGTTGTTGACAGTAAAAATGTTGTTTTTATTGATGATGTTTTATTTTCGGGAAGAAGTATTCGCGCCGCATTAACAGCAATTCAAGCTTTCGGAAGACCCAATAATATTGAACTGCTGGTTCTAATCGACAGAAGATTTAGCAGACATTTGCCTATTCAACCCGATTATTTAGGTCGCCAAGTAGATGTTATTAAAGATGAACAAGTAAAGGTGGGCTGGAAAGAAAATGATAAAAAAGATGTAGTTTATATATTAAATTCTGATAAAAATTAATATAAATATAGTGTGAAAAAATATTTATTTTATATGTTTACAACTGTAATAACCATTCAATTTTACAATAAGAAATGGGCAAACTAAGTGTTACTAATTTACTAGGTATCAAATATTTAAATAAAGATGATATCGAATTGATCTTTAAAACTGCTGATCATTTCAAACAAGTTATCAATCGCCCGATTAAAAAAGTTCCCTCTCTAAGAGATATTACCATTGCCAATTTATTTTTTGAAAATAGCACTCGAACCCGTTTATCGTTTGAATTGGCTGAAAAAAGACTTTCAGCAGATATTATCAACTTTTCGGCAGCGCAATCTTCTGTAAAAAAGGGAGAAACACTTATTGACACGGTAAATAATATTCTTTCGATGAAAGTGGATATTGTCGTGATGCGACATCCACATGAAGGTGCAGCCGATTTTCTATCCAAAAATGTAAAAGCTAAAATCGTCAATGCCGGAGATGGTGCTCATGAACATCCAACTCAAGCATTATTAGACTCCTACTCTATTCGTGAAAAATTAGGATCTGTAAAAGGAAAAAAAGTAGTGATTATTGGTGATATTTTGCACTCGAGAGTTGCACTTTCAAATATTTACGCTTTACAATTGCAAGGTGCTGAGATTAAATTATGCGGTCCTACAACTTTAATTCCCAAACACATTACAAAACTTGGTGTAAGTTATGAAAACAACTTAAAAAAAGCCTTGCAATGGTGTGATGTTGCGAATGTTTTAAGAGTACAGCATGAAAGAATGGATATAAAATATTTTCCATCTGTACGAGAATACACACAGCTTTTCGGAATCAATAAAGAATTGCTCAACGAAATTGATAAAGATATTGTTATTATGCATCCCGGACCAATTAACCGCGGTGTGGAATTAACTAGTGATGTTGCCGATTCGAAACAATCTATAATTTTGAATCAGGTAGAAAATGGCGTAGCGATTCGAATGGCTGTTATTTATTTATTAGCGGAACAAATTAAACGAGATTAACATACTTTTAATTTTACCTTATGATTATCAAGAAAGAATCATTTTATACTATGTTAAAACCTTCAGAAGATCTTAAAAAAAATAATTCTGAAAATATTTTAGAATTTCATAAGAATTTTGATGAAAAATATCATAAATTTAAAAATGATAATTTAATTTTAGACTTTTCTGCGAATAATAACATGGAATTAGAAGAAATCTTGCTATTTTCGCAAAAAAGTAAATCACACAAAAAAGAAAATAAATCTTTCGTAATTGTTTGTAAAGGATTAGATTACAATATTTTACCAGCGGAACTCATGGCAGTTCCAACATTGAGAGAAGCAGAAGACATGATTGAATTAGAAGATATTGAACGTGATTTAGGATTTTAAAATGACCATATGGTAAAAAAACTACTTTTTATTCTTTTTTTATTAACCTTTTTGACTCCAGTTTTCGCACAGGATGATGACGCTATGGATAAAAATATCCTAGAAAATTCATTAAGTGGAATACATGAAGTTGTTGCATCGCCCAATCCTTTCAGTGTAACCACGAGAATTAGATTTCAAGCAGATGATGAAATTGAAATCAATTTTTATGTTAAGGATTTACTTGGGAACACAATTCATGCACAAAAAATAAAAACCAAAAAAGGCGCTAATTCTATCCCGTTTTATCGGGATGAACTTGAGTCGGGAATTTATATTTATTCATTAAAAACAAAATCAAAGGTTATTTCAAAACGAATGGTAATCAAATGAGTTTAAAACTCACCATATTAGGATGTCACTCGGCTACACCCCGAACTTTTGCGCA
>CBDTUD010000061.1:0-16163 GCA_965363545.1 uncultured Flavobacteriaceae bacterium | reverse complement strand
TCCATTAATCTTCTTCCAATTGAAATTGCTCCCCGAACCGTAATATCTAATTCTCCGAATTCTTCGCGTGCTATTTCAGAAGCCGAATAAATACTTGCGCCTGCTTCATTGACAGAAAACACTTGCACTTCGGTATTCTTAAATAATTTTCGACATAATTTCTCCGTCTCTAAACCGGCTGTTCCGTTACCAATTGCAATAGCTTCAATGGCGTACTTTTTAACCAAATATTTTAATTTTTCTTCAGTTTCAAAAATTTTATTCTGTGGCGGATGTGGATAAATAGTCGTGTTTTCAATAAAACTTCCATTTTTATTTAAAACTGCAATTTTACATCCCGTGCGAAAACCAGGGTCAATCGCCAGTACATTTTTTGCACCTAAAGGCGCTTGTAATAACAATTGTTTCAAATTCTCTGCAAATACTGAAATGGACTCTAAATCTGCTTTTTTCTGTAACTCTTTTTTTAATTCCGATTCAAAATTAGGCTGTAAAATACGACTATAAGATTCTGCAATCGCATTAGAAACATAGCTATTTCGAGCATAATTTCTAAAAACAGTACGTTCTATATTTTCTAAAGCCCTCTCCGTTTCAACGTCAATAGTTACCTTTAAAAATCCTTCGTTTTCTGCCCGAAATAAGGCTAAAATTCTATGAGAAGCTATGTGATTAACAGATTCAGAAAATTCAAAATAATCTTTATACTTCTCTGCTTCTTCTTTTTTATTCTTTTTAACTTTTGCTATAACCTGACCAAAACGATTGAATTGATTCCGAATTTTGTCTCGAACCACCAAGTCTTCCGCAATTTCTTCCGCCAGTATATGAATTGCCCCTTCGATAGCTTGTTGCTCATTTTCTATTTCTCCCTGAACATACGAAAGTGCTTTATCTAAAATCTTTTGATGATTGGTTTCCTTCTTAATGAAAGTAGCCAATCCTTGCAATCCAAGCTCGATAGCCTTTTGTCCTTTTGATTTTCTTTTTGGCTTAAATGGCAAGTAAATATCTTCCAACTCTGTCAATGAAATACAATTCTCAATCTTTTGACGTAACGCAGGAGTCAATTTTTCTTGACTTTCAATAGATTGTAAAATGGTTGTTTTTCTTTTGAAAAAATCTTCCCAAAAGGCATTTCTATCCTTAATATGTAGCAACTGAACTTCATCTAAATTCTTCGTGACTTCTTTTCTATAGCGCGCAATAAAAGGTATGGTCGCGCCATCATTCAATAAATTCAAAACTTTATCAATGATAGAAACCGGAATTTGTAACTCTTTATTTAAAATGGAATTTATATGCATATGAGTGGTAAAAAGTTTTAAAATTATTCTTTTTTGTAAAAGCTAAGATACGGCAATTACATAAAAACCACATGGTAAAACTATATCATAATTTAGGCATAAATGTCTTTATTATCCATAGAAACCTAGTATTTTTGCATTTTATAAAAACACTGATTATTATGGATAAAATCTCGGAATTTCTGCATCAATGGCTGTTAAATCTTGGAGTTAACGAAAATATTTCGCAGTATGTAAACATGGTAATCCTTCTTGTCGGAATGATGATTCTTATTTTGATCATAGATTTCGTTATTCGAAAAGTTTTAATGACCGTTTTTGGAAAAATTGCTGCAAAAACATCTTCCAATTTTGACGATTTATTGATTAAAAATAAGTTGCCTCGAAATGTCGCTCATATCATTCCACTGTTTATTGCAATAGAGTTTGTTCCTACTGTTTTTAATGATTTTGAATCTTTTAAAAATATTTCCAGCAAGGCTTTAGAACTAATCATCGTTATATTGGTTTTACGCATTGTTAGAAGTTTTTTAAACACGCTCAGAGATTATTTTAAAACACTTGATCGACTAAAGGACAAGCCTATAGATAGTTATATTCAAGTGTTTATGATTTTCGCATGGGTAGCAGGTTTTATGATCATTTTTGCTATTATTACCGGAACTCCAATCTGGCAGTTTGTAACTGCTCTTGGTGCAGCATCGGCTATTATTTTGTTAATTTTTAAAGATACTATACTAGGTTTTGTTGCCAGTATTCAAGTTTCGATTAACGATATGGTGCGCATTGGAGATTGGATAACCTTTGAAAAATACGGTGCGGATGGAGATGTAATCGAAATTACTTTAGCAACCGTAAAAGTTCAAAATTTTGATAAAACCATAACAACAATTCCCACCTATGCTTTGATTTCTGATTCCTTTAAAAACTGGCGCGGAATGTCTGATTCAGAAGGTAGAAGAATAAAGAGAGCTTTAATTATTAAATTAAATAGCGTACGATATCTTACTAAAGATGAGATAAGTGAATTAAAAAAAATTGAAATCATCAGCGCTTATATTGAAAAAAGAGAGAAAGATATTGACAGCTATAACCAAAAGAATAATGTAAATAAAGATTTACTGATCAACGGAAGAAATTTAACCAATATTGGTGTGTTCAGAAAGTATATGGAATCGTATGTAAAACGACATTCCGGAATCAATAAAAAAATGATGATGATGGCGCGTCAATTACCACCAACTTCACAAGGTATTCCTATGGAGATATATGCCTTTAGCAGGGACAAACGATGGGAAAATTATGAATATATTATGGCCGATATTTTTGACCATTTGATACCGGCAACTCGCTACTTTAATTTAGAAATTTTCGAATTACCAGATAATAAAACCTTAATGAGTAATCAAAATTCTAACTAAATTCTTGGGTAATTCTAACTCGTAACTGACGCTTATAATCTTCTTCCAACCACTTTAAATAATTCTTAGAGCTTTTTAAAATGCAGTACGAGTATTGCTTGATTCGAAATTCTATATCATCGTGTAATTCTCGAGATAAAATATGTGCATCAAAAACATCTTCACTGTTTTCTACACACATCTTAGCATGCTGTTCAATAGATTTTTCTAATACAATTTTAGATTTTTGATCCGTTTTAGTGGCTTCGATATATGCTTCTTTTATATCAAAAGTTACATCTTCTGAATTTGCAAATTGCTTCCGTAAGTCATCAGGCATAACATATCGGAATTTTCGTTCGATCTCTTCATCGGTAATTAAATTATCCAAATAGTAATTCGGATTTCTAAAAATAAGATACCAATCAATATCGGAAGTCCATAATCCAAATCTCGACATGTTATTCCCTAAATCAATAACCGAAAATGTTGTTTTATCATTAAGAACACGAGATCCTCTACCAATCATTTGAAAATATAAAGCCAAGGATTTTGTTGCTCTATTTATGATAATTGATTGAATTGTTGGTTCATCAAAACCTGTGGTTAAAATTCCGACAGAAGTTAAAATTGCATCAGGAGTTTCTTTAAACCATTCTAAGGTGTTTGTTCGCTCCTCTTTAGTATTTGTATTATCAATATATCGCACTTTGTAACCAGCTTGCAAGAAGGTTTCATAAACGTGTCTTGAGGTGTGAATTCCGTTATTGAAAATCAAAGTTTTCTTCCCTTTTGATTGCTCTTCATACGCTTTCAAAAGCTTCGTTTGCATATTGATTTTTGAATATAATTCTTCAGAAGACTTCACAGTATAATCCCCATTAATTCCAATTTTTAATGAAGTTAAATTTAAATTGTAACTATAGGTAGTAGCTTCTGCTAAAAACCCTTGTTCTATAAGGGATAAAATCTTTTCTCCAACGATTAAATCATTGTAGATTTCTTTCATTGGTAAATTTATATTCGAACTCAAAGGTGTAGCAGTCACACCTAAAATAAAGCATTTTTCAAAGTATTTGAATAACTTTCTAAACGAATTATAATGGGCTTCATCAACAATTACCAATCCGATATCGTGAATTTCTACTTTGTTTTCCTTGATTCGGTTGTTCAAGGTTTCCACCATGGCAACGAAGCAAGAATAATTATCTTCATCCGTAATTTCTTTTACATTACTGTCGATAATCATATTTTCCACCTCAAACTCCGAAAGCATATTTGAAGTCTGCTTACACAATTCAATTCTATGGGTAAGAATTAAAACCTTTTTATCGGTATTTTCTAAATATCTACGAGCTATCTCTGAAAAAATTACGGTTTTACCACCACCTGTTGGTAATTGGTATAAAAGATTATAATTATCAGGCGAATCGTGAATTCGCTCAAAAATCTTATCTATTGCTCCGTGTTGGTAATCATAAAGTTTTTTTCCAATAATTTTTTCATCTTCATCTAGCTTTGTAAGTTCCATAGAAATCTTAAGAGTTTATTTTTGCAAAAATACTTCTAAATAACAGATTTTCAAGACAAAATGAGGTGCTATTTTTTTCAAAATTAAATATTGTTTTCTAGTTCTTTGATTTATAAGGTTTTAAAAATTCAATTATTTCAACAACGATTAGTCATTTTGAATAAATTTTAGGATATCACTATAACTATCTATCCAAAAATTGAAATTTTTGTATTCAATCTCTATTAACTCTTATAATTTTGGCTCCCAGCCTTTTTCATATTCTCTTCTCCAAAGTTTCATCGCATCTTGATCTTTAATTTTTCCATTGCTGGAATCTACTGCAAAAGATTTTCCAATTCTGGAAGAAATATTTGCATAATGCGTTAACATCTGGCTTATAGCTCCTTCTTCAATTGGAGAAGTTAATTTTGATTTACCACGTATAGTTTCTATAAAATTAATAACATGCAAAGTAGATAAATCGCCTCCACCACCGAGTGCAACACCGCCTTCAGAACCTTTTGAAGGAATATTTTCTTTAATTACTTTTCCTTTCAAATCATATAGAGTATAGCCCTCTCGATCTATCATCACAGAACCTTCTGACCCATAAATAAGTGTTCCTCTACCTTTTCCGTATTTGTCGTAACCATTTCTGCTCTGACCATCCCATTGAATTAATCTATTATCCGCAAAATGAAAGTTTGCTTCCATGGTATCGTACATCGTCCATCCATCATTTGGATATTGATATTTACCAGAAAAAACATCCACGTGTTCCGGGTATTCTACGTTAAGAGCCCATCGAGCAATATCTAATTCATGTGTGGCATTATTTCCCATTTCAGCGGTACCAAAATCCCAACCATACCAATGCCAATTATAATCCCAGGTATCGTGCATATATTCTTTTCTTGGCGAAGGACCTTGAAAAAGATCCCAATCTAAACCTTGCGGTGCAGCTGCTTTTGACGGCATCGGAACTTCCCCTCGAGAATTAGTGTAAAACGCAATAGCTTTGTATGCTTTACCAATAATTCCGTTATGGATATCTTTAATTATTTCACTAGATTCATTAGAAGATCGTTGTTGGTTTCCCATTTGAACAACTTTATTGTATTTCTTTTGAAAAGCCACCACCAATTCATTTTCATGCGGATTATGACTGCATGGCTTTTCGAGATACACATGCTTTCCAGCTTGCATTGCCATACAGGCTCCGGGTGTGTGCCAGTGATCTGGAGTTGCAATAATCACCGCATCTAAATGTTTATCTGCTAACACTTTTCGAATATCATTTTCAAGAGTCGGCTTATAATCAATGACTTTTGAAAAATTTTCTAAAGCCTTTTCTCTTTGGCTTTTCATGACATCACATAAATAAAGTAAATTGACATTATTTTGTTTCATACCAATTGGCTCATAAAATGCGCCTAATCGTCTTCCCAGTCCTTGAATAGCAATATTTATTCGATCATTAGAACCTATAATATTTCGATAACTTGCTGCCGTCATGGCATTCAAAGTTGAACTTGTAAATGCTATTCCCAATGCTCCTGCTGATGCTTTTTTAATAAACTCTCTTCTGTCTGTGCTCATAATTCTTATTTTTCTGAAGGCTGTATTGGTTTAATTTTAATATTCCTAAAAGTAACAAGGTCACCGTGATCTTGTAATAAAATATGTCCGGTTTCAGCTTCTCCAAAATTCGGCCATACTTTATATTTACTTTCTGCTACTAGTTTTCTGTACGGATAACTTTTGCGCTCATATTCTAAAACTTTGATTCCATTGAGCCAATGTTCTACGTGATTATTCTTAGAAACGATATAGGCTTGATTCCATTCTCTAATTGGGTACACCATTTTATTCGGGCCGGCTTGAATCAAGTCGTATAACGACGCTAAAGTTCGACTGCCTTCATGATTTCCTAATTTTGCATCAGGATGTCTCAAATCATCTAAAATTTGATATTCCAAGCCAATAGAAGACCCTTCTCCTTTATTCAAATCTGTATTGACATAATATTTTATACCACTATTGGCTCCTTCCGTAATTTTGAAATCCACTTTGAATTCGAAATCTCCGAAAGTATTTACGGTCACAATGTCTCCTCCCGCAGCGGCTTCTCCACCACCCGATGACAACACAGAGAGTTCTCCATTTTCAATTTTCCATCCACTATCAGGAAATGCATCTAATTTTGCACCTCTCCATCCCTTAGTTGTATTACCGTCCCATAACAATTCCCAGCCGTCCTTTTTTTCAGAACTGGTTAAATTATTCGTAGTAATAAAAGGCTCGATCGATGTTGTTGTAGCATATTTCTCTACATCTTTTGTAATAATACGAATATTTCTCCATTGAATTTCAATACCATCTTTCTCTTTTTCTGTTCCAATACTATGCACTTGCAAACCGATAAAACCCTTGGCTGTCATCGGATCAATAACATGAGCAGCAGGAACACCATTTATCCAAGTTTTCAGCGTATCTCCAATAGCTTCTATGCGATAAGAATTCCACTCGTTTTGTTTGAATGCCTTTTGAGCTTCGGGATTGATTTCTAAATCAAACAGCCAACCTCGTCTTTGTTCATCGTATATTCCCGCACTCCATGCTCTTTCTGAAGGATCAATTTCAATTTGATAACCATGCACAACACCATCACGATATTCCGGAATGCTATTGCTTCTGATTTGAATTCCGGAGTTCATTTTGGGGTCAACTTTATAATCTAGTTCTAGAATAAAATCTCCATAGATGGAATCGGATGCTAAAAAAGTGTTTGGCGTATTCATAGTTGATATACCAACAATAGCATTATCTCGAACTTTATATGCGGCATTGCCACCTTTGATATGCCAACCATTCAAGGTTTTGCCGTCAAATATTTTTTGAAAAGGATCTTCTTTTTTAGAAGAAGTACAACTAATTATTAGAAGAATAACACAAGAGGAGAAAATCAGATTTCTCATAACTGAAAAATTAGGTTTATTTTGCATTGGATACGGTTATATGAATGAATATTAAATTCCTTAAAAGTAAAAATAGAACGGTAATTAAGCAAGTAATTTCCTGTTTAAAAGGGTACGATTAACATTTATTGAACAAATAATCACCTAATTTAGAATAATCTTCTCCTTTAAAATGAGTTGTCCGTTTTGAAACGATCCATATTCCTTCTCTTTTATTAAAGAATATTTCATAAAAAAACCACCTCAATTTGAGGTGGCTCTATCTTATTCCATTATGTTAAAATCTCTATATGTTTTTTACCAACCAATCTCCAACTTCGGAAGTTTTATAGGCCTTACCTTTTTCTGCTAAATCTTCGGTTACCACACCTTCGGCTAATGATTTGTTAACTACATTTCTTATAGCTTCTGCTTCTTCGTTTAAACCAAATGCATCTTCAAACATCATAGCAGCAGATAAAATTGTAGCTAACGGATTTGCAATATCTAAACCAGTTGCTTGCGGATAAGAACCGTGAATTGGCTCGTATAACGATGTCTTTTCTCCCACTGAAGCTGAAGGCATTAATCCCATAGAACCTGAAATTACCGAAGCTTCATCGGTTAAAATATCACCAAACAAATTTTCTGTGATTAACACGTCGTAGCTATTTGGCCACTGTACCAAACGCATGGCTACGGCATCAACAAATTCATAAGAAACTGTAACTTCCGGATACTCTTTTTCCATTTGTTGCACGGTCTCTCTCCACAAACGTGAAGTTTCTAAAACATTTGCTTTATCAACACAACATAATTTTTTAGAACGAGTCATGGCTAATTCAAAGCCTTTTTTTGCCAAACGCCTAACCTCTTCTCGAGTGTAAACACAATTGTCAAAAGCAGTTTCTCCTCCATCTCTTCTTCCTTTTTCACCAAAATAAATACCTCCGGTCAATTCTCTTAAGAAAACTAAATCGGTACCTTCAATTCTTTCTCTTTTTAAGGGAGATTTATCAATTAATGATGGAAAAGTAAATGTTGGACGAACATTAGCAAACAGACCTAATTTTTTACGCATTTTTAATAATCCTTGTTCCGGTCTAACTTTAGCAGTTGGATCATTATCATATTTTGGATGACCAATTGCACCAAATAAAACGGCATCTGCTTTTAAACAAATTTCGTGAGTTTCATCCGGATACGGTTCGCCAACAGCGTCAATAGCCGCTGCTCCTGTAAGTGCTGGAGTCCAATTTATTTCGTGATTGTATTTTTTAGCAATCGCATTAGAAACTTTTACAGCCTGATCAATAACTTCAGGACCAATTCCGTCTCCTGCTAAAAGTGCAATATTTAATTTCATGTGATTGTAATTTATTTTATAGTTTTTATTTTTCTAAATAATATTCAACATCTTTTGTGTTGCAACAATTGCCGAAACTGTTTGATCTGAATCTAAACCTCTGGTTTTAAATGTTTTCACATCGGTTTTCCATGTAATTACAGTTTCACAAAGTGCATCTGAATTAGAACCTGGGGGAATACGAACTGCATAGTCGGTCAATATAGGCAAATCTAAACCTTTGCGCTTGTATATCTTTTTCAAGGTATTCATAAAAGCATCAAATTGACCATCGCCTTGTGCATTTTCTTCAATAACTTCTCCGTTCATTTTTAAGGAAATCGTCGTAGATGGTCGAAGTCCTTTTGCATGGTTTAATACATACGATTGAACTACCACTTTTTCTTCGTAGACACCACTATGTAAAACGTCAGAAATTATATAAGGTAGATCTTCTTTCGTCACCACCTCTTTTTTGTCGCCTAACTCAATAATTCTTTTAGTAACTTTTGCAATATCTTCGCTACTCAAATGCAAACCCAATTCTTGCAAATTCTTTTGAATGTTTGCTTTTCCCGAAGTTTTTCCTAAAGCATATTGTCGTTTTCTACCAAATCTTTCAGGTAATAAGTCATTAAAGTAAAGATTATTCTTATTGTCTCCATCAGCATGAATACCAGCTGTTTGTGTGAAAACATTATCTCCTAAAACAGGTTTGTTTACCGGAATTCTAAATCCGGAAAAAGTTTCGACTAATTTACTTACTGTGTATAAAGATTTTTCCTTAACGGAAATTTTCACTTGTGGCAAAAAGTCATTAATCACTGCCACAACACTTGCTAAAGGAGCATTACCTGCTCGCTCTCCCATACCGTTAATCGTTAAGTGTAACCCATCTGCTCCTGCTTTTACCGCTTCCAAAACATTGGCAACACTTAAATCATAATCATTATGCGCATGAAAATCCAAGTGCATTTTTGGATATTTTTTTCGTATTTCACCAATATATTCTGCCGTTTCACTTGGTGTTAAAATACCTAAAGTATCGGGTAAAAAAACTCTTTTTATTGGTTGCGTTGCTAAAAAATCTAGAAATTGAAAAACATAAGTACTTGAGTTTCGCATGCCATTACTCCAATCTTCCAAATAAACATTCGTTTGGATTCCTTTATCTTTTCCTAACTGGATTACCATTGCAATTTCAGAAAAATGTTGTTCAGGTGTCTTTTTTAATTGGTGCGTTAAATGGTTTAAAGAACCTTTTGTGAGTAGGTTTTGCACTTTCGCTCCGGTGTCTACCATCCAATCAATAGACAAACCGCCATCAACAAACGATAAAACCTCTATTTTCTCTATGAAACCATGAGAATTTGCCCAATCTGTAATACTTTTTACAGCAGCATATTCGCCTTCGGAAACTCTGGTTGAGGCGATTTCAATGCGGTCAACTTTTAATTCTTCCAATAACAATTTTGCTATTGTCAATTTTTCAGAAGCTGAAAAAGATACACCACTCGTTTGCTCGCCGTCACGCAGCGTTGTATCCATTATTTCAATTTTCTTTTTTTGCATGGTGTTTTATCTGCTTATTGGAAATACATAATATTAGAATGGTCTACTTTTCGCAAATTCTTTAATATCAGATTTGATATTTTGCAAATAATCAATATCATCAAAGCCATTTAACATATTCTCTTTTTTATATCCGTTGATATCAAAATTCTCGCTCTCCCCTGTTGCCACTAAAGTTACCCTTTGATTTGGCAGATCTACTTCTATTTCTGTATTTGGATTGTTGAAAATAGCATTGAAAATCTTTTCTGCGAAAGCTTCGCTCACTTGCACAGGTAAAACCCCTATATTCAGACAGTTATTTTTAAAAATATCTGCAAAAAAACTGGAAATAACGCATCGAAAGCCGAAATCATAAATCGCCCAAGCAGCGTGTTCTCTTGATGAACCTGATCCGAAATTTCTTCCTCCAACTAAAATTTTTCCTGAATATTTGTCACTATTTAAAACAAAATCTTCTTTTGGAGATTCATCATTATTATACCGCCAATCGCGAAATAAATTATCGCCAAAACCTTCTCGCTTTGTAGCTTTTAAAAATCGTGCAGGTATGATTTGATCGGTATCCACATTCTCAATTGGTAAAGGATATGCGGTACTTTTTAAAATATTAAATTTATCGTAAGCCATTTTTATTATTGTTGATGGTTAATGGTTGCTAGTTTTGTGTTGCTGGTTTTTAGCATTTTTTTATAAAAACTCTCTCGGATCTGTTACTTTTCCTGTTACTGCCGCTGCTGCTGCAACTAACGGACTAGCCAATAAGGTTCTAGAACCAGGACCTTGGCGACCTTCGAAATTTCTGTTTGAGGTACTTACCGCATATTTTCCGGCAGGAACTTTATCATCATTCATTGCCAAACAAGCCGAACAACCAGGTTGTCGCAAAACAAAACCTGCTGCATTAATAATATCTAAAATTCCTTCTTCTTTGATCTGTGCTTCCACTTCATGAGATCCAGGAACTAACCAAACAGTTAAACCTTCTGCTTTCTTTCTACCTTTAACTATAGATGCAAAAGCTCTAAAATCTTCAATTCTACCGTTAGTACAACTCCCAACGAAAACAAAATCGATTTTTTTACCTATCATCGCATCGCCTTGCTCGTAACCCATATATTTTAAAGACTTTTCATAAGTCGCTTTACCGCCTTTAATTGAATCTGCTAATGGAATATGCTGTGAAATTCCAAGTCCCATACCCGGATTTGTACCATAAGTAATCATTGGCTCTATATCGGAAGCCTTAAAATTATATTCAACGTCAAATGTAGCATCTTCATCCGTTTTTAAGGTTTTCCAATAAGCCATTACCGTATCCCAATCGTTTCCTTTTGGGGCAAATTGTCTCCCTTTAATATAGGCGTAAGTTTTTTCATCTGGTGCAATCATTCCGCCACGCGCACCCATTTCTATACTTAAATTACATACAGTCATACGTCCTTCCATAGTCATATCTTCAAAAACATCGCCCGCATATTCTACAAAGTAACCTGTTGCACCAGAAGTACTTAATTGAGAAATAATATACAAAGCAACATCTTTCGGTGTCACTCCTTTTTCCAATTTTCCGTTTACGTTGATACGCATTTTCTTAGGTTTCGGCTGCATGATGCATTGTGTCGCCAATACCATTTCAACTTCGGATGTTCCAATTCCGAAGGCTATAGCGCCAAAAGCACCGTGTGTTGATGTATGTGAATCACCACAAACAATGGTTGAACCAGGTAAAGTAATTCCGTTTTCTGGCCCGACTACGTGAACAATTCCATTTTTTATATGGCCTAATCCCCAATGGCTAATACCATATTCTTTAGAATTATCTTCTAAAGTTTTTAGCTGATTTGCAGATAAAGCATCTTCTACAGGCAAATGCTGATTGATTGTTGGCGTATTGTGATCGGCAGTTGCGAATGTTTTTTCCGGATGAAGAACACCAATTCCTCTGCTCTTTAATCCTAAAAAAGCAACCGGACTAGTAACTTCATGAATAAAATGACGGTCGATAAAAAAAACATCCGGACCATCTTCAATTTTTTGCACTACGTGGGCATCCCAAACCTTATCAAATAAAGTATTACTCATTATTTTAATTTAAATTTTGTACAATTTATTAGTCCATTTTTGAACGAATGCAAACTTAAAGAAATAAAGAAAAATAGTAGAGTTATTTGCTGGATAATTTACAATGTTCAAACGGCATTAAGCCAATTTAAAACGGTAAAATTCAAAATCTAAACACTTAAAAAGATCTAATTTTTAAAAAATAATCAGATTTGCTTGTTTTAAGTGCTTTTTTAATAATTTTATAGCCGATAATTATGAATATCATAAACACACTTTTAGAATAAATTACAATTCTTACACTTTTTTTCTTCAATTTTAGAAATGATTTTAGCATTTATTCTAAAACTAAATTTATATATCTTTACATAAATCAAAACACCAAAATTCTTTATATGAAACTGAAAATTAATCTGTTACTAATAACCTTACTATTTTCCTCTTTGCTTTTTTCTCAAAAAGATAATTCCGAAAAGGAAATTATAGAAAAAGCGAAATCCATCCATAACAATGTGATAACGATAGATACGCATGACGATATCAACACAAAAAACTTTACCAAAGAAATTAATTACACACAAAACTTGAATACACAAGTAAATTTGCCAAAAATGAAAAAAGGCGGATTAGATGTGAGTTGGTTTATTGTGTATACTGGTCAAGGTACTTTAGACAAAAAAGGATATGAAAAGGCTTATAATAATGCTATGGATAAATTTAATGCCATTCATCGATTGACTGAAAAATATGCTCCCGATCAAATCGAATTGGCTTTAACTTCTGCTGATGTAAAACGTATTCATGCTTCAGGAAAAAAAGTAGCCATGATCGGTGTAGAAAATGGCTATTCAATTGGTACAGATTTAGATAATATCAAAAAATTTCATGATTTAGGTGCCAGATATATGTCGTTGGCACACAATGGGCACAGTCAATTAAGTGATTCTAATACAGGTGAAAAGGATGGAGTTTGGCTTTATAATGGCTTGAGCGATTTGGGCAAACAGGCTATTGTCGAAATGAATAAATACGGGATTATGATAGACCTTTCTCACCCTTCTAATGAAGCGAATAAGCAAATGATTGCTTTATCAAAAGCACCAGTTATCGCTTCACATTCTTCCGCTAGAGCACTGTGTGATGTGAGTCGAAACTTAGATGATGAAATGTTATTGTTACTAAAAGAAAATGGAGGTGTTGTTCAAACCGTTGCTTTGGACAGTTATTTAAATACTGAAAAAAATAATGCAAATGTAAATGCGAATAAGCAACTGTATAAAACTATCGCAAAAGAATTAGATATGACACTTTTGAGCTGGGGTGAAGTGAGCAAGTTTTCAGACGAAGAGCAAGATATTTATTTTGAGAAGTATAAAAATCTAGTTGCCATTGCAAATACGAGAAATAAGGATATTAATAAAAAATTTCCTCCTGTCGATGTTTCGGATTTAGTAAATCATATTGATTATATAGTAAATCTAATAGGAATTGATCATGTTGGAATTAGCTCTGATTTCGATGGTGGTGGCGGAATTTTAGGTTGGAAAAATGCTTCGGAAACTTTTAACGTCACACTTGAATTGGTAAAAAGAGGTTACAGCGAAGAAGATATTGCCAAATTATGGGGATTGAATTTGTTGCGTGTTTTAGATGATGTGCAAAGAGTTGCTACAGAGATTCAAAACCAATAAATCACAAGCGTTAAGAATTGCGAATTACTCTGCAGGACTAATCATGATATGCGCATTGTATTTTCCTGGAAACATTAACCATGGATGACTTGGAGCATTTGGTTTTAATGCAAGTCCGGTAGATTCAGGCGTCGCATATGGGATATAAACTACATAGCGATATTTTGCATTTTCTATTTGTGAAGTTTCTGTATTAAAAAATCCGTTTTCACCGTAATAGATATGTAAAGTGGCAGGATTTTTAGGCATTGGTAATTTTCCAGAAGCGGCTTCAGATACTCTTATTTCTTCTTTTTCTTGTCTGCTTTTTCCTTCTTTATTTAAAACCCTTCCTCTATTCATAAAAGGTTCTAAACTCTTGTGATAGCAAACTACCTCGAAACCATCTTTTTGTGGATTATCAGCAATACAAACAAATTCATTATTTCCTTCGCGCAAGACAATTAATTCTCCATCCTCCCCATATCCATAAATTTTTGCTCCTTCTCTTCCATCCGTAGGAGCTGCTAAAATAGCCGAAGCAATTTGCTGATCGGCATTAAGCTTTTGATTTTTAGGTATATTCATTTTAACCGTCTCTACTTCGGGGATTTTTAATTCTCCATTCTTTTCATTAGAGGAAACAGTATCATTTTTACAGCATACAAAAGTTAATGCCAAAGTTAAAAAGAGGTAGCCAAATTTCATAATTAGTAATTTTAATTTATTGAATATTGCTAATATAAATCAAATATCTTAATTTATAAAAAACTGTTTATCAAAGTTTTAAATATTTTGTCTAAAATAATTTATTCTTTTTCGCAATTTAAATATAACATAAACGTTATTAAAAGTGAATAGACCCAAAGAAAAAGAAAACATATATTAAATTGCTATATCCCTCGAAAAAGAATATTTTTTTATTTGCAATTTATTTTTAGTTATAAAAATAAAACAATTAAAAAAGCTATAACAAGTAAAAGCCTTGAGGGGGGCAAAAATCAAACATATCACATTTATGTTGTAAATAAATGTAAAATTATTGAATCTTGTTATGGCTTTTTTAAATTAAATCACTTCCACTTCTTATTTTGCCTTAATCAAGTTTTTTTCTTACACTTTTAATCAATCTTTATTTATTATTTGAATTCCAGCTTTAGTTGCTATTTTTTTATTCTAATATTTTCCGAAATTTATTTCTTTGAAAATAGTAACAGCCCATCCTGAATGGAAAAATGAACAACCATTTAAGGCGGTTTTAGAAAATGATATAGAAGAATTAGCCGTTAAATCCAATTTTAGAGTGGGTTCCATCACAATAAGGTTTCTTCTTTGAAGCACCACATCTGCAAAAAGCAGTTGTTTTATCACGTATTTCAAAATTGCCCTCTGCATCCATAACTTTTAGTGTACCGTGAACTACTAATGGTCCATTTGCTAAAATATCAATTTTTGTTTCTGCCATATTTTCTTGCTTTTTAATTTGGTTGTTTAAATAATAAGTAAGTGCTCCTGAAGGACAAGACTCGATTTGTTTCGTCAATGCCTTTGTACTGGCATTTTCAATTCGTATCCAAGTTTTTTTATTCGGATGATACACATCTCACAAACCGCGGAATGAATACATTTTTTTGGCTCCCAAACAATGGTTAATTCTCCGTTTGTATATTCTTTTATCATTAATTTCTTTGATACAATTTTAATGGTGTTTTACAAATTAGTAAAAAAAATTGATTTTGACAATTATAAAAAACAAAACGGAGTAAATTATACTATTGGCAAGCCCCGAGGATAATTTGCTGCTTCTTAGGTTATTGTGCAGCACTATGTTCTTGCATAATTTATTGACCGGATTTGAATTTACTTTGCTCTTTGTAAATTAATGCTAGCAAGTATTTATAATCCTGATTATTTGGTTCAACTTTAAGCGCTGCCTTGATTTGGTTTTCTGCTTTATCAAATTGTTTTTCCTGATAATAAAAAGTAGCCAGATTATAGCGCGAACGCGTTTCAAAAGGGTCAAGTTGAACAGCCTTATTTAAATCTGCTACAGCATTATCATTTTGTTTCAATTCAAAATACAACAAAGCTCTTAAGTAATACGCACGAGCAACATTTGGACTAAGCCTAACAAATGTATTTAGAGTTTTTAAAGCAAGCTCTGTTTGACCATTCATGCTGTATGCGGTTGCCAAATTGGAATAAATAGGTGTTAGTAAACTATCTTTTTTTAATGCCATTTGGTAATTTTTAATGGCATTATTTAAATCATTATTCTGTAAAAAGTAATCACCCAATTGCATTCTACCAGTGGAAAAATCGGCATTACTATACA
>CBDTUD010000060.1:0-16261 GCA_965363545.1 uncultured Flavobacteriaceae bacterium | reverse complement strand
ACTTTAACCATAGAATTAGTTTTCAACTCTTGTTCTTCATCGGTAATTGCATCCAATTCACGCAAGCTTCCTTGCACGTTGATTTGCACTTTACCTATTTTTGATCTTTGCGCACCAATCGGCAAATAAACCTCGCCGATTACTCCAATCGCATTTTTTATCTTTAATGTACCCGATTGTGCCATTTTATGCATCCAAAAGAAAAGCATTGTGGTAAGAATCATCATCGCCAGACCAGCAATAGTTGAAATAACAATCGTTGCCTGAGTAGACATATCATTATTTATACAAACAACCCCTGTCCATCCGAAAATCGTAAAAAAGGCTATAACATTTTTAAAGGTAAAAAACTGAAAACCCACACCTCCATCATCTGCTTCAAATTCGGTCGCATCAGCTTCCATATCGGCATCACCACCAATAAAAGTTAAAATAAAAATGACTACAAATATAGCGGAACCAATAAGTGCTATTATCCAATAGGTCTGTTCCAGAGTGGTCATACCTGCTAAAAAATCTTCCATGAATCACAGTTTTAAGTGGTGCTCCAATATACAAAATCCTCTACGTAATTGAGATCAAAAAAATCAAAAAATTACTGATAATTTCATTTTGTTTTAAAAAATAAAATTAGACTAGGTATCTAAAAATAAAAAATCCAGTCCGAAATATTGTTATCAGACTGGATTCAAACGTTATATGTTAATTCTATAATTAATTTTCTTTTTGAGGAGCCATAAATTTATATACCAAACCGGCCAAAAATGCATCTGCAATTGGAGCTACCCAAAACAACCTTAATTGATCTAAAGTCCAGTCGCCAACAAAGACAGCTTGACGAGAACTTATCGCAGGATTAACGGAAGTATTCGTTACCGAAATACTAATTAGGTGAATTAAAGTTAAAGCCAAACCAATTGCAGCAAAGCCATCAATTAAACTAAATGTTTCGATACCACTTGCAATCAAGTACAAAATAGCTGCACCTAAGAAACCGCCTAAATCTTGGGCAACGATATAACTCGATAATTTTTGGTTACAAAACGACCTCCAGCCTAGAGTCCGATAGAAACGGCTGGATTAAAATGACCTCCAGCGATAGGACCAAAACATAAGATCTCGTAAGAACCATCAAACCAAAGGCTAGTGTAACCCCATAAAACCGATGCCTAATTCAGGAATTTCTGCTGCTAAAACAGCATTTCCACAATCACCAAGCACGAATCAAAAAGTGCCAATAAATTCAGCTAGTATTTTTTTTTATAATCTTCTAAATTTAAATTTCTATAGATTTTAAAACCTGTGATTCGTTAAAAAGTCTTATGAAGATATATGCAGTTCAAAGTAAGTCAATGTTCTTTACAAAAAAAATTATAAATCACCCACGAAATAAGAAGCAATACAAGAAACTCTTTTTTCTTCAAACATGTTTAAAAGATAATTTGCAAAGTTCTTTGCCTCACCGGAATGTTCTAAAACCGCAATATCAATAACTATCGTAGTAATTAAAGAATAATCTATTATGAAGAAGCCCAATTGGTATGAAAAAATTGATCTTCTGCCCTATCTTTTCGTTGATAGGTGTGTGCACCAAATAAATCTCGTTGCGCTTGTATTAAATTTGCTGGCAAACTCTTCGTTGTCATGGCAATCCAATAGTCATAAGAAGTATAAAAACATGGTATTGAAACTCTATTATCTAAACCGTTTTGAATAACACTAACAACATCATTTTCAGAACTAGTTAATGCATAAAACATGTTTTTATCTTCTAAGAGCTCTCCTAAATCTCTTAAAATACCAATAGAAGCAGCCATTAGTTTTGATTTGATGATACAACCTTCTGTCCAGATTCTAGCAATTTGACAAACTTTTAAATCCCAATTATAGGTGTCAGAAGCTTGCTGCATTAAATCGAATCCTTGATGATGATTAATAATTCTTCCAAAGCGATACGCGTTCTTTAAAGCTGACACATCCAACTTTATTTTTTTTTGTCCGTTTTTAGATAGCCTTTCGGATAATTGTATTCTTCTTTCTTTAAAAGCTGAAATATATCTTGCAAATACTGCCGATGACATCATTGTGCTTGCAACGCCTAAATCGAAAGCGGCTTTACTCGACCAAGATCCGGTACCTTTATTACCGGCTTTATCTAAAATAAGATCTAGAAGATAGGCATCTCCTTCTTTTTTTTGTAAAATCTCCACGGTAATACCTAACAGATAACTCGACAAATCACCCTGATTCCATTCCGCTAAAAGTGCGGCAATTTCATCGTAATTCATGCTTAAAGTAAGTAAGGAAAACACTTCGGTCAACAACTGCATTTCTGCATATTCCATACCGTTGTGAACCATTTTTACAAAATGACCCGCACCATCCGGACCAACATACACACAACATGGGTTATCAAATGAATTCTTCGCAGCAATCGATTCTAAAACAGGAGCAACCTCCTTATAGCTGGATAGACTACCTCCAGGCATTATAGATGGACCTTTTCGAGCGCCTTCTTCTCCTCCTGATATACCACAACCTATAAATTGAATCCCTTTTTCGGCTAGAAAATCTCCTCGCCTTTTGGTATCTAAATAATGTGAATTTCCGCCGTCAATAATAATATCATTAGCCTCTAAAAGAGGTAAAAGTTGCTCTATAACCAAATCAATTGTTTTGCCAGCTTTGATCATTAAAAGCATTTTTCGAGGTCGTTCTAACGAAGTAATGAAACGAGGCAGATCTGAATAGCCTTTTAGGTTTTTAAAGTTTTCATTTTCATGGATGAAATTATCTACTATTTCATTTTCACCTTCCTCTTTTCGATTGTAAACCGATAAAGAAAAGCCTTTTTCTGCAATGTTTAAGGCAAGACTTTTGCCCATCACACCAAGTCCAATAACACCAAAAAAAGATTTACGCATAAGGGTATAATTTTGATAATATCGATTCTACTATTTTATGTGGAGTCGCTAAGATACTAACTTTTATTCCATAATTAGGCTCCTCAAGGGCCTCAAATTGCGATTGCAACAAATTAGATTTCATGTAATGATAACCTCTTTTTTCCATTCTTTCGGCAATTACATCATACGATCCAGATAGATAAACCCACCGAACCTTGGGCACTTTTGACATTAAAATTTGACGATACTCTTCTTTCAAAGCAGAACATGAAAGAACAGCACCTCCATTTTTTTCCCAATCTGTCATTTTGTTTGCCAAATCGGATAGCCAAGGGTATCGATCTTCATCTGTTAATGGAATTCCTTTTTTCATTTTATCGATATTTACTTTCGGATGAAAATCATCGGCATCAAAATATGGAATCTCTAATTTATCTGCTAACAATTTACCAATTGTTGTTTTTCCACATCCGCTAACTCCCATAGTTATGATCATAAAAATATACTTTAAAATTATATTATTCTAGAATAGTAAATGACCCTTTTAATCCAGAGGCTGAATTTGATCCTACCCAAATATTAAAATCCCCTGGTTCCACTTTGTACTCCATTTTATTATTGACAAATTTCAAATCTTCCGTAGTAATCGTAAAAACTACTTCTTCCTTTTTCCCTTTTTTTAAGCTTATTCTTTGAAAGCTTTTTAATTCTTTGACCGGTCTTGTAATGCTGCCAACAATATCTTGAATATACAATTGTACCACTTCTTGCCCGTCTCGTTTACCTGTATTTGTAACGGTAATTTTTACTTCTAAAGTATCCTCAAGCCCTAAATTATTTTTTGATAGTTTCAAATTATCATACTCAAAATTTGTATATGAAAGTCCGTAACCAAAAGGATAAAAAGGTTCAAAACCTGCATCGAGGTAATGTGATGAATTGCCTAAAGAACTCTGCCAAGCCTCTATAGGAATATTATCCATTTGCACAAAAGACTCTTTGTTCGCAGGTCTTCCGGTATTTTTATGATTATAAAATAAAGGTAGCTGTCCTGAAGTTTTTGGCCAAGTTACTGGCAGTCTTCCTCCAGGTTCTTGAACTCCATAAATAATTTCGTATAACGCCGAGCCTCCCATTGTGCCAGGATGCCAAGCCATTAAAACTGCGGCAACATCGTCAATAATATTAGGAATGGTAATCGGTCTTCCGGCCATGATAATTAAGACAATTGGTTTGCCAGTTTTTGCTAATTCTTTAATTAATTGCTCTTGTTCTCCTGGCAAACTGATATCAGCTCTACTATGTGCTTCTCCCGAAAGGATTGCTTCTTCCCCTCCAAAAAACAAAATTACATCTGAAGATTTTGCTACTTTAATTGCTTCTGCAAAACCTTTTGTAGATTTATCACGGCTATAAGTTAATCCTGGAGCGAATTGTAATGAAACTTTATTATCGGTAAAAGATTTCAATGGTGTTACTGTATGCTCTTTTTCGAAATCAAAAGTCCATGTTCCCAATTGCTCTCTTATGGCATCGGCGAGTGGCCCAATAATGGCAACTTTAGTGTTTTTGTTTAATGGTAAAACTGAATTATTCTTTAAAAGTACAGTGCTTTTTATAGCAGCTTGTTTTGCTTTTTCCAAATGCTCTTTAGCATAAAATTCACCCGGATGATTCACTAATCTATACGGCTTTTCAAATAAGTTCATTCTAAATTTAATACGAAGAATATTTTTAACAAAAGCATCCAATTGCGCTTCTGTAAATTTACCCTCTTGCATTAATTCTTTTAAGTGCTTTTCATAAGATTGACTTGTCATTTCCATATCCAAGCCTGCATTTGCAGCTAATTGAGCAGCTTGTTTTTCATTTTTTGCAAAACCATGTGGTATCATTTCGGTAACAGAATTCCAATCACTTACTACGAAACCATCAAATTTCATCTCATCACGCAGCAAGTCTTTCAACAAAAATTCATTCCCCGAGGCAGGCACTCCATTTAACTCATTAAATGAAGTCATAATTGTTGGTGCTCCCGCATCAATCGCTGCTTGAAATGGTTTTAAATATACATTTCGCAGAAGAGACTCATTGATAATTGCGGTATTGTAATCTCTTCCACCTAAAGCGGCACCATAACCAAGAAAATGTTTTACACACGCCGCCATTCCAGTAGGATCATCTAATCCTTTTCCTTGAAAACCCTCTACGTAAGCTTTTGCCATAATAGATGCTAAATAAGGGTCTTCGCCTGGTGACTCTGCAATTCTTCCCCAACGGCTATCTATTGCAATGTCAACCATCGGTGCGAAAGTCCATCGTATACCAATGGAAGACGCTTCAAAGGCAGAAACTCGTGCTGCATTTTTTGCAGTTTCCGAATCCCATGAAGCAGCCAATCCCAACGGAATTGGAAAAATGGTTTTAAAGCCATGAATTACATCTCTTGAAAAAATAAGAGGAATGCCTAATGGACTTTCTTCTACAGCAATTTTTTGTAACTCATCAACATACTCAGGTTTCATAACGTTTAAAAAAGCTCCTATTTCACCTCTCCGTACCGCATCTTTTAACTCTTGAGGTAATGCCCCTTTTACTCTACTTGAAGTACCTCTTAACGCTGTTTGTCCGATTTTTTGCTCTAAAGTCATTTTAGATACGAGAGAATCAATCTGCAATTCAAAATTCTTTTTCTCTTGGGCAATGGCATAATTCAGGCTACTGAAAAAAGAAATAACGATAAAAAGAAGATTAGTGATTTTTTTCATGAAATATTTTTTTCTAAATGAGTTTGTGAAATTATCGTTTTGACACTCTTCTTTTAAATATTATTTTATCAAATTCGTATGTTATTTTTACATATTAATTAGTTTCTAAAAACTTTAGTATTGTATTTGAAAATTGTTCGCTTTTATAAGTGTTGTTATGATCTCCCGAAATAATTTTTAAAGTACTGTTTGGAATTGCTTGCTTTAATTCTTCCGGATCTCCGTTATCTTTATCTAAATCTCCAGCAATAATTAAAGTTTTCGCTGTTATTTTTTGCAATTCCTCGACAGAGGTAACCGGCTGATAATCTTGTAAAAAACCTAAGATTTGAAAATCAGCATTAATAGATTTTGCATAATCAACGGCTCCCAATGTTTCGGAAGTCAGTTCTACTCTACCTGAAAAAGCATCCGCAAACAAAATTCTTCTATCCCAATTTGGATTTGTAAAATCTAGTCCCATTCCGCCAAGAACAGCTTTTTTAATTCGAAAATCTTGGCTTAGTAATTTCGCCAGAACAATCGAACCTCTTGAATATCCAATAGCGGCATAACTATATAATTTCAAATGGTCTGCTAAAAGACTTAGATCCTTTATTTCTGCATCATTTGCATAGGATTCCGGTATTTTCGGTTTATCTGAATTTCCATTTCCTCGCAAATCGGGTATTATAACACGATAGCCACTTTGTAACAAATCGTTTTTAAAAACCTCATTATCCCAAGAACTTCCGTTAGAAATAAAGCCGTGAATCAAAATAACGGGAGATCCTTTTCCTTCATCTGTATAGGCTATTTTCACTCCATCAAAGCTTTTAAAATAATGGATATTTTTATCGGCTTGACCGAAAAAAAGAATAGGAAATAAACATAGAAACAATATTTTTTTTATCAATAATTCTATTTTTTAGGTAACCGTTAATTTTTCTTTAGGGAAATTTTTATACTCTTTTTCAATAATAATTTTTTTCATTCTTAGCACAGTTTCATACAAATCTTGAAAAGAATTGTACAAAGGTGCAATACCCAATCGAATATTATTTGGCGGACGAAAATCAGGTATAATAATTTTATCGTTTGATTTTGGCTCAATCATAGCACGGTTAATTCGATAAGCTTCGTCATGCTGCAAAGAAATGTGTGAACCTCGATATTTTTCGTCTAAAGGAGAGGCTATTTTAAACCCTAAAGGTTGCAATTCTTCTTGAACCATTTCGATTAAAAAATTACTTTGACGCACACTTTTTTCTCTCAAATTATCAATACCTGCTTCTAAAAGCAGGTCTAATCCAGTTTGCATTGCCGTTAAAGAGAGAATCGAAGGAGTGCCAATCGCGAATTTTTGAATACCGGTTTCCGCTTTATAATTTGGATTAAAATCAAATGGTTTTTCATGACTGAACCATGACCAAATCGGATTTACCAATTTATCTTGCAACTCTTTTTTTACATACAAAAAAGCCGGAGCTCCGGGCCCACCATTTAAATATTTATAGGTACAACCCACTGCTATTTCAGCATTATTCTTGTTTAATTCAACAGGCACTGCACCAGCGGCATGCGACAAATCCCAAATGACTATAGATTCTTGTTTTTTGGCAATAGCATTTATTTCGGCCATATCATATCGAAAGGCACTTTTATAGGTGACTGCACTTAGAGTAAGTAGCGCAGTTTTTTCGTCAATATATTTTTTTAAGGTATCGGTGTGCGTAGAAATTTCATCTTCACTTGGAATAATTTCTACAACGTGATTTTGAAAATGATTTTCAACCACACCTTGTAACACATACAAATCTGTTGGAAAATTAAGTGAATCGGTGATTATTTTTTGTTTTCCTTTTTGCAGTTGCAATGCCGCAAATACTAATTTATATAAATTTAATGAAGTGGAGTCTCCAACAAAAATCTCATCTTCTTGAGCACCAACAATCAAAGCTATTTTTTTTGCCAGTATTTTAGGAAGCTCTAGCCATTGTTCATTCCAACTTCGAATCAATCGATTTCCCCATTGATTTATGACCAAATCTGCTGTAATTTCTGTAGTTTTTTTTGGTAGTTTTCCCAAGGAATTTCCATCTAGATAAATCTCATTATCTGAATTTACAAACCTGTTTTTAAATGATTTTAGGGAATCATTTATATCCAGTTCAAGGGCTTTTTGCAAATAATCATCCATCATTTTATCTTTTCTTAAATCAATTTAAAAGTTTGTTTTAATAATTTCATCGACCCATAATTGGTGCATTTTACCTGAAAAATGAAGCCCGTCATTCGCAACATATTCAGCATTTCCTTTTGCTTTTCTTGAAATCGGTGTGATATCCACAAAAGTTACATTCCGCTTAAGTGTTTCCTCTTTTTTTATGGCATTAAACTGATCTATTTCACGAGATATTTTTTGTTGATCACGACTTGCTGCAAAAGGAACAACGCTCCAATCCGGAATCGAAACTACGAACACATTTTTTGCATTTCCATTTGCATAGTGTATTGCCATTTCGAGTAATTCAATAAATTGGGTTCTGAATTCTTCCAAATCACGACCTCTATATTGATTGTTTACTCCAATTGATAGGCTAACCAAATCAAAATTTGTAGCAACTTGCTGCTTTTCTAAGACATCCATTAATTCATCGGTTGTCCATCCGGTTTTTGCAATAATTTCTGGGTTACTTACTTCATAATCTAATTGATTCAAATCATTTGCGAGTATTACGGGCCATCGCTCGTCAACTGTCACACTTTCTCCAATGGTATAGCTATCGCCTAAAGCCAAAAACTTTATTTCATTTTTAGTAATCATTTCTTTTGGATCTTCAGAATTATCTTGTCCGCAACTTATTAGTGGTAAAAGGACTAAGATTTTCAGTATTATTTTTTTCATTTGGAATCGGTTTTAACCCAAGCTTATAATTCTAATTATTTTCTCTAAAAATACTACTTCTTGTCCGAAAACAAAAAAAGGAATCACATTTCTGTGATTCCTTTTTTTATAATTTAAATAATGTGTTATTCCGCTCTAAACCATGATTGTGTGCGATAGAAAAAACCAATATAACCTCTTACGGCCAATTCATTTTCACTTTTTAACCAAATTTTACAATCGTATAATTTACCTTTTTCAGGATCTAATATACCATCATCTAATTCCCATTTATCGCCATCTTTTTCTAAGCCAGAAATGATTTCCATACCAATAATTTTTTTGTCTTTTCGACCATCCGGACATTTATCACAAATCGGATCTTGATCTTCATTTGGATCTTTAAAGAGCTTTAAAATATGCCCATAAATTTTACCGTTTTGTTCAGTAATTTCAACTATTGACCTTGTTTTACCTGTTTCATCATCAATTGTTTTCCATTTTCCAACAATAGATTGTGAGTAAGCCCCTGAGATTAAACCAAATCCCAGAAGTAAAGAAAAAATGTATTTCATTGTTCGTTTATTTTTTTCTAAAAATACTACTATTATTTGAATTTCAAAATTATTTTAGCACTGCTTGTTCAACAACTAAAGGATAAACATAACCGGCTCCAAACTCTTTATCTAAAGCTACAACTCCTTCAAAGGTAACTACATCACCAACTTTTACCAATTCTTGAGTAGTAAATGTAAGGTCTGATTTACCATCATGATTTGTTCCATCCTTTAAGTGTACCCAATTTCGATCCATAATACCATTATTGATTTTTACAACTTGACCTCGAATCCGTACTTTTTTATTCTCATAATTTTTACCGTTTTTATATAAATTCGCGATGGTAATACCACCTTCGGCAACCTCTACGTGAATATCTTTTTCATCAATTTTCTCCTTCTTTTTCGTAACTTTTTGATGATAAAGAGAATCTTCAGCTGTTATTTCTGAAATTATAGGAGCATTACTAACCCCTTCTGCAAATAAAATTCGATCAAAAGTACGATCCAATTCTTTGCTTTTAAAATCTTTCATTTCCATAGCGTCTTCATAGTAAACAACTTCGCCGGCTTTCACATCCGTTTTACCAATTGCCATCCAAAACTCATCCTGATCTTCGATAACATTTAAAAAAGTATAAGCACTTGTTTGCAATACTTCTTTTACCTTAACTTTATGAGCTATACCTTTTTGACCTAGCATAGGCGAATATTCTTTTTTATTCTTGTTACAAGAAACAACTAAAAATATGGCCAACAGCAGTAGTACTAGAATTTTATTATTTTTTGGTTTCATACTATTCATAATTATTTATTTTTATGTAACAAAAATAACATATCCAAAACTAAAATTACCTGATAAAAATTAGGTTTCTCAAATAATTTTGACATGCTATTTATTAATTGATTTTAAATATAAGCTCTCCACCTTTTCTCTTGCCCAAGGCGTTTTTCGCAAAAATTTCAAACTCGATTTTACAGAAGGATTACTGGTAAAACAACGAATATTAATTTTGTTTCCCAAAGCCTCCCAACCGTATTGCTCTTCTAAAAACTCTACAATAGTGGCCAATTTCACCCCATGTAACGGGTTGTTAACCTGTTGCTTATCTTTGTTGTTGTCATTCATTTATTCTTTACCATTTTAATTCTTTCCACTTCTTTTGTTGTTCGTCGTTTAAAAATGTCCAAGCTACAAGGCGGCTTATTTTATTCCCTTGTTCCATTGGTATCGTTTTCACGGAAATTGCTCCAGCCTTTTCAAGAACAGCATACACCTTTTTTAGATTAGAGTCCTTTGAAATTAAGCTTGAAAACCAAAAAACAGAAGTTGCAAATCGCACACTTTCTTCAATCATTTTTTCTACAAATTGCACTTCACCTCCGTCACACCACAATTCCTTATTCTGTCCTGCAAAATTCAAAGTTGGTTTTTTGACTTTCTTGCCTTTTAAATTTTTAAGTTTTCGCATCGTACCGGCAGCAGCTTCTTCCGCGGAAGCGTGAAAAGGCGGATTACAAATAGTCAAATCAAATTGCTCTCCGTTTTGGGTAATTCCTGAAAAGACATTTTTCGCGTTAGATTGTAGCCGAATTTCAATTCTATCGTTTAAAATGGAATTTGATGCTAAAATTTTATTTGCAGATGCCACAGCTACTTCATCAATATCTGCTCCGACAAAAGACCAGCCGTATTCCTTGCTACCAATTAGTGGATAAACGCAGTTAGCACCAACACCAATATCTAATACTTTAATGGTCTTACCTGTTGGAATTTTGCCCCCATTACTATCGGATAAAAGATCGGCAATATGATGAATATAATCTGCTCGCCCAGGAATTGGCGGACATAAATAGCCTTGTGGAATATCCCAATTTTCTATAGAATAATGGTGTTTTAACAAGGCTTTATTGAGTGCTTTTACTGCTTCCGGATTAAAAAAATCAATCGACTCATCGTTGTATTTATTCAACGAAACAAACGGAGCTAATTCACGACAACTTGCTATTAATACTTTAAAATCATAGCGAAATCGATGCTTATTTCTCTCATGTAGCTTTGATTTTTCTTTAGGATGTTCTTTCTTTTTTGGAAGCATTAACACATTTTTTGACTAAAAATCTAATTTTTCAATTCCAATTCATCGATTTCAATTTGAAAATCATATTGCAAATCTTCATGTAAGTTAGAAACTAACTTTTTTATAGCATCCATTTGACGTAAATACAAACTTTTCATGGGAGAACTTCTTAAAACAGATGGTCTGAATTTTTTTAATTTATGGCAAAAATAAAGCAATAATTCCGCTTCTGTTTCTTTATTTTGAGAATATCGATTGTATTTTTTTGTAGAAGCTAAAATCTTTCGCACACTTTTCTTAATAAAATAAAAGGTCTTTGTATTTATATTTTCAAACTGTTCATCCATCTGCTTTTTGACACCTTCAATAAAAGTCTCTTCGTCCTGTTTTTCAACCAGAAGATAGGTTAATAGTTCTTTATTTTCTTTTTTGAATCGAGAAAGTCGCAAACATATTTCAATCATTTCCTTTTGAGAAAGATATCCTAACTCTTGCCTAATCTCTTTTACTGTTAGTGTTTTCATTAATAATATTTAATTTATCTCGTAAAAATAGTCAACCTTTCATGAAAAGAAACCTTAGAAAAATGGTATTTATTTTTAATCCATTTCATAGTTTCTTGACTAAAAAAAAATACATGTGTCGGATCGTTTTTATAATACCAGTTTTCAAAAATGATGTCGTTGGTTACCATTTCTGTCATGCAATACAACTTCCCATTTGGAGACAGTAAATTGTATAATAATTGGAATTCTTTTTTAGGATGATGAAAGTGCTCAATCACTTCGCAACAAGCAATATAGTCATATTTATTCCCTAACAATTCCGGAAAATTATGAAAGAACGGGTCATACGATTTTACAGAAAAACCTTGTTCTTCAAGCATTTTCGTTATAACCGGCCCGGTACCCGCTCCGAAATCGAGTCCCTTACTTTCTTGTGTAAAATCTTGTAAAATTCTCGAGGTTATTGGTGAAACAAACTTTTGATATCGAACATCGTTCACATCATTATTGTGCTTTTCATAGCGAATCTTTTCATCACCAAGACTAGGTAAAAAATTCGAATCTAAAAAAACACCAAAACAATTGGTGCATTGGTAATAATTTTTTGATTCAATTTTTCGAAAAAGATTGGAAGAATGCTCACAAAGCGGACAAATATTCGACATAAAGAATTACGATAAATAATTTTAAACGAATTGTTAAATTACAGATAATTCTTTTAACGAATACAACTATTTTATGAAGTTATGTAGAATTTATGCACGCTTATATTTTAGAATCGCGATACTTTTTTTGCATTCCGTATAAAAAATTACGCAAAAACTGATCTTTACATTCACGGTATTGGCGATGTTTCGAATTTCTAAAAAAGGCGCTCAATTCATGTTTACTAATGTTCATATCAACCGAGCGAAACATGTCTAAAATATCATTATCTCGAAGTTCCAAAGCAATTTTCAATTTTCTAAAAATTACATTGTTGTTGAGTTTTTTTTCGGCTTCAGGCTGTAGCCCCTCAAATTTCCCGCGTTTATCGCTAATTAAACCATTAAGAAAAATAGCTAATTCATGGTCTGTAATTTCTTGAAATGCCGGATCTTCATCTTTCTTTAACCAATTACTCACTTGCGAGCGATTAACTTCTAAATCTGCCAAAGCAAATAGCTCTATCATTTTAGTGTCATTAAAATCAAAAGTGTACCGTATCTGGCGAAGTACGTCGTTGTTGTTCATGTTATTAGTTTTCAATGTCAAAAGTAATACCCAAATTTGTATAAAGCCTTAACTTTTGTTCTTTTTTATTATTAGTGTTTCTAATTTGAAAAGGTTAACATTTTTAGTAAAAAAAATTAAAATTTAGATTTATGAGAATAATATTTATTTGAAATTCAGCAATTATACTGTTGTTTATTATTTATTCACCCAAAAAATGTCTTAAACAATCTTAAATAGGATTCCTTTTTTGCCACTTTTCAAAAGTGACTTCATATCGGCGATCGGTACATGCATCGCGTTCATTATAAAACTCTTTTACAGGAATCAAGTACCTTTCTAGAATCTTTGTCGAAGCTTTGTTTTCTACCCAAACATCAGCAGTAATTTTCGCAAGTTCTAGTTCGTTAAAGGCAAAATCAATGATTCCTTCTGCAATTTCGGTACCAAAACCTTTTGCCCAATATGCTTTTCGAAATCGATAACCCAATTCTCTATCGTTTTCATTATTTGTCAAAAAAAGACAGAGACCAATCAATTCGTTTTTACCATTTTCTGTGATGCCCCAAACATTTGTTTTATTCTCTTTAATTTCGCTTGAAGCGGATAAAAATTCTTGAAACCGTTTATCAATTTCTTCTTGAGGATATGCTTTATGTGGGATTGGATCGATAATCTCAGGATTGGATAACAATTCCGTAAAGAAATCTTTATCCATTTTATTCAATTTTCGAACGGTTAGTCTTTTGGTTTTAAAAATTACCATGCATACTTTTGATTACATTACTTTATCTGCCAAATATTTTTGTACCTCGTACACATCGACACTTTTGTTAAACTTCTTGCTCACACTTGGCGTATTTTCGCTAGAAATCCATATTTTCAATTCCGCATCCAAATCAAAAGTACCAGAAGTTTCTAAAGAAAATCGTGAAATATTTTTATATGGCATCGATTTATATTCAATCTTACTACCGGTAATACCTTGAATATCAATTATAATCAATCTTTTATTCGTGAACATAAAAACATCACGAATTAAATTAAAACCAAGTTCTATTTGTTCACTATCGGTAAGTAATCGACCATATTTTTGTGTTAGTTTCTCTACAGAAACTTCACTCGCGTTGCCAAGTAATTTATTGAATAATCCCATCTATTTTTGTTATAAAGATACTTGGTTTTACGAAATGTCATTCTGAATTTGACAACTTTAAATCCAATGTACTCCATTTAAATTACATAAAATACCCATGTTGCGAAAGTAAGCAAAGCTTGATTATCAATTTGTTCATTAAAAGGAAATAGTAAAAAGCCTTGTTTTGCAATCAATTCTATTCTTTGATAGCAACGATTCTAATTCGTTTGTAATCGGCAAACCACTTTCCATTTATTAAACAATCGGATTGTACTTCTTTTTGGACTTCCTTTTTTATTTCAAGTTTATCTTCGAAACTTACATTTTCAAAGAAACCATCGGCAAACATAGAGAGCCAATCTGTAATTCCGGAATTCTCATCTGATAACTCCGTAGGTCTGTCAAAATGTTGTGCCATAATGACTTTGAAACCAGCTTTTTCTAAATGGGTGGTATATTCTCCAATAGAAGGAAAATACCATAATCGCAAAGCCGATTGTTTTTTGTAACCCCTTTTTTTTAATGAAATTCTTAGTTGACTAATAATCCTTTGCACATTTCCTTTGCCGCCAAATTCAAGCACTATTCTGCCATTTTCTTTCAAATTAGAATACATGCAATAAATCGCATTTTCATAATCGCTAACCCAATGCAATGCTGCATTTGAAAAAATAGCATCAAATTTAACCCTAAAGCTAAAAGAAGCTGCATCAGCTACTTGAAATTCAATTTTAGAAAATTTAGACTGAGCATCGGCGATCATTTCGGGCGATTTATCGATACCGATTACTTCTTTTGCCAATTCACTAATTTTTGCTGTAAGTTGCCCGGAACCACAACCCAAATCTAATATTCGCTCGTTCTCTTTTGGTTCTAGAATTTGAATAAGCTGTTCTCCAAACTGATATACAAAAGCATGCTTGTTATTGTATAAAATGGAATTCCATTTTTGGGTTTTATTCGGCATTTTTATTTATTTTTAAGGTTATGAATTGATCTAAAAGCAAAATTTTATACCAATTAATTTCAATCGAAAATACTGAAAATATCTAAGCACGAACATTCAAGAACAAAAAAAAAGCGGATAAAAGTTTCCACTTTACATCCGCTTTTTGTTTGAAATAACTAATAATTAGCTAGCCAACAATTCTTGTTTATTGGCAACAGCCACCGGTTTGTTCTGAGTAAATTGCTTATGTAAATTTTGATCCTTTTTTACGGGCATTGCCTGTAATAAGTTGTTCACAATTTTCACCCATTTTTGTGCCAATTGTAACTCACCGCTTAATAGCATTGTTTCTTCAGAATTGAAAAACTCAAAAATTTCATGAGCCTTATTTTTATCTAGCGGAGTGAAAGACATTCCAATTTTTTCAATAATAATATCCTTATGCTTTTTAGAATTCATCGGTCGGTTTGAATTTAAAATTCCGCAACTTTTCATTTCTAAAAGATTAACATGTTGTGCGATTTCAGTGGACTCTATTTTTTTAAAAAAGAAGAGCTTATTGTTAGTTTCATCTAAACCAATTGCTACATCATTTAAATACTCTGATTGGGTGATTTTACAATCCTCTTTACTCGCAGAATCTAAAAGTGACTGCAACAATTGTTTGTCTCTTTTCTTATTATTTTTGCCCAAAATTATAAAAGGCACGATGCATATTGCAACTAAAACTAATGCTATTTCTAATGTTCCTAAATCCATTTTATTTTATTTAAATTATTTTATACAAAGTTGACAGGTTTTGTTACGACACAAATCCTGTAAAAAATCTTTAAAAAATTGAAATAAATTGGATTACCAAAAAAAATGGAAAGGAAAAATTATATCTATTTTTTGAAATTTAAGTATAAACTTTCTTAAAACAGAAGTGTATAAAGTAAACTCTACCGACAAGTTATCGTATAAAGTTTTTTCTATAGTTAAATAGTCTTGTAAAGGCTTTTTTAAGGTGAAATTTGGATTTAAATCAACGAATATCTCTGAATTCTCTGAATCATAATTAGAGACATTAGATATATCCGCCAAAGCGAAGCTAACTTTTTTAACCTCTTGATGACTAGCATAATTATAACCTAAAGCAACATTATTTACAGCTCCAATTATAAAAAAATAGAGTACTGTAAAAAATAGGATACTAAAAAATTTAAACTCTTTTTTCACGCATCAAATATAATTTATATTTCAATCTCTTTTTAAAAAAAATGAAAAATGAAAAAAAAA
>CBDTUD010000059.1:0-16339 GCA_965363545.1 uncultured Flavobacteriaceae bacterium | reverse complement strand
GAAACCTTACGACAGTTCGTATAAAATTGCCGTAAGCTCGCAAGGTTATATAAAGAAAGAACTAGAATTAAAAACTTTAACAAGCCTAGAAAATCAAAATAAAGTTGAAATTTTAATGCAACAGCCAACTAATAAGTTTCTTGTTGTAGACGAAAAAAATAAAATCAATATCAATAGCATTTATTTTGATTTTGACAAGTACAATATCCGGTCAGATGCCGAATTCGAATTGGATAAAATTGCTACTATCATGCATCAAAATTCCGATATGACCATTGAAATAAATTCACATGCCGATAGTCGCGGTACAGATGCTTACAATATAACTTTATCTAATAAACGGGCAGAATCAACTATTGAGTATTTAATAAATAAAGGCATTTCAATTGATCGAATGACAGGAGAAGGTTTTGGCGAAAGACATCTCGCTACCAAATGTCCCGATGGTGTAAAATGTACGGAATTTATGCATCAACTAAATCGAAGATCTGAATTTGAGATTTTACAGGATGGTTTGAATAGCATTACCATTGTTTCCAACAATATATTAAATTCGTCTAGTGCAGGTTCGAAAGGTTCTGTTGCCAACTCCGGAGCATTTGTAAATTATAATTTTAATCGTGAAAACACAACCATTGTTTACACTGTACAAATTGGAGCATTTAAAAGAGATGTTCAATCGAATAAATTCAACAAATTAAACAATTTATTCAATCACCGCTATGACGATGGTTTCAATCGCTATTTTTCAGGTAAATTTAAAACACAGAAAGAAGCTAAAGAATATGTCAAAACGCTTAAAAAAAGAGGTTTTGAAGGTGCTTTTATAGTAGGATTAAAAGGAGATAGAATACTTTAAACACTGCTTTTCTTCGCGAATATTCAATATTTTAAAATCTTGAATAGTTTGTTTTTTCTGAATAATTTTTAAAACCATTTTCATTGGAAAGTTTATCTTTGTGAAAAATAAGATTTTGACTGAAAAATATTTTATCCTAGCATATTCCAACACCAATAAACCAAAACATGGAAGTTTTACTTGGGAGAGTCCGAGTAACATTGCTTTAGTGAAATATTGGGGTAAAAGTGAACCGCAAATTCCAAAAAATGCATCCATCAGTTTTACGTTGAACAACTGTAAAACAATCACGACTTTAACCTTTACTAAAAAAGAAAAAGTTACGAAAGATTTTAAGGTGGAAGTTATTTTTGAAGGAGAGAAAAAGGATGCATTCAAACCAAAAATCATACAGTTTTTTGAACGTATTGAAGAATATGTTCCGTTTATCACGGATTATAATTTTGTACTTGAAACAAAGAATACTTTTCCACATAGCAGCGGAATAGCATCTTCTGCAAGCGGATTAAGTGCTTTGGCACTTTGTATCATGAGTTTGGAAAAAGAAATCAACCCTAATATTTCTGCAGAATATTTTAATCGAAAAGCCTCTTTTTTAGCACGATTGGGTTCTGGTAGTGCCTCGAGAAGTGTTGAAGGTGAAATCGTTGTTTGGGGTGCGCATGAAATCTTGCCACATAGTTCCAATTTATACGGCGTTAAATTTCCGTTTACAATTCATACTAATTTCAATCAATATCAAGATACCATTCTTTTAGTAGATCGTGGTGAAAAACAAGTTTCGAGTACGGTTGGACACCAGTTAATGCATGAGCATCCTTTTGCTAATCAGCGATTTTCTCAAGCACAAGAAAATATAGCAAAGCTTACTGAAATTTTACAAAATGGTGATATCGACGCTTTTGTGAATCTTGTAGAAAGTGAGGCGCTTACGTTGCATGCCATGATGATGACTTCTAATCCGTATTTTATTTTGATGAAACCAAATACTTTAACAATAATAGAAAAGATTTGGGCATATCGAAAAGAGCATGATTCAAATGTATGTTTTACTTTAGATGCCGGTGCCAATGTACATGTTCTTTATCCTGAAAAGGAAAAAGAAAAAATACAGTTATTCATTGAAAATGAGCTTGCCGATTATTGTCAAAACAGGCATTATATTTTTGATTTTGTAGGAAAAGGAGCCAATCTAATATCTATTTTTGTTTAATCTTTTTTGACTTAAGTTAATCATAAATAACAGTGTTTAAGCCAAAATCTCATTTAAAAAATAGATTTTTCCATAAACATAATACAAGTTTTTTTGTTTCTGAGCGTTAAAAACCTGCATGCAATTGATTTTTCTAGTATCTTTGTAGCCAAATTGTTATGCTTTTTATACCCTGAAAAATGAAAGGACCTCTATTTTATGCTAAAATTTTACTATTTGGTGAATATGGTATTATCAAAGATTCCAAAGGATTAGCTATTCCGTACAATTCGTATCAAGGTGCTTTGAAAGTTTCTAAAAACCTTTCCGCTAAAGCAAAAAATTCGAATCAAAAATTACAAGCTTTTTACACCTTTTTAGAAGGTTTGCAATCTAAAGATGTTGAACTTCGTTTAGAAGAATTTAAACAAGATATAGAAAAGGGTATGTATTTTGACTCGAGTATCCCACAGGGTTATGGTGTTGGAAGTTCGGGTGCTTTGGTAGCAGCGATTTACGATAAATACGCAAATAATAAAATTACGGTTCTAGAAAACTTAACCCGAGATAAACTATTAAAGCTAAAAGGAATTTTTTCTCAAATGGAATCTTTTTTTCATGGTAAAAGTTCTGGTCTTGATCCACTAAATTCTTATTTAAGCATTCCAATTTTAATCAATTCAAAAGATAATTTAGAAGCAACCGGAATTCCGTCACAAAAAGAAGGAAAAGGAGCTGTTTTCTTATTAGATTCTGAAATTATTGGTGAAACAGAACCTATGGTGAATATTTTCATGAATAAAATGAAAAATGAAGGTTTTCGTAAAATGATTGATAAAGATTTCGCCCGATTTACCGATTCTTGCATTGAAAACTTCTTACAAGGAGATGTAAAGTCTTTATTCGGAAACGTAAAAAAATTATCAAAAGTGGTTTTGAAACATTTCAAACCAATGATTCCTGCAACTTTTCATCATCTTTGGCAACAAGGTATTGATACAAACGACTATTATTTAAAACTTTGTGGTTCTGGTGGTGGTGGCTATATTTTAGGTTTTACAAAAGATTACGAAAAAGCAAAAAAGATACTACAAGATTACAAATTAGAACTTGTTTACAGATTTTAAAATCCTAAAGAAATAATGGATTTACTCAAAATGTCTGAAGAAAACACGCCGAAAAAGCCCCAAAAATATTCTTTTTTTTACAAATTTTTAAGTCTACTTTCAGTCGTTCGTGGCTATAATATTGCCATTATCGTTTTGGCGCAATACTTGGCGGCTATTTTTATTTTTTCACCTGACAAATCCCTAAAAGAGGTCTTATTTAATTTAGATTTATATTTTATAGTGTTGGCAACAATGTGCGTAATCGCCTCAGGATACATCATTAATAACTTCTATGATGCTGAAAAAGACTTCATTAACAAACCTATAAAAACAAAAATTGATAGTATTGTCGGAAAAAAAACAAAACTAAATATTTATTTCTTATTGAATTTTATTGGTTTTGCTTTTGCTTTTTTGGTTTCTTGGCGCGCCGCATTATTCTTTGCTATTTATATTTTTCTTATTTGGTTGTATTCGCATAAACTTAAAAAATACCCTTTACCAGGATTGTTTTCCGCTGCGATATTGGCAATACTGCCATTTTTTGCCATATTTATTTACTACAAAAATTTCTCTACTATAATTTTTACGCATGCTGCCTTTTTATTTTTGGTTTTAATGATACGTGAACTGGTCAAAGATTTGGAAAATATTAAAGGAGATGTTGCTCATAATTATATGACAATTCCAGTAAAATATGGTGAGTATTTTACCAAATTATTGATTACAATTTTAGTACTGTTTACCTTAGACCCAATTTATTTTTTATGGAAATATCCAGAAATTGGAATGATGAAATACTATTTTTATTTTGTAGGAATTACCTTTATCGTTTTCTCTGTATTACTTTGGAAAGCCAATACTAAAAAGGATTATCTCATACTGCACAACATTATAAAAATGATTATTGTTGTTGGTGTTTTAAGCTTAATGCTCATAGATACTTCGGTAATCATTCAACGAATTCTAGATGCCAATCTTTAACTAGGTTTATTTTCAAAGGTTTAACATTTTAATCAATTCATTTTGTACTTTTGCAAAAAAATTAAAAATGACTGCAAAGAACATCTCGTCGAGAGGACGACAAGACAAAAACGGATCCTCTAATGACAAAAATTCAAATTTTAAGAAAAAGTCGGAGAATCATAAGGATAAAAATTTCAGACCACATCCGCTTAAATTAAAAAATTTCAAAGTTAAGCCCGGAACTGAGAACACTAAAAAAGAAAGTGACGACATTCGGTTGAACAAATATATCTCCAATTCCGGAATCTGTTCACGAAGAGAAGCTGACACCTATATCAAAGCTGGTAGCGCCACCATCAATGGTAAAATTGTAACCGAAATGGGTTACCAAGTAAAACTTACCGATGAAGTTCGATTCGACGGAGCACTTATTTCTCCGGAAACGAAACGTTATGTTTTGTTGAACAAACCGAAGAACTACATCACCACTATGGATGATGAAAAAAATAGAAAAACTGTCATGGATTTGATAAAAACAGCAGCGAAAGAACGCATTTATCCTGTAGGTCGATTAGATAGAAACACCACTGGGTTATTGCTTTTTACAAACGATGGAGAAATGGCAAAAAAATTAACTCATCCGAAACATCAGGTAAAGAAATTATACCATGTTACCTTAGATAAAAAACTAGCAATAAGTGATATGCAAAAAATTGCTGCTAATTTTGTTTTAGATGATAAAATGGTTTTCGTTGATGCTGTTTCTTACATCGATAACCAACCTAAAAACGAAATAGGTATTGAAATCCATTCTGGTAGAAACCGAATTGTACGTCGAATATTTGAACATTTTGGTTATACCGTAACTAAATTAGACCGTGTTGTTTTTGCCGGTTTAACGAAGAAAAATTTAGCTCGTGGCGTATGGAGGCATTTAACACAGCAAGAAGTCAATAATTTGAAAATGATTTAATTTTCTATAAAGACCTTCCTATAAAGTGATATAATAGTTTTATAAAAATTATGAATGATTTAAAATCAATAATTGAAAATCCTTTTTTTGTAAAAACAGCATCTATTTTTATACTCTTTATTGCTATATATTTAGTAACTAGAGTCCTTAGAAATGGTGTTTCTAAAATAGTAAAGGATAGCGCTTCAAAGTACAAATTTAGGAAGCTAGTATCCTTATTAGGCTATGTTTTATTTGCTATTGGGTTAATGTTCATTTTTAATGCAAATTTTTCTGGAATAGGCACTGCTTTAGGAGTTGCCGGAGCAGGAATTGCTTTTGCATTACAAGAAGTAATAGTAAGTATTGCAGGATATATATCAATCTTTACAGGTAAATTTTTTAAAGTAGGTGATCGTATAAAACTGGGTAGTGTAAAAGGCGATGTTATCGATATCGGTTTACTTAGAACCACACTTATGGAAATGGGTGATTGGGTTAATGGAGATCTTTATAATGGTAAGATTGTTCGTGTGGCAAACAGTTTTATATTCAAAGATCCTGTATATAATTACTCAGGAGATTTTCCTTTTTTATGGGATGAATTGACGGTTCCTATCAAGACGACTAGCGATCATCAGTATGCCAAAACACTTTTTGAAAGCATACTTAATGAAGTTGTAGGCGACTTCTCTAACGCTTCACAGGAGGCTTGGGATAAAATGATAGGAAAATACAATATTGAAAACGCAAAGGTTAAACCTATGGTCACAATGGTTTTTGATGAAAACTGGATTACATTTACCTTAAGATATGTTGTAGATTACAAGGCTAGAAGAACTAATAAATCAATTATTTCTGACAAAATATTAACGGCAATTAATGCCTCCAAAGGTAAAATACAAATAGCATCAACTGCTTTTGAGATCACAGCCTTTCCTAATAAAAACTAAGTATAAAAAAGTCTTACTGCGACTGTAAAATTTTTTGTGTTTTTCTCAATTTGATATTTGAAAAATAATTTCAAAAATTAATGGGTAAAAAATTTAATTTTAAATTTTTTACCCATTAACACATAATAAGCTAATTGTTAAATTTTTACTTCACACACTACAAGCAATTTACTCTATAACCAACCTCTTTGTTGTGCTGCCAAGGTCGGAATTAATTCTAACGATGTAAATAGAAGGCTTTAAAGTGGAAATGTTATATTCTTTTTCCGGTGAAAAATCGCCAATAAAACTTTTAATCCTTCTTCCTGTAAAGTCAAAAATCTCAACTTTAGTAGCGTTTTTATTTATTTTAAAGTTTCCTTTTGCAGGATTTGGATACAGTTGAAAAGAGTTTTGCAATACAGAAATATCATCTACTGCCAGTACCACTTCACTGCTGCCATAAACTTTAAATTCACCAGGAGCTAAACTAATTAAAGCATTTTGATTCGATACATTGATAGAGGTATTATCGTTCAATAAATCATACCAAGTACCGGTTTTTTGAAAAGTTGGATTGATAGATTGCGTGCCAACACCAAAGTTTCCGATGATTGTAATATATTTTAAAGTTGCATTGGTTGCACCATCTGTCAATTGAATTTTCTTTAAGCTCGAAGCAACATCAAGCGTGAAATCATCCGTTTGAAAAATAGGTTCTTGTAACTTTAACTGAATCAATTTTGACCAAGTATCATAAATTGCCTTTCTATCAGGTTCGGTAAAATAATCCCATTTAATTGGCTTATTACCAGTTCTTCCGTTAAAATCGATAGAATAATCATAACCAAGTTCTCCAAATTGCCAAATCATTTTTGGACCGGGAATTGTAAAATAAAAGGATCCGGCCAATTCTTCTCGATCTAATGCTGTTGCAAGATTTTTTATACTGTAACTTCCATTTTCATTACCATATTGCAAATTTTTATACATCAAACGCTCTTCGTCATGACTCTCCATATAACTCACATTCGCAGGTACAGTCCAATTTCTTTTTCGGTAATCAATCCAAGAAAAATCAGATCCTCCAGTATTGTAACCCATGGTAGCTTCATTATAAGTTCCGTTCAAATTACTCCAAACCATAATTCCTTTACCCTCGTTTAAACGATAATTCACCCATTCGGTTTCCTCTTGGTTTGTTCCTAAATGTTCAAAAATTACATAAAAGTTTGGATCTATTTCCCATTGATAATCTGCATATTCTTTTAACACAGCAACTCTATCTGCTTGAAATGCATTCGTACAAGTTTGATTTGAATCGGTACAATTTTGTGTAAATCCTTTGGTTAAATCCCATCGAAAACCATCAATTTTATATTCATTAATCCAATATTGCGTGGTTCTTTTTACATAATCTTGAGTTGCTTGTTGCTGATGATTAAAATCGTTAAAAACACTATAAGAATGTTTTGCTTCTGCATTAAAAAACGGACTCTCACTGCTTGCCTGACCTCCATAATTTCCGTTATCGGTATTCCATAATCTATAATAAGGATTTTGACCGGTTGCATGATTATAAACTACATCAATAATGACTGCGATTCCTCGGGAATGACATTCATCAACAAATTGTTTAAACGCAGTTGTAGTACCATAATATTTATCTAATCCCATGTGAAAAGATGGATTATAACCCCAAGATTCATTTCCGTCAAATTCATTAACCGGCATAAATTCAATAGCATTAATTCCTAAATCTTGCAAATAATCCAATCTGGCTTTTACAGCATCAAAACTGTGCAAAGCGTCAAAATCACGAATAAGTAATTCGTAAATTACCAAATCGGTTTTTGCCGGACGCGTATAATTAGTTGTTTTCCAATTATATGCTGCGTCTCCTGTTCTTAAAAGGGTAACGGCATGATTTGTTTTTCCTGTAGGATAAGCAGGTAAATTCGGATATGTTGTTGCATTAATATATTGATCATTGTACTCGTCTAAAATTACGGTAGAATACGGATCCGCAATTTTTATCGATTGGTCAACATAATATTGATAGGTGTAATTTGTTTGCGGAGTTAATTCGGTCAATTCAATCCAAAATCGATCTTTTGCACTATCTTTTTTTAGTAAATAATTAACCTCAACTTGCCAATTGTTAAAACTTCCAATAAGATTTACAAAATCTTTATTCGGAGCATATAAAACTAAGGTTGCTTTTGTATTATCGTTCGAATTCAAGTTTATACCATCTTTCATTCCTGCCGGAACTGGTTGCTCGGTAACTGTAGGAATTATATTTGCTTGAAAGGTTTGTGTAAGCGTTGTTCCGTTATTGGTAGCTTCTAAAACAAAAGTTGTATTGGATGTTACTGTTGCTGTATAACTATAATTTTGTGTATTTGAAGCGCTCGCTGACGGAATTGTAGTTCCGTTTGCCTTTAAAATAAAGTTAGCAGGTAAAGAAGTAGTCGCCGTGATTGGCAAGGTTTCTCCTGAATTTAGTAAGGTTGGAGAAATTGTTGGTGAAGTTAGATTGAATTGAAACTTACCAACTTCTGCGAAGCTATCTTGTGTTTTTTTATCACCCGATCCGTCTTTAGCTTTTACCAAAAAGCCCATTTTACCAATACCAGTTCTGTTGTAAAATGTTTTTGGAGTTAGTGTAATGGAATACGTTCCATTTGCATTTTTTGTTAAAACTTGCGCCTCATTCGAAGCTGCCCAAGTACCATTATTTGGAGAATCTAGTTCATTAGCATCATTTGAATCATAAGACCAAGCCCATAAATAAATGGATGTTACACCCCATATAGAAGGGTTTATATTAGAAACTGTGATAGTAATCTCTTCATTTTCATTAAAAGAAGATGGAGTCACAGTAAATGTTACATTTTGAACTTGTGAAAAACCGTAAGCGCTTATGCAAAAAAAAGATAAAATAAGTAGTAGTTTTTTCATATCTATATGTTTTATTGTGAATCCCTTTATAGGGTTATCGGGAAAAATTATCCCGTAAAATACCAAAAATATAGAAAGGAAAAAAAGGCTATCTTTCAACAGCCTTTTTCCTTTTATTAATATTTAATTTACAGAAATTGTTCCTGCATTAAAATTAACAATAATACTATAGGTTCCTGCTTCTGTAACTTTTAGGTTATTTTCATCATTTTCCTCGAGAATACCATGAAAAACTTTACTTTCACCAAGGTCATTGTCCCACGATCCTGCAGTTCTAACAAACTTGAATTCATCATTTGCACTCAATATTTGCGTAATTTCAAAAATTCCCGATGATGTTTCCGTGAATTCCGGATTATCGCCATCATTGCTCCATCCTCTAAATCCTCCAACAAGGAAAAGGGAAGTTGGTGCTTCATTAATTTTAGAAACTGTAAATGATAATGTATTAAAATCAACTGCAACAACATATCTACCTGCCTCATATCCTTTTAAATTTTCTTCACCATCTTGAATTATATGACCAGGGTTATTAGCATCTTCACCCCAATCTCCATCCCAACCTGTATTAGTTGGTAAGAATTTGAACTCAGCACCATCAGGTAAATCAACAATAGTAGAAAATATACCAAGACTTGCCTCTCCCATTTGAAGTGATGTAGTTGGGTCCCAACCGGTCAATGAACCTACAAGGTATAGATTATCAATATTATCCACCTTGAAAGTTAGCGTGTTAAAGTTTACAGTGATCAAATAATTACCTGCCGAATAACCTGTTATATTTTGTTCACCTTCCTGAATAATATTTCCAAGATTATTTGGATCTTCACCCCAATCTCCATCCCAACCAGTATTGGTTGGCAAGAATTTAAATTCAGCGCCATCAGGTAATTCAGCAACAATTGTAAATACATTTTCACCGCTATTAAAAAATGGTAAAGATGTTGGTGGATCCCAACCAGTTATTGAACCAACCAAGAATAAATTTTCTGGAGCAATTACCTCTTCTACAACAAATGTAAAAGTATTTAAATCTACTGAGACCTTATATTTACCAGCAGTATACCCTTTTAAATTCTGTTCACCTTCTTGGATTAATGTACCCAAATTATCTGGATCTTCTCCGAAATCACCATCAAAACTAGTATTGGTTGGTAGAAATTTGAATTCATCACCATCAACAAGGTCAATTGTAATTTCAAACAAATTTAAATCAAGTCTAGTCATAGGTAATGCATCTTCAGGTGACCATTGAGGATCAGTTATTGAGCCTACTAAGAATAATTCGGTATATTCGACAGAAAAAGGTGTAAACAAAACAGTAATAGATTCCGTTACTTCGCTACTATTAGAAACTTTAATTTCCAATTTATTTGCTTCATCTGGGTTTATACCCATTGTATCCAACAAAAAAGTATTCAATTCATCAACTGTCATACTAAAGCTAGTACCATCTGTAGTTCCTAATAGAAATGGTGTTTCAAAATCTGTACCAGCTTCAGCTATTTCAATATTATAAGATGAGCCTTCACTACCAGTAATCACACTCCAAGATATAAACAATGCTGTATTAGATAAATTAGTGTCATCTAAAACTACTGTCGATCCGTTAGTGGGGGTAACAATTTCAAAAGATTCTACTTTTGGTAGTAATTCAAAATACTCATTATCATCGCAAGAAGATAAACCGCTTACCATGATTAAAAGAATAAAAATTTTATATATATTTTTCATAATAATATTTTAATTAATTTTTAACTAATGAATAAGTATATGCTCGAGGGTTGCTTAAGTCTAAAACTACATGATAATTTCCAGATGCACCATCAAAAGGTAAATTACCTCCACTTTGTAAAAATCCATCATCATCAACAGTACCAAGATCAAATTGATCCCATACATTGTTTCCTCTAAACTTAAATTCTCCACCTACCAAATCAATATCAACCGAAAGAGTTCTTGATGCAGCGTCATATATTAAGTCGGTATCACTGTCCCAACCTGTAGGAGTTGCAGAACCAATAATTCCCCAGCTTACAGATTTTGTTGAGTAAGTAAGCTCACTAGTATCTGCTTTTACATAATAGTAACCAGCAACATCTTCTTTACAATTAACTTCATCTTCAGCAACAAGTTTACCAGCAAAACTTCCATCATCACCCCAATCAACACTTTCATCCCATACGAATTCTCCGTTTTGGTTACGACCTATAAACTTATATTCTCCATCTAACCAAACATAACCTTCATAGTCTGTTGCACCAAAAGCAGAGGCAGCCAACAACGGTGCGGTTGGAGGATTCCATCCTTGATGGTTTCCAGGAACAGCAATTGTTGGTAAATCGGTTGTAAAAGGTGTTATTAATACAGTAATTGACTCCGATATTTGAGGAGCACTTCCTGACCCAACAGTTGAAACAATTCTAATATCCATATTTCCTTCAACAAAAGGTGATAGACCTGCACCAACTACTTTAGTGTTAAAATCACCTACAGTCCAAGACATATTTGTATTTGAAGTCGAACCTGCTAGAATAGGTTCCGCAAAATCAGTCCCCGTTTTAGCAAACTCAACATCATACGTAGTTTCCACAGGAATACCGTAATCTGCAGGATTCCAAACAAGTACAAATGCTGTGTTTGTTTGTTCTTCCACTGGATTAAGAACTTGGCTAAATCCAGATTGAGGAGCTGTTATCTCCCCGCTTCCTTGAGGGTTTAATACATATAGCTCTTCATTATCATCACATGACACTGCAGTGATAATAAAGACTAATAAAATTAATAATTTATATATTTTCATAATTTTTGTTTTTTAATTAGTAACCAGGGTTTTGGGTTAACGTTGGGTTAGCAATAATGTCTCCTGAAGGAATAGGAAAAATATCTCTAAAACTCTCCGTTGTTGTACCTGCCATTACACCACCTTTCCATGGCCAAACACCTTGATCGGAAAATTGACCAAAACGAATCAAATCTGTTCTTCTATGACTTTCCCAAAATAATTCTCTTGATCTTTCATCTAAAACAAAATCAAGATCTAAATCTCCAGAAGAAATATTACCACTAGTATCTCCATAAGCTCTTTCTCTAAGCATGTTGATGTAACTTACAGCAGTTGCAGCATCACCTCCGCCACCACGTAGAGTAAGCTCTGCATACATCAAATAAGCATCAGCCAAACGAAAAACAGGAAAATCGATATCTACAAATTCTCCAGATCCATCAGAACCTTGCATATTATTCATATCCATATTACGATATTTTGCAACTGCATATCCATCAGTAAAAGTAAATGGATTCTCAATTTCTAAAGCTTGGCCATCTGTAAAAAACATAGCTCTTGAATCTGTATTACCAGTAATATCATCAAATTTTTCAACAAAAACTTTGGTAGTACGAATACCTCCCCAACCATTACTTACTCCAAATTCAGAAGGAACCATATCCCCTCCAATAGAAGCGTGTGTTAAATATGTTGTTCCACCATATCCTGTAATATTTATACCATCAAATAAGATAGAAAAAATCACTTCATTTTGGGCACCATTACTACCATTATCTGCTAAATAACCATACTCATAATTAGGAACTAAAGTATGACCAGCGCTAATTACTTTAGTTGTATAATTCATCGCATCTGCGTATCTACCAGTACCTGTATAAACTTCTGCATTCAAATATAATTTTGCCAATAACATCCAAACTGCAGCTTGATCAGCTCTACCTGCAACATTTTGACGTGCACCAATTAAAGTACTTTCAATGTCTAACAATTCTGATTCAATGAAATTGAATACTTCCGTTCTTGATTTTTGTTCTGGAAAGAAGTTTCCAATAATATCATCTTCTGTTACAAATGGGATATTGCCAAAGAAATCAATTCCATGCCAATAACTCATAGCTCTCATAAAACGAGCTTCTGCTCTAAACACTTGTATATCTGCTTTTAAATCTGCATCTACACCTCTACCATCTAACTTATCGTCTGTAGTTTCACGTAAAAATTGATTTACCATTCCTATTTGGAAATAAACTCTGTAATACATTGCACCAATAAACTCATTAGAAGGAGTCCAAACTTGATTGTGTATATCATGTATAGTTCCATCATTCCAAGCTATTATCGCTTCATCAGTACTTAATTCTTGCAAGGTAAAAAGCAAACGAACATAATTAGAAAAGTTTCCATCAATTCCTTGAATATCTGCATCACCAGAATCCTGCCCATTAATTGCCCAGCCTCCATAAATTTTGGCTAAAAACTGCTCATATGACTCAGGTTCAGCGAATGCTTGTGATTCGGTTTTTTCTGTAATAGGATCTTTATCTAATTCGCTCTCACATGACGTAAAGAAAAGTGCGAATACCATTGCGATAATGCCTAAACCAATTTTATGATTAAATTTTATTATTTTCATTGTTATTTTTTTATTTAAAAGTTAACATTAAATCCTAACAAGAAAGTTCTTGGTCTTGGATAAAAATTATTATCAATCCCTCCGTTTATTTCAGGATCTAATCCTTCATAATCAGTAATAGTAAATACATTTTGTACGGAAGTATAGATTCTTAATCCTACTTCACCACCTTTAATATCATCAAAATTATACCCTAAAACTATGTTATCCATTTTTAAGAAAGATGCATCTTGAATATAATGGTCTGACCATAATTGAACTTCTTGGAAATTAGTTTCTAAAAGAGAATTATGCACATTTCTATTTGTGCCTAAATCATTTAGATTTGTTATCGCTGTTTTTCCTGCAATATTATTATATGCATAATTACCTATACTTGCACGCAATGTAAAGTTCAAATCAAAATTCTTATAATTCATATAAGATGAAAATCCTAATAAATAATCTGGATTTGGACTATGAAAAACATATTTGTCTGCATCAGTAAATTTACCATCTTGATCTCTATCCACATAAACTCCTTCAATAGGGTTGCCATTGGTGTCATAAACTTGTTTGAAAACTAGAAAAGAATTTTGTGCTTCACCTACTTTTTGAGTTTGAATGGTATTACCTACACCTCCACTAATACCACCTGTAGCAAGACCTGGTGAACTAGGGTCGTCAATTGTATTTAACTTCTTTATCTCATTTTCTAAATAAGTAGCATTAAATCCAATATTCCATGTAAAGTTTTCTTGCTGAACGATATCTGCATTAACAGAGAACTCAACACCAAAATTACTTAAATCACCAATGTTTGTAAATAAACTGTTCGTCAAATTTGATCCTGCAGGAGGAGAAACAGTACTTAAAACATCACTAGTTTCTCTACTAAAGTATTCTAGAGATCCTGTAATTCTATCATTTATAAAACCATAGTCTAAACCAATATTGTAAGTTGCAGATTCTTCCCATTTGATGTTTGCATCATAGCCTTCGGGGCGTAAAGTATTAACAAATCGATCACCAAATTGGTAGCGTACATTATTTTGTCCAGTAGTATAAATTGGTAAATAACCGAAGTCACTTCCTATTTCTTGTTGCCCTGTTTCACCATAACCTAATCTTAATTTTAAAGTAGAAATAGTTTCGGAATCTTTTAAAAATGCTTCTTCTGAGATGTTCCAAGCTAAAGCACCAGATAAGAAATTACCCCATCTGTTTTCAGGAGAAAATCTTGAAGAGCCATCACGTCTATAAGTAAATGTAATCAAATATCGGCTATCAAAAGTATAGTTTATACGACCAAAATATGATAATAATGCATTTGTTGTAGCAAACTCTGTTTCATTAATTGCTCCTTTACCAGTGATACTATAAGAATTATTTTCTCTATAAAAATCTTGAAATGAATGACCTAACATCACATCTACTTTATGTACATCATTAAAGGTGTTCACATAATTTAAATAAATATCGGCTAGCGTACTTCTTCTTACACTTGAATAAGTTCCGTTAGATCCCTCAGAGTTAAACCCACCTGCAGAAGTTGTAGGAGTAAATGTTTTTCCTGAAACTTCGGCATAATCAAAACCAAAATTAGCTACAATATTTAACCCTTCTAAGAAAGGTAACTTATAATCAAATTTTGCATTACCCATAAATCTATCAGTAGCAGCGTGATTTGTATTTTGCTCTAACAATCCTAAAGGATTTCTGGGCGCCAAACCATCTGGACTCCCGTCTGTAGCCAACCATTCCCAATAACCACCATAATTTGAATTACCACTATAAACTGGTTGAGTGGGGTCAAATCTAACCGCTGAATCTAAAGCACCACCATCGGCAAAATCATCTCCTGCAAATGATGCACGAATATTAAAGTCCATTTTTAAACTATTCTTTAATAAGTTTTGACGAAAATTCAATGCTGCACTTATTCTGTCATATAATGAAGTTTTTAAAATCCCTTCCTGGTATAAATAACCAATTGAAGCACGATATGATGAATTATCAAAACCTTCAGAAAAAGTAAAGTTATTATCGGTACCAAATGCGGTTTGGAAAATTTGATCTTGCCAATCTGTATCTACATCTCCTAATAAGGCAATTCCTTCAGGGGTTGTAGCATTAATTGCTGTTACAAACTCTTCTCTTGATAATACATCAACTTCGTTAATTCTTTCTCCAACAGAAAAATTACTAGAAAAGCTGACCTTCATGTCTTGACTCATTTTACCAGATTTGGTTGTAATTAAAATAACACCATTGGTTGCTCTTGATCCATAAATTGCAGTGGCAGATGCATCCTTTAAAATATTGAAGCTTTCAATATCATTAGGATTAATGGTATTTAATGCAGGTCCGTTCTGATCAATTGGTACACCATCAACTACAATTAAAGGGCTATTATTAGCACTTAAAGAAGAATTACCTCCTCTAATTTTTATGGTACCACCTTCTCCGGGTGAACCACTTGGAGGAACTACATTTACCCCTGCAGCTTTACCTGTGATTAATTGTTCAGGTGAAGCAATTGCTCCAACATTAAACTCTTCAGCTGAAACTTTTTCAACAGCTCCGGTTGCATCTTTCTTGGTGGTTTGACCATAACCAATCAAAATAACCTCTTCTAAACTTTCCGCACTTTCTTGAAGTACTACTGTCATATTAGATGTTGCCGGTAATTGTTGGTCGGCGTAACCTACATAAGAAAACACTAAAATTGTATTTGCATCGCTAACTTCGAGTTCGAAATTACCATCGAAATCGGTTGCGGTTCCCATTGTTGTACCTTGTACTAAAATAGATACTCCTGGAAGATCTGTTCCTGTGGCGTCTGTAACCTTACCTGTTATGGTCTGTTGAGCAGACATAAATAACGGTACAAGGATAAAAATACCTAGGACTAATTGTCTAATTTGTTTCATAGAGTTAATTTAATTTTAAGCATTAATTTTTT
>CBDTUD010000058.1:0-17239 GCA_965363545.1 uncultured Flavobacteriaceae bacterium | reverse complement strand
TACAAATGTATTATTTTTTCTTTTATATCTTTAAAGAAAAAAAGATGGACGATTATAAAGGCAACTTAACGATAAAGAATTGGAATGAAGATGATCGCCCGAGAGAGAAATTAGTTAATAAAGGTAAAATTGCCTTATCGGATTCAGAGTTGATTGCGATACTTATTGGTTCGGGTAATAGAGAGGAAAGTGCTGTACAATTATCTAAACGTATTTTAAACTCAATAAAAAATAATTTAAATGAACTCGGAAGATTGTCTGTTGACGATTTGATTAAATTTAAGGGTATTGGTGAAGCAAAAGCAGTTACCATTATTACGGCAATTGAATTAGGTAGGAGAAGAGCCTTAGAATCAGCCTTAGAAAGAATAAAAATCACAAACAGTAGGTCTGTTTTTGATGTAATGCAACCTATTTTGGGAGAATTAACACATGAAGAGTTTTGGATTATCTATTTAAATAATGCAAATAAAATTCAACTAAAAACTCAATTGAGCAAAGGAGGAATTACTGGTACTTTGGTCGATACCCGATTAGTATTTAAAAGAGCACTTGAATTGGCTGCCACAGGAATAATTTTGTGTCACAACCATCCGTCTGGAACATTAAAACCTAGTAGTTCGGATATTAGCTTAACTAAAAAAATTAAAATGGGAGGTGAAGTTTTAGATGTAAAAGTATTAGACCATTTGATTATAACCGAAAAAGATTATTTTAGTTTCGCCGATGAAAATATGTTATGAGTTTACTCCATTTTAGTTTGAAATATTCCTTTAAAAGAGAGTTTCAGATTTAAAAAAACCAATTAGAAAGAGTACATTTGCTTTGAAATTCTGTAGCCCATGCTTTTAGTTTATACTCATAAAATTACTCCGAGATTAACATATACTTTCAAACATATTTTTACACGAATTTTAGATATTCCAGTATCTTTTACTACCAAAATCGAAGAGTTTATCGCACATGATAGTTTAAAATTTTCTTATACAAAGCAAATTTTAGGTAATGAGTTGTTTATAAAAAGTAACGATTTTTTATTCAATCAAGGTATTGATTATATTGATATTACCATTACGAATTGGGAAGACACTCCATGTTTTTTTTATGCAAGTGCGCCCTCCGCAATTCCCTGTGATTTTTTTGCGGCAAGTTTTTATTTGATGAGTAGATATGAAGAATATTTGCCTCATGTAAAAGATGAGTATGAAAGGTTTCCAGCAGAAGAAAGTTTGGCATTTCAAAATGGCTTTTTAAATAAACCTATTATTGATATTTGGGCTTTTAAGTTTAAAAAGATCTTACAGCAAAGATTTCCGGATGAGCCACTTGTTAGTGATCAAAATAAGCGGAAATTCAAATTTATTTCCACTATTGATGTAGATATAGCTTTTTCATACAAGCATAAAGGTTTTGTGAGAACGATTAGCGGTATTGTCAATGATTTGATACAGTTTAATATTCGAAATATTTGGAAACGCTTTTTGGTAATCTTTAATTTTGCCAGAGACCCTTACGATACGTTTGATAAACTGCTGTTTTATCAAGAAAAGTATGGTGTTTCTACAATATTTTTCTTTTTGTTGAGCGAATATACTACCTATGATAGAAATATTTCTGCCGGAAATCATAAATATAAGTTGCTTATAAAAAATGTAGCGGATTATGCAAAAGTAGGAATTCACCCTTCCTATTTTTCCATGAGAAATGATCAAAAACTGAAAAAGGAAAAATCACGTTTAGAGCAAATTGTGAATTTTCCTATTGTTAAATCTCGCCATCATTATTTGCGTATTGCATTGCCAGAAACCTATCAAAATTTAGTTGATTTAGAAATTACTCAAGATTACACTATGGGTTATGCCGATCAAGTCGGATTTAGAGCCGGAACCTGTACTCCTTTTTATTTTTATGATTTAGATTTTGAAATTCAAACGCCTTTAAAGGTTTTTCCTTTTGCGGTTATGGATGGAACGCTAAAAGATTATCTTAATTATACTACAAAAAAATCATACGATACCTTTTTAAAATTAGCAGAAGAGGTGAAACAAGTCAACGGTACTTTTATTACCCTTTTTCATAATGAATCGGTAAGTGGCCTTGGTCGTTGGAGAGGTTGGAATAAATTATATGAAAATTTATTGAAAGAATTATCTCCACTAAAAAAGTAAAGAAAGTTGAAAATTATGATTCATTATGTATTGCTTAAAGATTTGGATATTGTAAAATATAATGAATGCATTACAGAATCTTCTAACGGACTTTTATACGCTCATAATTGGTATTTAGACTGTGTTGCGAAAAATTGGGATGTTTTAGTATTGAATGATTTTGAAGCTGTTATGCCGCTTCCTATAAGAAAGAAATATGGTATTTCCTATATTTTTGTACCGCCTTGGACACAACAATTGGGTGTTTTTTCGAAGAAAAAAGTAGACCAAGATGTGATGTTGGAATTTTTGCAAGCAATTCCTAAAAAATATAAGTTGATTGATATTTTAATGAATACTGGGACTATTTTTCAAAGTAAATATAGTAGCATAAGAGATAATTATACTTTGCAAATTGATAAACCCCATGAAGCTTTATATAAAAGTTTTTCAAAAGGAAGAAAAAGCAGTATCAAGCAAGCCGAAAAGAATAACTTGGTTATTCGAGAAGTATCCTCTTTAGAAGCTCTTCTTCGATTATTTAAAACTAATAAAGATTCGGAATACAACAGGTCGGATGCAGATTTGAAGGTTTTAAAAGAATTAGTTTTAAAAGGAATTTCAATACAAAAAATTAGTGTTTTGGAAGTTGTTACCCAAAAAAATAAGCTTTTAGGAGGAGCAATTTTTTTAATAGATTTCAAGCGAATAACCTATTTATTTTCTGCATTAAATTCAGAAGGTAGAGAAAAACAAGCAATGTCGTTGGTAATCGATTTCATGATAAAAAAGTATGCACAGCAAGCGGTTATTTTTGATTTTGAAGGCTCCATGGTTAATGAAATCGCAAGTTTTTATCGAAGTTTTGGTGCTCAATTAGAACTCTATTACCATTTTCGAAAAAAGAGATTGTTTTAATTTTTCTTGTAATAATAATAAAACAAAACCACAGATAACAAACTCGTAACCCACATCAAAGTTGCCGAGGTTATAGCAGCACCAAAAATGCCATATTTTGGGATGAGTACGTAATTTAGTGCAAGATTTAATACGATTGCGATAATGGCAATCCAAAAATTAATAGATGCTTTGCCTAAAGCAGAAAGTAAATTACCAAATAATCCTCGAAAGAGTAAAATAGATACTATTCCGAAAACTAATACGATAAAGGTTTTGTGGTATTGCGGAAATTCTTCACCAAAAAAGGACAAAATAGTAGTGTCAAATGCAACACAAATAGAGGTAATGATCAAGCTAATTATAAAGAATACAAATAGGTAGTTTTTTATATAAGTATTTGTAATTTTTTTATTTTTCAAATTTTGTGTAAGCGTCACGAAATCAGTAGTTATAAAGACTCTTGGAATAAAAATAACACTAATTGGAATTAAAGAAACATACTTGTAAATTGTAATCATTTCCGGGTTTTTCATCAAATTTCCAATTAGAATAATGTCTAAAACCAGCAATAATTGTGTTGCAACATTTGACATGCTTGAAAAAATACTGTATTTCCAAAATGACATTTTAGGAGGGATAAAAGAAATATCAGGTTTCCATGTGATTTTTAATTTATGAAAATAGAGTATAAAAGTAAGAATCGGTGCAAGTAGCATCGCTAAAACATACCCTTTTTCTTGTAAAAAATAACTTCCCACAAAAACCAAAACAAACAATATTACATTATAGGTAATTTCGATATATGCGAAAGTCTTGTTTTTGTGCAAGATTCGAAATTGTGTTTTTAGGCTTTCTAACAAAAAGAGTCCGAAAAGCAGAAAAGCTAGCGCAATTAGTGCTGGTTGCGCCTCTATTAATCCGGAAGTTATGAAAGAGCTACCTAAAATTATAAGGCCAATTAACAATAAGGAAAACAAAGTCCCTTTTTTTAAAACATATATGAAAAGATTGTTTTTTTCTTTATCAGAATTCGATAAGGCACCAAAACGCAGTAAGCCTTGAGAAGCTCCCATTCCGCTAATCGGCGAAACTAGTGAGATTATATTTAAGGCATAAATTACTAATCCCAGTTCAAAATTGGGTATAAATTGCAAGGCAATCCAAGAGCTTAAAAAGGAAAGTATTCTAGCTAAAATAGTTGCCATGAAAACATGACTACCATTTCTGCTTAGAAATTCCTTAAAAAAGAAGCGTAGTTTATACCTCATCTTTTAGAGCTTGATAGTATAGTTTTTCAAATTTTTCGCAAATGCTTTCTTTGCTAAAGTGTTGCTTAGCATAATGATGCATTTTTTCTCGATCAAAATATACCTGTTTTTCTTTAACTTCAAGAAGTGCACTTACCAATTCATTTTCATCTTTTGAGTGTATTAATTTGCCAAAATCTAGAGAAAAAAACTCTTTAATTCCGCCAACATCTGTCGAAATAACCGGAACGCCACTTGCAAAAGCTTCTAGAATAACGCAAGGCAAATTTTCATAATTACTGAATAAAACAAGCACATGCACCTGTCTTAAAAGTTTTGCAATTTCTTGATGTGCAACTTGGTCTATTAGTTTGGTATTTTCAGGTTTTAAGCCTAATTTGTCGATGTAGTGTTGATATTGCATTGGGTTATCTCCAATCATGTAAAATAAAAAATCAGGGATATCCTCTTGAAATTTCCGAATAGCTCGTAACATGCCTGTTATATTTTTATGGTCATCTACCAAACTTGAAATATGGATAATCGTAAATCGATTGGGTACTTCTTTTGATGGAAAAAACAGATCGGTATCCACAACATTCGGAACAATTTTATAATTTCCTTTCAAGCCAATTTTTTGCATGTTGAGTGCTAGATTTTCACTTACGGGGCAAATAAAATTGGCATTTTTTACTATTAATTTAGATAAAAACAATTCCACCCAACTTAGAGAATTAGGTCTTGATTCTAAGTAGCCTGTGAAATGTTCGCTAATTATAAAAGGGCACTTTTTAGTATATTTTAAATACAAGGCAAACAATCCGGCAGGGTACAATCTGTTGACATGAACTACATCAAAATTGCCGGCTTTATTTACTAATTTTTGATATGCTTGAAAATAATTTTTTGCTTTTGAAAAAAGACTTGTACTTGATTTTATATAAAAAATCAATTCACGAACATTGCCGATACGTTCATCTGTAAAGGTACTTTTTTTAAGAGAAACATCTGTTATAATATGTATCGCAGTTACTTGATGTTTTTCAGCTATTGCTTGCGCATGTCGTTGTATAAAATCTCCGTTTACCGGATTAACTTTTGAAGGATACCAACTGTTTAAAAATAATATGTGTAGTTTTTTTTTTGACAAATGCTTATTCCGTATTTTTGACGCTAAAATAAAACTCTTTTACCAATATATTTCTAAATGAATATAAAACATGTATTTTTCGATTTAGACCATACTTTGTGGGATTTTGAAACCAATTCAAACCAAACATTTGAATTTATTTTTGAAAAAAATAAAATACCAATTAATTATTCTGATTTTAAAGCAAAATATCGTCCGATTAATCAAAAATATTGGAAATTATACAGAGAGGAAAAAGTTTCGAAAGAAGAACTTCGAACAGGTAGATTAACAGAAACTTTTCAGGAATTAAAATTTGAAGCAACACCCGATTTGATTTCTATTTTATCGTATGAGTATATTGAGCATTTAGCAAGTTATAATGCGCTTTTTGAAGGAGCAATAGAAGTTTTAGAATATTTACATCCTAAATATGAATTGCATATTATTACAAATGGGTTTGAAGAAGTTCAGTTTCGTAAAATGGAAAGTTCCTTTATTTCGAAATATTTCAAACATATCATCACTTCTGAAAGGGTAGGAGTCAAGAAACCTAATCCGGCCATATTTAATTTTGCCATGGAACTTTCAGGAGCAAAATCAAACGAGAGCATTATGATTGGAGATAATTTTGAAGCAGATATTCTGGGAGCGAAGAATGTCGGAATGCAAACTGTATTTTGCGATTTTAACGGAGAAGTAGCTACCGAAAAAGTTATAACTATTTCAAAATTAAGACAGTTGAAAGATATCTTGTAAAAACACAGTTTTAAGGTGTTTTAAAAAATAACTGTATATTTATCCCTTGAAAAATTAAATTGCTAGAGCCCCCTTTTCATGAGAAATAAATGGATTACATACCTTGCCTTGGTTTGTTTAATTACAACAACTTACGCACAAAACAATCAAATCTTATATGGTTTTGATGAGATACCTCAAACCTTATTATTAAATCCAGGAGCTGAAGTATCTTACAACAAGCATTTTGGAGTGCCTTTTTTATCTAACATTTCTTTTCAAGGCGGTGTTACCAGCAAAAATATAACGTATAACAGTGTTGTTGCCGATGCAGTGGGATTCAATACCTTGATAGAAAATATTTATTCTCAAAAATTAGAGAATAATGATTATTTTATTGTTAATCAACGTTTAGAAATTTTGAATGCTGGAATGCGATTGAAAGATCCTAGTTATTATTTAAGTTTTGGTATTTATGAAGAGATACAAGGGTTTTCATCCTATAACCAAGAACTAGCTCGCCTTTTTTTATATGGAGATTACGATAATGCTGAAAACTTGATAATAAATCAAAATACAAGTTTTGCACCTTTAAATTTTACTGGCGAATTAGTTGGTGTTTTTCATATAGGTTTATCGAAGCAAATTAACAAAAAATGGAATGTAGGTGCAAGGTTGAAAATATTATCTGGTTCTTTAGATGTTAGATCTGTTAATAATAGTGGGATTTATAATTTGACTCAAGCAGATGATGGGCGATACAATCATAATTTTCAAAACATGAATTTTATCATCCAAAATTCAGGTCTGTTTAATGAACTTAATGAAAAAGTTACAGCAGATTTTGGACAAGCTTTTAAAGGTGTTTTTTTAATGGATGGTAACATAGGTTTTGGATTGGATTTAGGATTTACCCATCATATTAATGAAAAAATCACGATTTCGGGTAGCCTTCTTGATTTAGATTATTTAGCCTATTCAGGCAATACCGTAAATTATGAACTTAACAATGACTTTACCATAAATAATAACAGTCCTATTGAACCAACTTTGGGTAGTCAAAAAAGTTATTGGTTGGATTTGTTGGAAGATTATCAATCTTATTCTCCGAATGGATATAATACAAATCGGAGTCCGAAATTAAATGCAGCGGTTAGCTATAAATTTTTGAATCGAAATAGAGGTGATGAATATGTTTTTCGCAATGTTAATAGTATTGCATATTCCGGTAAAGAATTTTTGATGAGTGAATTAGGTTTGCAAACCTTTTCAGTTTTTTTTCCCAATCAAATGCATTGGGCGGTAACGGCCTTTTATTCCAGAGAAATCAATAAATACGTAGCTACTAAAGTAACCTATACTTATGATAAGTTTTCTCCTACAAATTTTGGATTAGGTATTTCGACACATTTCAATCGCTTTAATTTTTACGCTACTGCGGATAATTTATTAGATTTGACTAAATGGAAAGATAGTAACTATCAATCCGTTCAATTTGGAATGAATTTTATCTTTAATTAATTTTAAAAAGAGTTTTGATGAAAAATAGAATAGTTATTTTTTTTATTTTGGGAATGTACGCTTCCTTAAATTATGCACAAAGTGAGTTAGACGCTTATAAATATATAATTGTACCTAAAAAATATGATTTTTTAAAAGAGGAAGATAGGTATCAAATTAATTCCTTAACTAAATTCTTATTTGAAAAGAAAGGTTTTAAAACCATCTTTGAAGATGAAACCTATCCTGCTGATTTGTTGCAAAACCCTTGTTTGGGGGCAATTGCTTATGTAGTTGACGATTCGAGTATGTTCACCACCAAATTATATATTGAATTAAAAGATTGTTACAATAAAACGATTTATACCTCTACAGAAGGAAAAAGTAAAGAAAAAGAGTATAAAAAAACATACAATGAAGGTGTAAGAAGAGCTTTTAGTTCTATTGCTGAAATGGATTATAGTTTTAATCCTGCCGCTATTGCAGCAAATAAGCAGGCTGAACAGGTTACAATTCCACAACCTTCTGTAGCCACACCAACATCTGAAGTTCCAGAAGTTTTGGTGTCGGTAGTTCCCGCTACTGTTCCGGTGATTTTAAGTGAGTCCGATATGAAAAAGGAGATGGCAGATGCCGAAGTTGCAGTAGAACCTATTATCGAAAACTCCATTTTAAAATCCTATAAAAATGAAAAAATTTCTTTTTTTATAATGAATCAGAATCAAAAATTGATTGCCGTTGTGAACGAAAGTAAAATTGGCAACTATAAAAAAGGAGAACAAATAGGTATACTAACAAAAACATCCTTACCAAATATTTACAAGGCTACTTGGAAAAATTCCGAAGGGAAAAATGAAGAAACTACCGCTTATTTTGATGAGGCAGGTAATTTGAATGTGGACATGAATCGTAACGGAAAAATTGAAGTTGTTGTATTTCAGATTGAAAATTAATACTTGTATTTATCTTTCCATCTATTTTTTAAAAATTCTCTAAAACTGTTCTCTCTAGAGTTATTACCTGGTTCATAAAACTTGGTTCCTTCTAATTCATTTGGTAAAAACTCTTGTGCTGCGAAATTATTTTCATAATTATGAGAATATTTATAATCCGCGCCATAATTTAGCTCTTTCATTAATTTTGTGGGAGCATTTCTCAAATGTAGTGGTACTGATAAATCTCCAGTTTGTTTGACTGTTTGAAGTGCCTCATTAATGGCGAGATAAGAAGCATTACTTTTGGCAGAATTAGCCAAATAAATTGCACATTGGCTCAAAATAATTCTCGATTCCGGATTACCGATTACTGTAACAGCTTGAAATGTATTATTGGCTAAGATTAATGCTGTAGGATTTGCGTTTCCAATGTCTTCTGACGCCAAGATTAGCAATCTTCGCGCAATGAATTTTACATCTTCACCACCTTCAATCATTCGTGCCAACCAATAAACTGCCCCATTCGGATCGCTACCTCGAATTGATTTTATAAATGCTGAAATAATATCATAATGCTGTTCTCCGGTCTTGTCGTAACGAACTGTATTTTTTTGAACTTTTTGCAAAACCAAATCATTGGTAATTTCAATAGGTTCTAGTTCAGAAGTAACGATTAATTCAAAAATATTTAGAAGCTTTCGCGCATCACCACCTGAAAGCTGAATTAAAGCATCGGTTTGTTTTAAAATAATTTCTTTTTTGGATATATAAGGATCCTTTTCTATCGCTCGATGCAAAAGAGCTATCAAGTCGGCTTTATCAAAAGCATTTAGTATATAAACTTGACATCGGGAAAGTAATGCAGGAATAACCTCAAAACTGGGGTTTTCGGTAGTCGCACCAATTAAAGTAACCCAACCTTTTTCAACTGCACCTAATAAAGAATCTTGTTGTGATTTGCTAAATCGGTGAATTTCATCTATAAATAAAATAGGATTTTTACTTGTAAAAAGTCCGCCACTTGTTTTCGCCTTGTCTATAACCTCACGTACATCTTTCACTCCCGAATTAATTGCACTCAGCGTATAAAATGGTCTGCCAGATTCTTGCGCAATAATATTCGCTAAAGTTGTTTTTCCGATTCCGGGAGGTCCCCATAAAATTAAAGAAGGAATGATACCTTGTTTGATGTGATTGGTCAAAGCACCATTTTTTCCAACTAAATGTTGCTGACTGATATAGTCATCCAATGATTTTGGTCGGATTCTTTCGGCTAGAGGTTCATTCATGCTGTAAAAATAGTGAATTTGTTTTTTGAACCGATTTACTTTTAGAACTTATTTAAGGTTTTTTCACTCCCTAATCCTTAGACTCGGAAGCCCTTTTTTGCTGGTTCGAACCAACTGTCATTCCCTTGAAAAAGGGATTCTCATGAACAATTTGAGCGTCACTATGAGATTCCCGCTTTCGCCAGAATGACAACTAGCAGCCAAAAACCAACAACAAAACACCTCAAATAATCAACCATGTCATTTCTGTAAAGGTTAACTAATTTAGTTTACTAAAATCTTTTATTTTTAAAGTTTTATTCCTTATTTTCGATATAAATAAATTCATGGACTCTCAAAATACATTTAAATTTTCCTCTGTTGCATGGATATTTCCTTTGTATTTGGTTCTTTTTTTATGGATAATTTTTTGGTTTGAAGTAAAATACGAATTTAATTTTAACACTTTTGGTATTTATCCTAGAACTTTAAAAGGATTGAGAGGTATACTATTTTCTCCTTTTATTCATGGCGATATAAAGCATTTATATCAAAATTCAGTACCACTTTTTGTACTGCTACTCAGCCTTATGTATTTTTACAAAGATATTGCCTTTAAAATTCTTCTCTATGGAGTTTTCTTTACTGGATTTATGACTTGGGTTATAGCTCGAAAATCTTATCATATTGGAGCAAGTGGTATTATTTATATGCTTTTTAGTTTCATATTTTTTAGTGGTGTCATTCGGAAAAACTATCGACTTACGGCAGTTTCCTTATCGGTAATTTTTCTTTACGGAAGTATGGTTTGGTATATTTTACCGATTAAAGAAGAGATTTCTTGGGAAGGGCATTTATCAGGTTTTATTGTAGGAATTTTCTTTGCATGGTATTATAGAAAATCCGGACCACAAAAAATTCAGTATAACTGGGAAAAAGACGACTACAAGGAGGATGATTTCGATGCGTTGTTTGACGAAGAAGGTAATATTAAACTAAAGGAAAATCAAGAAAATAATAGTGAATTAGAAAAGTAAAAACAAAAAAAACCACCTTGAAAAAGGTGGTTTTTTGTAATTTATTTTTTATTAATTTCCTAAATTAAAAGTGACCGTTTCGTCAAAACCAAAATCACCTTCAATATAAACTACTTCATTGCCATTACTGGTAATGGATGCATTACCGAGATTAGGATAGGATAATCCATCGCCATAAACGTCGTATATTGTAAAAGTATAGGATCCATCAGCTAAACAAAACTTTTGTACAGTTTGGACATCACCATCTGAATATGGCCCTCCAGAAGCAATTATATTATCTGCATTATCTAACATTTCCCAGGTACATTCACTACCATATCCATCAAAATTAATAACTAAAATGGCCTCATTCAACGGGCATAACTGCGTTAATTTTAAAGTGATATTTTCACCAGTGTATAAACCTGGCTCATTTTCTAATTTAAGAACCAAAACCTTTCCATCATCAATGTTAATGTCAGCAACAGTTACCGATAAGATACCTTCATTGGAGTTAGCTGGAATAGTAACAGTTGCAGGAACATCATAAGAGGCCGGATCTGCTGTTGTCAAATCTGCTACCACGCTTATGTTATAGGTTCTCGGACTTGAAGTGACCTTTGTAGAATAGACTATAATGTCATTGGTAGACGAGCCATCCAAATTAACACTAAAATCATAAGTAGTGCTTTCAAAAGTAGCAAAATTGATATTTATCTCGTTATCGTCTTCACAACTATTGAATACAAAAAACGATACTGTAATCAGTAATAATAAGGTGAGTTTTTTCATAATTTAATTAATTTAATGTGATAAAAAACCTTAAATTAAAGGTGTTATTTTTTTACTATTTAGTAAGTAATTCTGAATAATTATAAATTATCATTATTAAGTATTTAAACCACCTCATATGAGGCGGTTTAAAGTAAACATGCACTAAAGATTATTATCTGTTGGCATTTACGCTATCATCAATATTATCGTTAGCATCAATTTCAGATTGAGGTACTTTCAAATAAAACCTTTTGTCATCTGGTGTTAAAGAAGCAGTTCCCATAATTCTATGGTTTCCGGTTCTTGTAATCCCACGACGCAATCTTTTTGCATCAAACCATTCCACTCCAATTTCAGCATACAATTCTTTTCTTCGTTCTACTAAAATCTCTTCTAACAATGCATCACCTGTGTTTTCTGATTTTACAGCACTACCATCTCTATTTGATTGAATAGCCCATAATAGGTCATGAGCACCTTCACCGTCACCTTGTCTTAATTTAGCCTCGGCTTCCGTTAAAATCATTTCAGGAGCTCGCATTAATGGGTTATCTGAATCAAAATTAAATACAAATTTTGAGGTGATATAGTGTCTGTAATCATCTACAGATACTCCATAAGCATCTTGAAACAAGTTACGAACATCAGTGTCTGAAAAGAGAGCAACGAAATCATTATTGATGAATGTTGCTTGGTATGACAATGTATAATGGTCAATCATAGAATGAGGTGCACCCCAATAATAATTCGATTGATCTGTAGATTGTGGTGTTCCCCAAATCCATTCCACATTAGAGATATCACTAAATCCACCACCGTAACCTGCTGCATCTAAAACAGAAGCAGGAGAGCCACCATAAGCAACATTTGCAGCCGCTTCAGCACCAGCCCAATTTTCCATAACTAAATGAACTCTTGCTAAGAAACCACTAGCCACATTTTTATTTATATATGATTTACCCAATCTGTAATCACCTAAATTTGAAACTGCATAATTCAAATCCTCTAAAATTAAAGCATACATTTCACTTAGAGTGCTCATTGGCTTACCTTCTAAAGAAAGTTCTAAATAAATTGGAGGTGCAGGTGCACCAGGATTTTCACTGTAAGTACTTTGATAATCCATAGCCAATTGAAAATACATAAAACCACGTAAAGCTCTTCCTTGTGCCATTAATTCTGCTTTATCTTGTTCACCTAGAGTGCTTTCAGCAACTCCGTTAATCAAAGTATTTGCTTGATTAATAACATAATAAGGAAATTCCCAGTTGAATTTGGTTCTTCTATACGTAGGTTCTCTATTAGCATTTTCATAATCAAAACCAAACCAGTTCGCAGCTTGAATAATGTCATTTCCTTTCATAACTCTGGCAAAATAAATTGAATTAATACCAGCAGCATCGGTTGAAGTAAACTGAGCTCTTAAGCGTCTGTGAATACCAGATAAAAAGGCCTCAGCACCTTCTCTTGATCCAAAGATAACTTCACCTGTTACCGATGATGTTGGTTTTGGCCCATCTAAAAAGTCTTCATCACAACTCACAAGAGAGATGATTAAAAACAGTATTAAACTTATTTTTGAAATATTTTTTTTCATGGTTTTAAATTTTAAAATTGTACGTTAATTCCAAGAGATAGTATTCGCTGATTGTAAGAACGGCTATCCGTAGTACCAGCAAAACTTTGCTCAGGATCTATACCTTTATGGCTTTGAAAAGTAAGTAAGTTATCTCCTTGGAAATAAATTCTCAATTTAGAAAAACCAACTTTTTCTATGCTATTACCGGCAAAGTTATACCCAAAGTTCAATGCTTTTAATCTTAAATAATCATTTTTGAATAAAAACCGTGTTGAAGTACCATTGAAATCATTTTGTGAAGCTAATAACAGTGGAACATTTGTGATATCACCTGGTGCTTGCCATCTATTTTCTAAGTCAGAAGAGGAAGCACGACCTGCTGATTCCATACCTGCCATCAGACTTGCATAAGAAGAATCATAAATATAAGATCCAAAACTAAAGTTAAAAATAAAATTTATGTCAAATTGCTTGTAGCGCATATAGTTAGAAAAACCTCCAACAAAATCAGGTAAAGATGATTTATCTAAGTAATTTCTAGAAGCATCGCCGTAAATTTGCGTAATTTCTCTTTCTCCTGTTGGATCGCCGTTTGCATCAAGAATATCTTTAAACCATTGACCACGTCCATTTTGAGGATTAACACCTGCCCATTCTTGAATATAGAATTCATACAATGACTTACCAACTTCCCAACGCTTGGTTCCATTGATAAATGATTCTTGCGTTAGTTCCGTAATCTCATTTTTATTAAAGGAAAGATTCAAACTAGAAGTCCAATAAAAATCTTCATTGGTAATGTTTTTAGAGTTTAAGTCAAACTCCATACCATAATTTTTGATTGCTCCAACGTTTGTTGTAATACTGCTATTTCCAGTTGAAATAGCTAGAGGTTGATCGTAAATCAAGTCAACAGATTCTTTAATGTAATATTCAACACTACCGGTTAATCGGTCGTTAAAAAATCCAAAATCTAAACCAATGTTTGTCAATTGAGTTTTTTCCCATGTTAAGAAAGGATCAGCAACACTACCTAATAGTACACCTGTATTGTCTAATTCATTCCAACCAGTTTCAAATAAAGATAAGTAAGGGAAATAAACTTGATTTCCATCCGAATCAAGTATATTATTATTTCCTAATTCACCATAAGAAGCTTTTAGTTTTAAATAGCTCAAAAATTCGCTGTCTTTTAAGATGTTTTCTTCAGAAATAATCCAAGAACCACCCACAGAGTAGAAGTCACCCCAACGTACATCACCATCAAATCGTGAAGAACCATCTCGACGGAAAGATCCTTCTACATAATATTTTGTATTAAAATTATAGGTGACTCTACCAAAATAAGAAAGTAACGTTTCATCACTAAATGATCCGCTTACGTTTTCAGGAGTTGTACTACCATTTAAAACTTTTACATTCGGCAAAAACCCAACACCTTGTGCTCCTAATCCATCTACATTTTTTTCATAAGTTTCCAGCATTAAGCTAGCACCAAAATTATGTTTATTAATAGTTTTGTTATAATTTATAGAGTTCGTAAAAGTGGTTGAGGTTGTAATGTCTCGTGACTGATCAACTCTACCACCAACGTTAGCTGCATATCCAAACTCGTTGCTTACGTAATTATAATTATCATAAATATATTTTTCATAAGAAAGTTGCGATCTAATATTCAGGTCGTCTGTAATAGTAACTAATGCATATCCATTAACAGATATTAAATCTCTTTTATTTTCAACATCATAATTGTACAAAGCTCCTACACCATTTTCTCCACCAAAAATTGGTCGAGTACCATTTACTGGTTGACCACCTTGGTCACCATAATCATAAATTCTATTTCCCAGGTCGTCTAAAACAAGATCGCCATTATTATCACGCTTATAAAGCGGATAATAAGAAGATACAGAATATAACCATTGTTGTGCACTTTGAAATGAGTTACCAGATTGATCTGGATAATTTTGTTTTGAAGTTGAGTAAAACATATTGATTCCTGTAGTTAACCAATCTGTTACTTTAGAATCAATAGTCATACGGGCAGTAACACGTTGAAAATTTGACGTTTGAATAGAACCTTCTTGATCTAAGTAATTGGCTGCCATGAAATATTTTGTATTTTCACTACCACCAGTAACATTGAAAGAATATTCTTGGCGTTCAGCATTATCGTTGATTAATCCTTTTGACCAATCATTATCCCATTTTTTGTCTGTAGAAACTAATCTACCATCGGTTCCAACAGGAGTAGCCGAACTATAAGGGTTATATCCTAAAACTGAGATTAAATTAGTAGTGGCATATTGCGCTGCATCGCCTGGAGATTCACCGTTGGTGTATTGCCTTGCGTTTCTTAAGGCTTCCCAAGAATACTCTGTGAACTTATCTGTACTAGCTAAATCATGAAAGGCAACTGCTTGATTTGAGATACCACTTGTCGCAGTAAAACTAACTTGTGCAGGCATATTATTCTTACCAGTTTTTGTTGTAATCAAAATTACACCATTGGCACCTCTTGAACCATATAATGCGGTAGATGAAGCATCTTTCAAAACGCTCATGCTTTCAATTTGATCAGCACTTATAGAGTTTAAGTTTCCATTAAATGGAGCACCGTTTACTACAATTAGCGGATCTGCTGATGCATTTATAGATCCAACACCTCTAATTCTGATAATTGGGTTATCACCAGGTTGTCCACCGGCAGAGATTATATTAACACCTGATACAGTACCTTGTAAAGTTGATGTTACTGAAACGGCTTGTTGTTTTTCAATAATAGCAGCATCAATACTACTTACAGCACCAACAATGGCTTTTTTAGTCTGTGTTCCATAAGCAACAATTACAACTTCATCCAACGTATTATTTTCAGAAACCATGGATAGGTTAATAATACTTTGATTTCCAACCGTTTTTTGAGCTGTTACCTTACCCACAAAACTATACTGTAAAACATCACCAGTTTTCGCTTGAATAGAATAATTACCGTCAAAATCGGTTTCAGTACCTACTGTTGTACCTACTATTAAAACACTTACTCCTGGTAGGTCTCCTGATTCATCAGAAACATTTCCAGAAATCGTTCTTTCTTGTGCAAATGATATTTGCACTACAAACGCCAATAATAGCGTGAGTAATCCTTTAATCTTTGTTTTCATCATATGAATAATTTGAATTAATTACTGTAAAAATCTTAAATAAAAGTTAATAAACCTAAGTTTTAAATGAAAAATTGAAAAATTAAGTTAATAAAAAGTTAAGAGTTTTGCTTCAATATATAGATAAGGAAAAACCGTAATAGTTGCGTCAAAATAGATTAATTTATAAAATACATCACTTTATTATTAAATTAATAAAAAAGTCTAGTAAAGCTTAAAATATATTGTTTTTAGTTAATAGATAAATGAAGATTTAATAATCAAAAAAATGATGATTAAAGCCTTTGACGAACTACTTCGTATAAAGCGACGCCGCAAGCGACTGAAACATTTAATGATTCAATTTCACCAAGAAGTGGTAATTTTCCTTTTTTATCAGAAATTTTTAGAACGGAAGAAGATATTCCTTTGTGTTCTGAACCTAAAACTAAAGCCGTTGGCTTAAGGAAATCAATATCATAAATAATTGTATTCGTTTTCTCTGTGATAGAGACAATTTGTATATCTATTGCCTGGAGTTGGTAAATGGCATCCAAAAGATGATTCACTTTGCATATTGGAATTTTAAAAGCAGCTCCGGCTGAAGTTTTGATGGCGTCAGCATTGATAGGAGCACTGCCATGGGTTGGTATAATAATACCATCAACACCAGTGCATTCTGCAGTTCGAATAATCGCACCCAAATTTCTAACATCACTAATTTGATCTAATAATAAAAATAGGGGATTTGTTTTTTTCTCTAAAACCGTTTCAAGAAGTGTTTCTAGTTCGGTAAAAGAGAGTGCTCCAATTTTTGCTACAGCTCCTTGATGATTATTGGTAGTATTACCTTTTGATTT
>CBDTUD010000057.1:0-17427 GCA_965363545.1 uncultured Flavobacteriaceae bacterium | reverse complement strand
TCTACCAATTCCACCATCCGAGCAATTACAAATTGGTAATATTTTTATGAGATATTTTTTTTAAATAAAAAAATCTTCAAGTTTCAGAGCGAAAGACGGGATTTGAACCCGCGACCCTCACCTTGGCAAGGTGATGCTCTACCCCTGAGCTACTTTCGCAAAAACAGATGCAAAGAACGTTATTTTTTCATTGTAAATGCGAGCGCAAATTTAATATAATTTAATAAATCGCAAAGCCTTTTTCAACTTTTTTTTCTGTAATTTTTTTTATTGCCAATCCTTAATTAATAAATATATTTGCAGCGGTTTATATTAAGGCAAATTTCAATTTTGGATAAAACAATAAAAATAGTTCCCAAGCATACTTTTTTAAATGATTTTAAGCAACTTACAAAATTTGGCTTGTCGCTTAGTGTTGTTTTTTCTTCTTTGGCAGGATATTTATTAGCGGTAGATACGATTAATTATCAAACCTTGTTTGTCTTGGTAATCGGTGGTTATTGTATGGTTGGAGCTTCAAATGCTTTCAATCAAATCATCGAAAAAGAACCCGATGCCTTAATGAAACGTACCAAAGATCGTCCGATTCCTACCGAAAGAATATCTGTTTCAAACGGAATGATCATTGCAGTAACGCTTACCGTTATTGGTATTATTTTACTTTTTACCATCAATGCAAAAACAGCCTTGTTTGGCGCAATTTCGATTTTTTTATACACAAGTGCTTATACGCCACTAAAACCAATTACTCCTTTATCGGTATTTGTAGGCGCAATTCCTGGTGCAATACCTTTTATGTTAGGGTGGGTTGCAGCAACAAATCAATTCGGTATCGAAGCCGGAGTATTATTTATGATCCAGTTTTTTTGGCAATTTCCTCATTTTTGGGCGATTGGCTGGTTGCAGTTTGATGAGTATAAAAAAGCCGGATTTAATTTAATGCCAACCGGAGAAAAAAACAAAAAGGCATCAAGATTGATCATCATTTACACTATTTTTATGCTGGTCATTTCGATAGTGCCAGTTTTTAGAGTAACCGGAACATTATATTTGCTTCCATTTTCAGCAGTTCTTATTTTTATGTTGGGAGTGGTTATGTTGTATTACGGTATAAAACTGCATAAAGAACAAACCGATGTGATGGCGAGAAAATTAATGTTAAGTAGTGTTTTATACATTACTTTAATTCAAATAATATTTGTAATAGATAAATTTTTACACTAAAAATGATAGATCAAAAACTAAAAGATAAAGCCCTTAAACAAATGTTGTGGGTTTCGATGATTAGTATGACCATGATGTTTGCCGGTTTGACAAGTGCTTACGTGGTAAGTAAAAATCGCGAAGATTGGGTTCGTTTTGAATTGCCAACGGCATTTTTTTATAGCACCTTACTAATTATACTTAGTAGTATTACTTTTTTCTTGGCTATAAAATTTATTCAACAGGATAAAGTTGCGCAAACCTCGGTATTTTTAAGCCTGACCTTAGTTTTGGGTTTAGGTTTTGTTTATTTTCAATTTCACGGTTTTCAGCAATTGATTGATGCCGGCTTATATTTTACAGGAGAACAAAGTAATGTTTCCTCTTCCTTTTTATATGTGATTGCAATTACGCATATGCTTCATATTATTGCAGGTATTATTGTTTTAATTCGAGTATTGTATAAAAATATTCGAGGAAAATACAGTGCGAGCAATTATTTTGGTTTGAATATGGGTGCCATTTTCTGGCATTTTGTCGATGCACTTTGGGTTTATCTTTTCTTGTTTTTTTATTTTATAGGATAAAATCATATTTTATGCGTTATTAATTTCATTTATAATTTATTTTTATATTTTTGCGTTTTATCGCAAAAGGTGACAAAAGTCATTGTTTGATAAAAATATTCATTGATTAATTAAACTAACCTTATATATATGGAGGCAATTGTTGCTGAATCTTCAAAAGGAAAAACATGGAGTGGTGGCGGAAACAAACCATTTGACGCAAGTTATGGTAAAATGATGATGTGGTTTTTTATCATGTCTGATGCGCTTACTTTCTCTGGGTTTTTAGGAGCTTACGGATTAATTCGTTTTAAATTTATTGATTCTTGGCCAATTGCCGATGAAGTTTTTACCCATATACCTTTTATACACGGTAATTATCCGATGTATTATGTGGCTTTCATGACCTTTATTTTGATTTTTTCTTCGGTTACAATGGTACTTGCTGTTGATGCCGGAAAACACATGAAACAAGGCAAGGTAATTTTATACATGCTTCTTACCATTATTGGTGGTTTGATATTCGTTGGCTCACAAGCCTGGGAATGGAAAAACTTTATTGGTGGTCAATACGGAGCAGTTCAATTAACAGACGGTAAAATTGTGCAATTTGTTGATGCCAGTGGTCACCAAGTTACTTTAGAAAGTTTTGCTTCAAATACACCTTCAGAAAGAGTACAGCAAACGAGAAGTACCGGACTTTGGTTTGTTTCAGAAGGAGCTTTACCACCGGTAACTTTACAACAAGTGAAAGAAGGATTTGCAAAAAAATCGGATATTGCAATGCGTACCGAGTTAATTAATCCGGAAACGAAGAAAAAAACAATTGTTTCAAGAGACGAGGCGAATAAATTTTTAGCACATTCAGCACAAGTTGTAAAAGGAGCGAATCTAAAAGTGAACGAATATGGCGCAACCTTGTTTGCAGACTTTTTCTTCTTTATCACCGGTTTTCACGGTTTTCACGTGTTATCGGGAATAATTATTAATATTATCATATTCTTTAATGTAATAATCGGTACATATCAGCGAAGAGGTCATTACGAAATGGTTGAAAAAGTTGGACTTTATTGGCATTTTGTAGATTTAGTTTGGGTATTTGTATTTACATTCTTCTATTTAATATAAAAAAATAAAATGGCACACGATCACGCACAATCACATACAGCATTAATTTGGAAAGTATTTACTTTTCTTTCTATTATAACTATAGTAGAAGTGTTTTTAGGAATTGTAAAACCAGGGTTTTTATTCCTTACTAATTTTTTAGGAACGAGTTTATTAAACTGGATATTCTTAATTTTAACCTTAGTTAAAGCATATGGTATCGCATGGTATTTTATGCATTTAAAAGATGAGAAAACTTGGTTGCGACGTGCAATTGTTTGGCCGGTAGTTTTCTTGATTTGTTATTTATCCTTTTTTCTATTATATGAAGGAGGAGCATTACAAGATATTTTAAGAGAATGGACACGTTGGAGCTATAGTTAAAATTTAACAAAATAATTAACAAGGCGTTTTGATATTTCAGAACGCTTTTTTTATACTTTTACTTTACTTTTTTATGGCTAAGAATAAAAAAAATACCTGGATACTAATCATACTTTTTTTCGGACCATTAATCTTTTATTTGGTGCTGCTTACAGGTACGAATAACTTTAGTCAGCTACCTATTTTAACTACAAAAGTTGATGATGTAACTAATTTTTCTTCAGAAAAAGAGGTTTCCTTATCGGATAAAATTACCGTTGTTTGTTTTTTTGGAGAAGATCTTTTAAACCGAAAAACCAATGCATTGAATTTGAATGAAAAAATTTACAAGCATTTTTACGGCTTTAAAGATTTTCAATTTATAGTGGTTTTACCAATAGGAACAGAAGAAAACGCCGCCCAACTCAAAAAAGAACTCGGTACCATCATAACAGTTGATAAATGGAATTTTGTTTTTGGAACAAAAGACGAGGTTCATACTTTTTTTGATAGTTTTCAAACGACCTATTCATTAGATGCAAATTCATACACGCCGAATGCTTTTATAATCGATAAAGAAATGAATTTACGCGGTAGAAATGATGACGAAGACGAGCCAAATGGTTTACTCTTTGGCTATAATGCAGAAGATGTTGCGCCTATTCATCAAAAAATGGTAGATGATGTAAAAGTAGTGCTAGCGGAATATCGTTTGGCATTAAAAAAACATAAACGAGAAATATAATAGTATTTATAAATTATAGTATAAGCATGAAAAAAAACTCCTATATAATTGTTGCATTTATCATATTGATTTTTGGAATTTGGGCTTTACCAAAAATCTTTAGCAGTTTTTCACAAGAAAGCCTAGTGAAATTTGAAGAAGTGCCACCATTTTCTTTTACCAATCAAGACAAGCAAACCATTACCAACAAAAATTTCGAAAACAAGGTATATGTGGTTGAATTTTTCTTCACCACCTGTCCAACTATTTGTCCGAAAATGACCGCTAATATGTTATTGGTTCAAAATGAATTTTACGGTAATCCGGAATTTGGGATTGCTTCTTTTAGTATTAATCCTAAGAATGATACTCCTGAGGTTTTGAAAGCATATGCAAAAGAAAAAGGAGCAACATTAAAGAATTGGCAGTTTTTAACCGGCGATCAAGATGCGATTTATGCTTTTTCTAATGAGGGATTTAAATTATATGCCGGAGAGAATGCGGAAGCAGAAGGCGGTTTTGAACATTCTGGTTTATTTGCATTAATTGATAAAAATGGTTTTATCCGGTCAAGAACCGTAAAAAATGGGGATGATGTAAATCCGATTAAATTTTACGACGGTTTAGATGCGCAACAAGTGCAATGGTTAAAAGAAGATATTGCAATTTTATTGAAAGAATAAGAATAATCAACTAATGAACTCTAATCAAAAAAAATACAACAAACCTATTATAATTCTATCTATAGCTATTCCTTTGGTTGTGGCGATTTTATTTGGCGTTAAAATTGATTTTAAATTACCCGTATTCTTGCCGCCAATTTATGCTACGATTAATGCTATTACTGCTTTTATTTTGGTATTTGCAGTTTGGGCAGTTAAGAATAAAAAATTAAAGTTGCACGAATATTTAATGAAAATAGCAATTGGCTTATCAGTCATTTTTTTAGTTTTATATGTAGCCTATCACATGACGTCAAATTCAACAACGTTTGGCGGAGAAGGAATTGTAAAATTTATCTATTATGTCGTTTTGATATCGCACATTGTTTTGTCGATTGTTATAATTCCTTTTGTATTAATTACCTTTGTAAGGGCCATAACAAATGATATTGAACGTCATAGAAAAATTGCAAGAATAACGTTTCCTTTATGGTTGTATGTTGCGGTAACAGGAGTTGTAGTTTATATAATGATTTCGCCGTATTATGCGTAATTATTTTCGTGAAAATGTAAAAGAAAAAATTATACTAGAAAAACATGCGTAGAATTGTACTATTTTTATTTTTTACCACCTTGGCAAGCTTTAGTTCTTACGCCCAATGTGCGATGTGCAGAGCCGTTGTTGAACAAGGAGGAGATGAAGTTGCAGAAGGCATCAATTCGGGTATTGTTTATTTAATGATATTTCCATATTTGACTATTGCTGTTGGTCTTTATTTTTTATATAGAAATTGGAAAAAGGCAAATTAGCGATATTAAAAGTGAAATTGTGTAACATAATTAATTTCGAGTCGTCAAACAACAAAATATATATGTATTGCTTTAACAAAAGGCTTTAAAAAAATTGTTAAAGCGCAATAATAAATTTCAAAATAATGAAAACCAAACTAATTTTTACTCTTTTATTCTGTGCTGTTGTATCCATGTATGCGCAAGATTCAGATTCTGTCGTTAAAAAATGGACACTGCAAGAGTGCGTTGATTACGCCGTAGAAAATAATATTTCGGTAAAACAAAGCGAATACGATATAGATTTAGCAGAGATTGATAAAAAAGATGCCATTGGTAATTATTTACCTTCTCTAAATTTAAGTGGCTCCCATTCGTGGAATACTGGTTTAACAACCGATGTTACTACCGGAGTTTTAAGAAACCAAACCAATCAAAATACGAGTGCAGGTGCCACAGTTGGAGTTGCAATTTATGGTGGTTTGCAAAACTTGAATCAATTGCGAAAAACAGAAATAGGCATTTTAGCGAATCGCTATCAACTCGATAAAATGAAAGATGATATTTCTTTATTTGTGATCAATGCGTATTTAGATGTTTTATTTAATAAAGAAGCCGTGAATGTTGCACAACCACAGTTGGAAATTTCGATGGAACAGTTGAACAGAACCAATAAATTAGTAGAAGCTGGTACGGTTCCGAAAGGTGATTTGTTTGATATTCAAGCAACGTTAGCTATTGACGAACAAAATTTAATTATTGCTCAAAATAACGTAACCTTATCTTTATTGAGTTTAGCGCAATTATTGCAATTGCACGATTATAATAGTTTTGATATCGTTGAGTCAGAAATTGAGAGTTTACCATTAATGAATTTAGCAAACTACTCCGTTGATGATATTTATAAAAAAGCAATAGAAAATAGAGGAGAAGTTAAAGTTGCACAAGCTAATATTGAATTAGCAGCTCAAGATATAAAAATCGCCAAAGGTGCTTTACAACCAACTTTAACGGGTTATTATAACTGGAATTCTAGATACTCAAATTTAGATAGAATTGTTGGTTTTGAACCAGACCCTAGTAATCCGTTTGAAGTAATTGGAGTCGTAGAAGGCACAAATCAAAATGTTCTTGTGCCAAATAATATTGCCATAACTGGTGGTCCTAATGGTTTTTTTGACCAGTTTGATACAAATAAGGGTAGTTCTTATGGTTTGAGTTTACGTATTCCTGTTTTTAATGGCTTTAGCGCATCAAATAATGTGAAAAGAGCTGAAATATACCAAGATAAGCAAGAATATCAATTAGAACAAGTAGAGCTTGATTTAGAAAGAACGATTCACTCGGTATATTTAGATGCTCGTGGTGCTTTAAAAGTATATGATGCAGCTCAAAAATCAGTAGATGCACAAAAAGAATCTTTTCGTTATGCACAAGAAAAATTCAATGTTGGTGCTATGAACTCCTTTGAATTCAGCCAAACTAAAACCCGTTTTGTAAAAGCACAATCGGATTTATTAAGAGCGAAATACGATTTTATTTTCAAAGTAAAATTATTAGAGTTTTACTATGGGATTCCGGTTTCTATAAATTAATTATTATTGCTTTTAATTAGAAGACAAAAGTTTGCCTATAATTCTAAATATTGAAACTGCTACAAAAAACTGTTCGGTAAGTATTGCCGAAAACGGTGTTGTTTTGTCTTTAACGGAATTGAATGAAGGCAGTTTTTCTCATGCTGAAAAACTCCACAGCTTTATTTTAGATGTTTTAAAAAAATCGAATAAAACTATGCATGATTTGGATGCCATTGCTGTAAGTAAAGGTCCTGGATCTTATACAGGTTTGCGAATCGGAGTTTCTGCAGCAAAAGGGCTATGTTTCGCTTTAGATAAGCCTTTAATTGCGGTTTCTACACTATCTTTATTAGCACATGCAATTTCTGATAAAGAGTTTGACTATTGTATTCCGCTTTTAGATGCGAGAAGAATGGAGGTTTATAGTGCTGTTTACAATAATAAGCTAGAACAAATAAGAGAAACTAAAGCCGAAATTATTGATGCAGGTTCTTTTTCAGAATTTCTATCCAAAGGCAAGGTTTGCTTTTTAGGTGATGGAGCGGAAAAATGCAAAGAATTCATCTCTAATGAAAATGCCCTATTTTTAGAAAATTACTTTCCTTCAGCCAAACAAATGGCAGGAGCATCTTTTGATCAATACAGCAATAAAAATTTTGAAGATGTTGCTTATTTTGAACCTTATTACTTAAAAGATTTTGTTGCCGGAAAGCCTAAAAAACCAATGTTTTAAAAGAGTACTAAAAGTAAAGCGATAATTGCCGGAATCGCTTGTATATAAAATAGTTTTAATTTTTTGGTACTATATGCTCCATACATTCCAGCAATAATAACACAACACAAAAAGAATATAGCAATTGGTTTGCCGTAGTTATTATCGAAAAGTGCCCAAACCAAACCAGCTGCCAAAAAACCATTGTATAAACCTTGATTAGCAGCTAATACAGTAGTGCTTTCTGCAAATTCTTTGGTGAATCCGAAAGCTTTAAGACCTTTTGGTTTTGTCCAATAAAACATTTCTAAAAGCATAAAATAAAAATGTTCAAAGGCAACAATAGCGATAAAAAGTGTGCTTAAAAATTTCATTTAAAACTGGTTTTTATTTGTTTAAAAGCTTCTTTTGGCTCACTAACAGGCAATTGGCATGCTCCATCAACACAAACAAAAATAGTAGTTTGGGTTTCAGAATATTTATAAGCTAAAAGTGGTAAATTACTTTCTTTTGTACTTCCCACAATTAGTTTATTCGGAATGTAATTTTGATTTATTTCTTTTAATTTTTCTTTTGCATTTTCTCCTACAATGGCAATTTCGTAATAATTACCGGCATAATTCGCATACAAATTCAACCAGTTAGAAGCTCCCGCACCATATTTTAGTGCATTTTCTTTCACGTTATTTAGCATTGTTTTTGCATTGGTACTGTAATACTTATTTTCAAAATAATGCCCAAGTTTAAATAAATTATTCGCCATGATAGAATTGGAAGATGGAATTACATTGTCATCAATTTCCATTTTTCGGGTGATTAAATTAGTTTCTTTATCAGAGGTGAAAAAGAACATTTTACTTTCTGTATCATAAAAATGATCAAAACAATAATCGGTTAATTGTTTTGCAGTTTGTAACCAATTTTCATCTAAGGTGGCTTCATATAAGGTTATAAAAGCATCGATAACTGTGGCGTAATCTTCTAAGTATGCTTCGATCGAACTTTTACCATTTTTATAATTGCGATACAAACCTCCATCCTCTTTTAGTTGCTTGTTAATAATGAAGTGTGCGTTTTTTAATGCAATTTTTAAAAACTGTTCCTCTTCAAAAGTCGTGTAAGCATTTACATAAGCTTTTAGCATCAAGGCATTCCAAGAAGTTAAGGTTTTGTCATCCAACCTTGGTAACGGTTTTTTGTTTCGTTCTTTTAGTAAAATAGATTTCCAATTTTGAACTTTTTCTTTAATTTCTTCTACAGAGATAGCATGCTTTTTTGAAAATTCTTCATCCGATTGAGTTCGGATTAAATGATAGGTTTCTTTTTCCCACTTTCCATACAGATTTACATTATAGTAATCAGAGAATAAGTCAAAATCATTTTGTAAAACAGACTCCAGTTCTGGCTTTGTCCAAACATAATAGGCTCCTTCTTCAAGTTCGCCTGTTGCCGTTTTACTATCCGCGTCAAGCGAAGAATAAAAAGCACCGATTTCATTATATAATTCCCGTTCGATAAATCTTGTAGTTTCAAAAACGACTTCTTTATATAGTGGATTCTTATCTGTTAAATAAGCCTTAGAATACAAAGAAATGAGTTGCGCATTATCATAGAGCATTTTTTCAAAATGAGGTATATGCCAATGATCATCAACGGAATATCGGGCAAAACCACCACCAATTTGATCGTAGAGACCTCCATGAGCCATTTTTGTTAAACTCGTTTTTACATATTCTTGAATTTTATTGTTGTTGGTTTGAAAACCATAGCGCAATAAAAATTGAAAATTATTTGGCATGGGAAATTTTGGTGCACCCATTCTTCCTCCATTTTTGAAATCCATGTTTGGTTGCCATTTTACAACCGCTTGATCTAAGTCGGGTGTTGTAAACAAAGGTTGCTCTGTATTTAAAGTAATTAGATCGGATTGTTTTACTCCATCAGTAAGCTTTGCAGCGAATTCTTCTGCTTTTTCAGGACTATTTTTATATAAATCGGCAACTTTGGTTAGAGCTTGAATCCAATTATCTTTTGGAAAATAAGTACCTCCCCAAATGGGTCTGCCATCGGGAAGTGCAATGCAATTCAAGGGCCAACCACCACTTCCGGTTAGTAATTGAACAGCATTCATATAAATTTGATCGACATCAGGTCTTTCCTCGCGATCCACTTTTACGTTGATAAAATGTTCGTTCATAATGGCAGCAACCGTAGAATCTTCAAAACTTTCATGTTCCATAACGTGGCACCAATGGCAAGCTGCATAGCCAATAGAAATCAATAAAAGCTTGTTTTCTTTTTTAGCTAAATCTAAAGTTTCTTTGTTCCAGGCATGCCAGTCTACCGGATTATGTGCGTGTTGCAATAAATATGGACTTGTTTCATGAATTAAATCATTGGTAAATTTATGTTTATCCGTCATTACTTGTTTATTTTGACTATTACAGCTATAAAATATAGAAATTAAAACAAATAAAATAAGTTTCTGAAGCATTAGTTTTTTTTTCAAATATACATATTTTCATTTTTCAATGTTTTAAAGGTTGAACAAGTTGTAATTATCTTTTTTAAATAGAAAAGCTCTTGTTTTCGTTTTGTCATTCCATTGAAAACGGGAATTTAATTTGCTGTTTTTAGCTCGGAATTAAACCCTTAAACGGAAAGTTTTTACGGCTTGAGATAATTAATTTTACCGATTAGTAGAAGTATTATATTTTTTTAAATTATAAAACGATCTTTAAACAAAGTTAAAGTGATGAAATACAAGTATATATAATCAAATAATTTGAAATAAAAGTTAAAAAATAATTCAATTTTAAAGCAAATGATTAATTATAATAAATACATTTGTTAACACTAAGTTAACATTGGCCTTATCGGACTTATTTAATTTTGCAACGTAAAATATAAAGAATGGAAAATATATACATTTTAATGCTTATTGCATTAGTGACCTTAGCAATTATTGATTTAGTTGTTGGAGTTAGTAATGATGCAGTTAATTTTTTAAATTCAGCTATCGGATCAAAAGTATTATCGATGCGAACAATTATGATTGTCGCCAGTTTGGGAATAGCCATTGGAGCAATTTTTTCAAGTGGAATGATGGAAGTTGCCAGAAAAGGAATTTTTAACCCTGGTGAATTTTATTTTGACGAAATCATGATCATTTTTATGGCGGTTATGGTTACAGACATTTTATTATTGGATTTTTTCAATACGTTAGGTATGCCTACGTCAACAACTGTTTCTATCGTATTTGAATTATTAGGTGCTGCAGTAGTAATGGCATTATTAAAAATAGCATCTTCTGAAACAGAAACTTTATCCAATTTATCACAATATATCAATTCAGATAAAGCGATGACCATTATATTTGGTATACTACTTTCGGTTGTTGTCGCTTTTACCATTGGGGCGATAGTTCAGTATATTTCTAGGTTATTGTTGACTTTTAATTTTGAAACAAAACCAAAAATTTATATCTCTATTTTTAGTGGAGTTGCACTAACGGCAATTACTTATTTTATATTTATTAAAGGCTTGAAGGGTATTTCATTTTTTGATACTTCTGAAAGTATGTTAGAAAGTCACCGATTAGCAATTATTGCTATATCCTTAGTTGTATGGATCGGTTTATCGTATGTATTAACGAAGTTTTTCAAAATAGATCTGTTTAAAATAATTATTGGTATTGGTACGTTTTCGCTTGCTCTTGCTTTTGCAGGAAATGATTTGGTGAACTTTATTGGAGTACCGATGGCAGCTTGGAATTCTTATGAGGCTTGGCATGGCTCCGGTATTGCAGCTAATGAATTTAGTATGGAGGTTTTAGCCGGTAAAGTACCTACACCAACCTTATTTTTATTTATTTCAGGATTGATTATGGTGATTACACTTTGGTTTTCATCGAAAGCGAGAAAGGTTGCTGCGACTGAGCTTAATTTAGCACGTCAAGATGAAGGTCATGAACGTTTTCAACCAAATAATTTATCTAGAATAATTGTAAGAGCCTCAGTAAGTATAGCAAGCCTTACAGAAAATATTTTCCCAACTTCCTTAACGGAAAAATTAGATAAAAAGTTTAAAAAACCGGTGGTAACAATATCCAAGCATAAAGTATATGAAATGCCTGCTTTTGATGCTATTCGCGCATCAACAAACTTAATGGTTGCCGGAATTTTGATATCAATAGCAACGTCTTATAAATTACCGCTTTCTACGACCTATGTTACTTTTATGGTGGCTATGGGTACTTCTTTGGCAGATAGAGCCTGGGATAGAGAAAGTGCCGTATATCGAGTGGCAGGAGTTTTAAATGTTATCGGAGGATGGTTTATTACTGCATTTGTTGCTTTTGTAACTGCGGGAGTTTTTGCCTATTTAATTCATCTTGGTGGGATTACGGCAATTGGACTTATCTTGACTTTGGTTTTCTTCTTAATCATCAAAAATTTCATGAAGCATAGAAATGAAGAGAAAGAAAAGGCTACCAAACGTCACATTGAGAGATCTGAATTGATTACCATTAATGAAGTAATTGAAGAAACTTCTCATCATATTTCTGAAATTGTAAAACGGGTAAGTAAGTTATATTCCAATGTTGTTCAAGATTTATCAACACATGATTTGAATAAACTGAAAAAAACCAATAAGCATGTAAATAAATTAAATGATGAAGTAGATGCCTTAAAAGATGAAGCTTTTTATTTTATCAAATCCTTGGATGAAAAATCGGTGGAAGCAAGCAGATTTTACATCGTGATTATGGGTTATTTACAAGATATATCACAGTCAATTAGTTATATTTCGAAAGCAAGCTACAAGCATGTGAACAACAATCATAAAAATTTAAAGAAAGAACAAATCAAAGATTTGAAGAATATTGACAAGGAATTAACAGAAATGCTTAGTGATATTCAAAAGATTTTTGAAAATAGAGAATTTGAGAATTTGGGCAAAATAATTTCCGAAAAGCAAAGCTTATTTAATGATGTAACCGAATCTATCGAAAAACAAATTGGTAGAATACGAAGTGAAGAAAGTAGCCCGAAAAATACCACCCTTTATTTTGGAAATTTATTGGAGACTAAAGACTTGATTTCGGCAATAATGAATTTGTTAGAGTTGTACCAAGATTTTCATTTAAGTATGAAAAAAGCAAAATTGAAGATTTAATAATTAATGAATGATTTAAAAAAATCCTGTAATTAGTTTTTATTACAGGGTTTTTTGTTTCTAAGAAAATCATTTCGATTCGTATATAGTTAGTAATTTTTTGGAGACGAAGCTGCAATGTTAAAAATTAATTTTAATTTGTAACATGGGTAACAAAACAAAATCAATTATTTGCGTCACTTTGTCTTATGAAATAAATGGCATGCAAATTGCTCTTTTTTTACAGTAAAATGATTATAAATTAAATATTTAGAGATGACAGAGTTATTGACCAAAGAAACATTTTTAAAAAAAGTGTTTAACTTCGAAAAAAATAAAGAATGGAAATTCGAAGGAGATAAACCATGTATAATTGATTTTTATGCAGATTGGTGTGGCCCTTGTAAAATGGTCGCTCCAATTTTAGAAGAATTATCGGATGAATATAAAGGTAAAGTTGATATTTATAAAGTAGATACAGAAGCCGAACAAGAGCTTTCTGCAGCTTTCGGAATTCGAAGTATTCCATCTATGCTTTTTTGTCCAGCAGAAGGGCAACCGCAAATGGCGCAAGGAGCGCTTCCAAAACATAATCTAGAACAAGTAATTAGTGATGTTTTGAAAGTTGAGAAATAAATTGATAGATTAAAAAACGCAAAAGAAATAATCCTTTTGCGTTTTTAATTTTATAGAATTCGGATAACTAGATCAAGTTATTTGCAATTAAATACTCTCCGATTTGAATCGTATTCGTTGCAGCACCTTTTCTTAAATTATCAGCTACAATCCATAAGTTCAAAGTTTTTGGTTGCGATTCATCTCTTCTAATTCTTCCTACAAAAACATCATCTTTATTGTGCGCATAAATTGGCATTGGATAGGTATTGGTATCTAAATTATCTTGAACAATTACGCCAGGAGTTTCGCTTAATAGTTTGCGTACATCTGCTACATCAAAATCATTTTCAAATTGAACGTTTACTGCTTCTGAATGACCTCCTGCAGTCGGAATCCGAACCGCAGTTGCCGTTACCGAAAAGGAATCATCTTGTAATATTTTCTTTGGCTCTTTTACCAATTTCATTTCTTCTTTGGTATACCCATTATCTAAAAACACATCACATTGTGGTATTGCATTTCGATTGATCGGATAATGATATGCCATTTCGCCTTTAATTCCTTTGGCTTCGTTTTCCAATTGTTCCACAGCTTTTACACCGGTTCCCGAAACAGATTGGTACGTAGAAATAACCACACGTTTCATTTTATATTTTTTATGCAAAGGTGCCAAAGCCATCACCAATTGAATGGTAGAACAGTTTGGGTTTGCAATGATTTTATCCTCTTTGGTTAAAACATTTCCATTAATTTCAGGAACAACTAATTTTTTGGTTGGATCCATTCTCCAAGCAGAAGAATTATCGACAACCGTTGTGCCAACTTCTGCAAATTTTGGAGCCCAAATTTCAGAAGTAGTTCCTCCCGCTGAAAATAAAGCCATATCCGGCTTTTGATTTACAGCATCCTGCAAACCAATTATGGTATAGTCTTTTCCTTTATAGGAAATGGTTTTTCCAACCGATTTTTCTGAGGCAACCAATAATAATTCCGTTATCGGAAAATTTCTTTCTGCTAAAACTTCCAACATAACAGTTCCTACCATTCCGGTAGCACCAACTACAGCTAATTTCATTTTTGAATCAATTTAAATTTTGAAGTCGCAAAGATTGTGAATTTTTTAGTATTGAATGCAAGTAAATATCAGGTTTTTATACAAATTGTTTAATTTTTATCATATTCCAATGCCAATAGTTAAAATTTAACAGGTCAATAAAGATTAAATAATATGTTGTAATTTCGCAAATTCGAATTAAAAAGGATTTAATACAGAAGAAATGGTTACAAACAGCGAGAATAAGATTGAATTAATGGCACCTGCAGGAAATTTTGAATCCATGCAAGCGGCATTAGATAACGGAGCGGATTCTGTTTATTTTGGTGTAGAACAACTGAATATGCGTGCGCGAGCATCTATTAATTTCACTTTAGATGACCTGCCAGAAATCTCTAGAAGATGTCAAGAAGAAAATGTTCGTACCTACCTAACTTTGAATACTATTATTTACGACCACGATTTAACGATCGTTAAAACCTTGATTAATAGAGCAAAGGAAGCTAATATTACTGCTGTTATTGCTATGGATCAGGCAGTTATTGCCATCGCTCGTCAAGCGGAAATGGAGGTGCATATTTCAACGCAAATCAATGTTACTAACATTGAAACTTTAAAATTCTATGCCATGTTCGCAGATACTGTGGTTTTGAGTAGGGAATTGAGTTTGCGTCAAATTAAAAGTATCACCGAACAGATTGAAAAAGAACAAATAAAAGGCCCGTCAGGAAGATTGGTTGAAATTGAAATATTTGGTCATGGTGCTTTATGTATGGCGGTTTCCGGGAAATGTTACTTGAGTTTGCATTCGTATAATTCAAGTGCAAATCGAGGTGCGTGCAAGCAAAATTGCCGAAAAAAATATACAGTAATCGACCAAGAATCTGGTTTTGAAATGGAAATCGATAATGAATACATCATGTCTCCTAAAGACTTATGTACGATTGATATTTTAGACCAAGTTGCCGATGCAAAAATTAAAGTTTTAAAAATCGAAGGAAGAGGTAGAGCTCCGGAATATGTTGCTAAAGTTATAAAAGCATACCGTGATGCAATTGACAGTATTGGAAACAGAACCTACGATAAAGAAAAAGTAATTGGCTGGATGCTAGAATTAGAAACGGTTTATAATCGTGGATTCTGGAACGGTTATTATCTTGGACAAAAATTAGGAGAGTGGAGCAAAGGTTCTGGTTCACACGCTACACAAAAGAAAGTTTATATAGGTAAGGGAGCACATTTCTTTCCAAAAGCAAATATCGGAGAATTTAAATTGGAAGCTTTTGATGTAAAAGTTGGAGATACAATATTGATTACCGGCCCAACTACCGGAGCAAAAGAATTAGAAATAAAAGAAATGTTTGTAAACGACAAAAAAGGAGAAACCGCTCAAAGAGGAGATTCGATAACCATTCCGTTAGAGTTTCGAATTCGTCCAAATGACAAATTATACAAGATAGTTGCGGCAGAAAAAGAAGAAGAAATTCTTTCGTAATATATAATTACATATAAGATTAAAAAGAACAAATGGTGAAAACTGTTTGTTCTTTTTTATTTATGTAGCCAAAAGGTTATCAAAGCGAACAAGGCGATGGCCAAGAAAATACCAAGACCAACTATCCATACATTTTTATAGTAAAATTTATGCAATGGAATATCTTTTCTATAGCTCCAAATCATTACTCCAATAAAAACTAAGCTAAAAATTCCCGCAAATATGAGTTGCCCTTGACTAAACATTTTTTATTCTATATTTATGGCTGCAAAAGTAAACTAAAATTGACAAAGTGACTAAAAATGCAGTAATATTTGGAGCATCATCTGGAATCGGGAAAGAATTGGCAAAACTTTTGGTTGCAGGTGGTTTTCACGTTTTAATTACCGGAAGAAGAGAAGAAAAATTAAGAAAAATTCAAGCTACAAACCCGGAAAAATATAGTATTAAAAAACATGATGTCACGCAAATAGAGACACTTGAAGAAATGTTCAAAGAATTTGTTGCAAGTTTTAAAACGATTGATTTAATTATTTACAGTTCAGGTGTAGCGGATCCAAATTATGAATTGGATTGGGATAAAGAAGTACCAACTTTAGATACCAATGTGATCGGAGCAACCAAAGTATTCGGTCTGGCCTATAATTTATTCAGGCAACAGGGTTTCGGGCATTTGGTAGCAATTTCTTCTATTGCAGGATTACGAGGGAATCGAAATGTACCAGCTTATTTTGCTTCCAAAGCATATCAGAATAACTATTTAGAATCTCTTTGGATGAAAGCCAAAAGAAGCAAAGCAACTATTTTTGTTACCGATATTGCACCCGGATTTGTCGATACCAAAATGGCATTGGGCGACACATTTTGGATGGCTTCACCAGAAAAAGCTGCTAGACAAATTTACAGTGCAATTAAGAGAAAGAAGAAAAAAGTATATATCACCAAAAGATGGGCTTTTATTGCCTTCTTTATGCGAATTGCACCTGCTACTTTGATTAATAAATTATCTTAAAGCGTTTTTAAATATTCAATAACTGCTTTTCGCTCATCTGTGGTTAGATTATCTCCAAAAGTATGACCACCATTACCATATCCTTTTTGGGTGGTATCATACGTATTTTTATCAACTTTTGAATTTTGAACGGTATATTCCCAACCCACTTTTGTTTCATCATAATCGGTACTCACAAAAGTACGTGTCCAGTATTTCGGTCGGTTAGTACTATTTAAAACATCATCAATAGTTGGAGTTGAAGCATTGTGAAAATACGGCGCTGTAGCCCAAACTCCATCCAATGGAGGGGCAACATAGCCACCTTCAGCAACTAATTTCATTCCGTTTGATCCACTTCCAAACCAACCGGTATTGAACCAATCTTTAAAATAATTCATTTCTGCGG
>CBDTUD010000056.1:0-17484 GCA_965363545.1 uncultured Flavobacteriaceae bacterium | reverse complement strand
TCAAAAGTTTGGAAATGTTGCAAAAAGAATTTTTAAAAAACAACAAAAATAGTTTGTTAGATATGTAAAGAATGTATATTTTTGCACCTCGTTTTGAAAGAACAATTAAAACAGTAAAGGAATGTCAAGAGTTTGTGAGCTTACAGGTAAAAAAGCGATGGTAGGAAACAACGTTTCTCACGCGATGAATAGAACCAAAAGAAAATTTAAAGTTAACTTGGTAAAAAAGCGTTTTTATTTACCGGAGGAAGATAAATGGATTACTTTGAAGGTTTCAACAAGAGCACTCAAAAACATCAATAAAAAAGGTGTTGATGTTGTTATTAAAGAAGCAAGAGCTAACGGTCACTTAAAAAAATAAGAAAAGATGGCAAAAAAAAGTAAAGGAAATAGAATTCAAGTTATTCTTGAGTGCACAGAGCACAAAGCTTCAGGTCAAGCTGGAACTTCAAGATACATTTCTACAAAGAACAAAAAAAATACTCCAGATAGATTAGAATTGAAAAAATTCAACCCTATTTTGAAGAAAATGACAGTACATAAAGAAATAAAATAAGAAGTCATGGCAAAGAAGGCAGTAGCATCATTACAAACCGGTTCAAAAAGGTTGACAAAAGCAATCAAAATGGTAAGATCTGAAAAAACAGGAGCTTATACATTCGTTGAAGCTATCATGGATCCAACAAAAGTTAGTGATTTTTTGAAAGAAAAATAAACCTACTTTTTTAAAAGCATATATAGAGCTACTTTCATTTTTGAAAGTAGCTTTTTCATTTCTAGCGGATAGTTAATTTTAGCTATCTTTGCAAATCTTTTACAAAACAGGTTTAAATCAGGAGCTAATATGAGTTTATTCAAAAATATTTTTTCCAAAGAGAAAAAAGAAACTTTAGATAAAGGTTTAGAAAAAAGCAAAACATCGTTTTTTAATAAATTATCGAAAGCAGTCGCCGGCAAATCCAAAGTGGATGACGAAGTTTTAGATAATTTAGAAGAAGTTTTGGTTTCTTCTGATGTTGGTGTAGAAACTACCTTAAAAATTATCGATAGAATTGAATCTCGTGTTGCAAAAGATAAATATTTTGGCACCGAAGAACTCAACAAAATATTACGAGAAGAAATTGCAGCTTTGTTAGCATTAACTAATCAAGGCAATGCAACCGATTTTGTTACTCCAGATTCAAAAAAGCCATATGTTATTATGGTGGTTGGTGTGAATGGTGTGGGAAAAACCACAACCATAGGCAAGCTAGCTTCTCAATTTAAAAAGCAAGGTAAAAAAGTAGTTTTAGGTGCTGCAGATACATTTCGTGCCGCAGCAATTGACCAATTACAGGTTTGGGCTGATCGCGTTGATGTGCCAATGGTTCGCCAAGAAATGGGTAGTGACCCGGCTTCAGTAGCATTTGATACTCTGCAATCTGCAGTTCGTCAGGATGCTGATATCGTCATTATTGATACTGCCGGAAGATTACATAACAAGGTTAATTTGATGAATGAATTAACTAAAATAAAGCGAGTAATGCAAAAAATTGCTCCTGATAAACCAGACGAAGTTCTTCTTGTTTTGGATGGTTCAACCGGTCAAAATGCCTTTGAACAGGCAAAACAATTTACGAATGCGACCGAAGTTACTGCTTTGGCAATTACAAAACTCGACGGTACTGCAAAAGGCGGTGTTGTTATCGGAATTTCGGATCAATTCCAAATTCCGGTTAAGTATATTGGGGTAGGTGAAGGCCTAGATGATTTGCAGGTTTTCAATAAAGATGAATTTGTAGATTCATTTTTTAAGTAAAAGCTTAAAATTATTTATAAATATTTTCTGTATAGTGGTTTTTTTCACCTATTTTTTTATTTCTATAAATTATAATCATGCGCACAAAATCAACAAAAAAGAATAAAATTAATGTAGTTACACTTGGCTGCTCTAAAAATGTTTACGACAGTGAAGTTTTGATGGGACAGCTCAAGGCAAATAATAAAGATGTCGTTCATGAAGATGAAAACGATGATGGAAATATTGTTGTTATCAATACTTGTGGTTTTATTGGTAAAGCAAAAGAAGAATCTATCAATACTATTCTACATTTTGTGGATTTGAAAGATTCTAAAAAAATTGATAAAGTTTTTGTAACAGGTTGTTTGAGTGAGAGATATAAGCCAGATCTAGAAAAGGAAATCTCTAACGTTGATCAATATTTTGGCACACATGACTTGCCTAATTTGTTAAAAGCTTTGGGGGCTGATTATAAGCATGAATTAGTAGGCGAGCGATTGACGACAACACCAAAACACTATGCGTATTTGAAAATTGCAGAGGGTTGTGACCGTCCGTGTTCTTTTTGTGCTATTCCGCTAATGCGCGGAAAACATGTTTCTACTCCGATAGAAGATATTGTTACTGAAGCGACAAAATTAGCCGAAAAAGGAATTAAAGAATTGATTCTAATCGCACAAGACTTAACCTATTACGGTTTAGATATTTATAAAAAAAGAGCTTTAGCTGATTTGCTTAAGGAATTGGTGAAAATTGACGGCATAGAATGGATTCGTTTGCATTACGCTTTTCCTACCGGATTTCCGTTGGATGTTTTAGATGTTATGCGCGATGAACAAAAAGTCTGTAATTATTTAGATATTCCTTTACAACATATAAATTCAGATATTTTAAAATCGATGCGACGAGGAACAAATTCTGAAAAAACTACCAAATTGATTGGTCAATTTAGAGATAGAGTTCCGAATATGGCAATACGAACTACGTTAATTGTTGGTTACCCCGGAGAAACGGAAGAAATTTTTCAAGAGTTAAAACAATTTGTAATTGACTCTAGGTTTGAACGTTTGGGTTGTTTTACGTATTCTCATGAAGAAAATACACATGCGTATCAATTAGAAGATACAATTCCTGAAAAGGTAAAAGAAGCGCGAGTTGCTGAAATTATGGAAATTCAAGGTCAGATTTCTTTTGATTTAAATCAAGATAAAGTAGGAAAGGTGTACAAGTGTATTTTTGACCGAAAAGAAGGAAATTATTTTATCGGTAGAACAGAGTTTGATAGTCCCGATGTTGACAATGAGGTATTGGTTGATGCTACAGAGCATTACTTACAAATCGGTCAATTTATAAATATTGAGATTACGGAAGCAACAGATTTTGATTTGTATGGTGTTCCGGCAAAATAAATTTTATTGTTGTAAGGATTATATTTTATAATGTCTGTTTATAGTGTTATTTTAGAGGTTTCGAATCATAGAAAATAAACTCATTTATTTCTAAATATTAGTATTGCGTGCTTAAAAACCAAACAATTCCATTTCAAGATACCGGTTATTTTTCAAAGATCATTTCTGATTATTTGGAGAAAAAAGAAACAATTAGGGAGTTTTATTCTAATTTTCCTGACCTGAACGGTTTTGAAAATCAGATAAAAACTAGAATGAATTCTAGGCATAAGGTGCATAGAAATGCTTTGGTAAAAACATTGCAAACGCAATATGCAAACAGTGATATATCGGTAAAAACTCAGGAAAATATTCTTTCTTTAGCGAATGAGAATACATTTACGATAACTACCGGACATCAATTAAATCTTTTTACCGGACCATTATACTTTTTATATAAGATTATTTCTACCATAAATTTAACCAAAAAGTTAAAAAAAGAATTTCCTACGTATAATTTTGTTCCAATATACTGGATGGCAACTGAAGATCATGATTTTGAAGAAATTCAATATTTTAATTTTAAAGGCGAAAAATATACATGGAAAAGAGATTCCGGAGGGGCTGTTGGTAGATTAACAACAGAAGGTCTTTCGAAAGTTTTTGCTGATTTTGATCGAGAATTAGGGCAAAGTAAAAATGCTAAGTTTTTAAAGTCTCTTTTCACAAAAGCTTATATTGAACATGCTAATTTATCAGATGCGACTCATTTTTTGGCTAATGCATTGTTCGCAGAACAAGGCTTAGTTATCCTAGATGCGGATACTCCTGATTTAAAGAAGAGCTTTGTTCCTTTTATGGAGCAGGAATTAGTGCATAACACTTCATTTCAAGAGGTTTCAAGGACGATTGGATATTTAGAGAAAGATTATCCTATCCAAGTAAATCCGAGAGAAATTAATTTGTTTTATTTGAGTGAAGGAGTACGGGAGCGTATTGTATTTGAGGATTCGGTTTATAAGGTTTTAAATACATCATTAATTTTCACCAAAGAAGAAATTCTAAAGGAATTGCATGCTTTTCCTAAAAAATTCAGTCCGAATGTTTTAACACGCCCACTATATCAAGAAGTAATTTTACCCAATCTTTGCTATATTGGTGGAGGAGGAGAGTTGGCGTATTGGTTTGAATTGAAGCGGTATTTTGATACAGTAGAGATACCTTTTCCGATTCTCTTGTTGCGGAATTCCGTTTTGTTAGTTTCAGATAAGCAATTGCATAAACTGCAGAAACTTAATATTTCTATAAAAGATGTTTTTATACCTCAAAACAAGCTTATTCAAAAGAAGGTTAAAGAAATATCTGATATAAACATCGATTTATCCAATCAAAAAGCAATGCTTAAAAAAATGTTTTCTGATTTGGAAGTATTATCCAATAAAACAGATAAATCATTTCTGGGAGCGGTTCAAGCTCAAGAAAAGAAGCAGTTAAATGGTATTGAAAAGCTCGAAAAACGATTGCTAAAAGCACAAAAAAGAAAGTTAAGTGAAAAAGTAAATCGAATTACTAATCTTCAAAATGAATTATTTCCGAAAGGGAGTTTGCAAGAACGTTACTCTAATTTTTCTGAATTTTATGTGGAATATGGTGATAACTTGATTAATGAGCTTGTAGATACTTTAGATCCGTTAAAGCTTGAATTCGATATTTTAGTATTTGATTAAAGTAATTTGCAAATTTGCAATGCTTTTTTATAAGCATCTGCCCGATACTCGGTATTGTAATTTTTCAAGTCTTCAGGTTTAATCCAAATCATATTTTTAAATTCATCATCTTGTGGTGTAAGTTCTAAATCAGGATTGTATAAAATTTTCACAATGCTTAATTCCTGGCCTGAAAAAAACTCGTTTTTGGGATAGTAATACAAAACTTTTTCTTCAAAAATAGCTAGAATATCTTCCGAATTAATAGTATAATTTAATTCTTCTAAAAGTTCACGCTGGATTCCTTGGAAACTATTTTCATTTTTTTCTAAGCCACCTTGCGGAAATTTATAACACTTATCTCGCGGGGAATAACCAATCAAAATATTCAGCTTTTGATCAATAAGAACTGCCATTACTGCTTTTCGAATAGGTTTATCCATAAAATAAATAATTGATTCAGGGAAAACAATAGTAAATAAAAAAGACCGATTAAAAAATCGATCTTTTTGTTATGTTACAAAATATAAAAGCAGATATTTTTATTTAAGAAATAAGAACGAAAATAAAAATGTTAATTTACTAAGATTTAAGCTATTAAAGTTGAGGTAATTTTTTACATTAAAATTTTTCTCATGTAATTTGATTTCTTGTTTTTGCGTAAAGTGAGCAACCAATTCTGATACTTCTCCCATCAATTGGTAACAAGCACTAATCAGTTTTTCTTCTCGTGGTAAATATTCACTATGCGGATAAAGAATCAATAAAAAATTATCATTTCCATCTTCAGAAGAAAGACATGCTTCAAAATTTTCGGCATTTTTGTTTTTCAACAAATCTTTTCTAATTTCTCTATAAACAGATAGCTTGCTATTATCAATGATTGAAAAATTAGCGGTTTCTAAAAGTAATTCAATCTTTTGATCGAAATTTATACTGTTTTTATCACTCCCTAATAATTCGGAATTTCCTATATCGTCGATATTTAATTTTTCGGAAAAATATGTTGTGATCATATTTTCTATAAATAAAACCGAAATAAAAAACTCATTTCTAATTTTAACCTCGTAGTTCACCATTTTGATATCCTAAATTTACCTAAATTAATAACTTTAAATAATTGGTTGAAATAAATGTCAACACAATTTAAACGTAATTTTGAGGGAAATATTCTGAGGGGAGTTTAATTCTATGACCTAATTCGATCATTGAATTACTCAAAGGTAGTAAATAAGTTTAGAAAAAAAAGTTAAATTAATGTAAAATACTTGCTTTTGAGGAGTAAAATACCTGTTTACCATGAAAAAAAGTCCTTCTAAATATTATTTAAAAGGACTTTTTCTTTAAAATCACTGTAGATACTACAATGATATTCGCGATAATTATAAAATTATTTGCTGAATTTTGCGTATTTCGTTTTAAATTTATCAATACGACCTGCCGTATCAACCAATTTAACTTTACCTGTATAATATGGGTGAGATGTTCTTGAAATCTCTAATTTGATTAATGGGTATTCTGCACCTTCAACATCAATTGTTTCTTTTGAATCTGCAGTGGAACGGGTTAAAAATACATCCCCATTAGACATATCTTTAAAAGCTACCATTCTATAATTTTCTGGATGTATTCCTTTTCTCATCGTTAACTCATTTAATTTTTATACTTTCGCTTCTCTAAAAGATAATACAGCTGTCGCTGAATTTGAGTTTGCAAATTTAAATAATATTTTTAAATCTCAAACATTTATTTGGTTAATTTGTAGAAAAAATTTAGTTATGAATAAAATTATTTCTTTTGGTACCATTTTTATACTTTTTATTTTCATTTCATGTGGCTCAAATTATAAACTAGAATTGGTTTCTCCTAAAACAATTCAGGTTAATGAAAAATTACAACTTTCTGTTAATGAGAAAAATGGAAATCCAATTGATTCGGTTGCCTATTCATTAAACGGGAAAGTTTTAGCAAATAATGTACCTATAGATATAAGTGATTATAAGTTGGGAAAACAAGCTGTTAGAGCAACTGTTTTTTACGATGGAAAGCAAAAAGAATTAAATAATACCATCTATTTTTTAGCGGATAGTCCACCTACCGTTTATACGTATACCATTGTTAATGAATTTCCGCATGACAAAACCGCTTTTACACAAGGTTTTGAATATCATGATGGCTATTTTTATGAAAGCACCGGTAATTATGGTAGATCATCGCTTCGAAAAGTTGAAGTTGAAACTGGAAAAGTTCTTCAAAAAATTGATTTAGATAAAAAGTATTTCGCCGAAGGTATGACCATTTTAAATAATAAAATCTACCAACTGACTTGGCAAGAAAATACTGGTTTTGTTTACGATTTAGAGACTTTTAAATTAGACCGAACTTTTGAATACGGACAAAGTAAGCAAGGTTGGGGTTTGGCACATAATTCAGAGAAGTTGGTTAAAACAGATGGCACGGAGAGAATGTGGTTTCTAGATCCGGAAACATTAAAAGAAGAAACTTATATTGAAACATATACGAATAAAAGAAAGGCAGAGAAGCTCAATGAATTGGAATTTATCAATGGTAAAATTTATGCCAATATTTGGCAACAAAATTCAATTCTAATTGTCAATCCGGTAAATGGAGCGATTGAAGGAATTGTAAATTTAAACGGTTTACAAGAAAAGGCAGATCAAAAAGGAGATGATAACGTTTTAAACGGTATTGCATACGATACAGAGGGCGACCGGCTTTATGTTACCGGAAAAAAATGGTCGAAAGTTTTTGAGATTAAGTTAATTAAAAAATAAATTTAAATAGATGCGGTTGATTCTTGTTGTCATTGGCACCATTTTATTGTTTGCTTTTATTTCTTGTCAGGATGATTTTGACCAAACGGTTTTAAATAATGGTAAATTGACTTTTTCAAAAGACACAGTTTATTTAGACACAGTCTTTTCTAGTATTGGTTCGAGTACCCGAACCTTGAAAATCTATAATACTTCAAAAAATAATATTACTATTCCAACCATTAAATTAGGTAGAGGTGAAGATTCCTTTTATCGTTTAAATGTCGACGGATTAAGTGGTAAAGCATTCCAAAACATGAATATTCTTGCAAAAGATAGTCTGTTTGTTTTTATTGAAGCAACAATTGATTTCAATAAGGTAACAAATCCTATTTATACAGATTCTATAGTTTTTGATAGTGGCGAAAATGTACAAGATGTAAAATTGGTTACTTTGGTGCAAGATGCTCATTTTCTTTTTCCGAAAAGGGATAATCAAGGTATAAAAGAAACAATCATTTTAGGAACAAACGAAGACGGTGAAACTATTGCAGTCGAAGGGGCTTATTTGCCAAATGATGCAGTTTGGACAAACGATAAACCTTATGTTGTATATGGTTACGTCGGTGTAAATAGCAACAGTAAATTAACGATAGAAAAAGGTGTGAGAGTTCATTTTCATAAAAACTCAGGATTGCTAGTTGAAAACAACGCAACCTTGAAAGTGGAAGGTGAACTAGGGGAAGAAGTTATTTTTGAAGGGGATCGACTGGAGCCTTTTTATAGCGATATAGCCGGACAATGGGGTGCGATTTGGTTAAGGGCAGGTAGTAAAAACCATAAAATAGATCATGCGATTATAAAAAATAGTACTATTGGTATTTTGATGGATTCTGTCGGCAGTTCAACTGAACCAACTTTAAAAATCAGCAATTCCCAAATTTATAATACTACAAGCTTTGGTATGCTCGGCAGAACTGCAAATATTGAAGGTAAAAATATTGTCATTGCAAATAACGGACAATCTGCCTTAGGTTGTACGATTGGCGGAACCTACAATTTTACGCATGCAACCTTTGGGAATTATTGGAATTCGAGTATTCGTGATTTTCCAACGGTTTTAATCAACAATTTTGTCTCTTTTATTAATAGTGATAATACAGAAGGTGTTTTGGCGCGTGATTTAAAAGCGGCAAATTTTACCAATTGCATTATCGAAGGAAATCAGAATTTTGAGTTTTTTTTAGAGAAGTCAGAAGGAGCATTATTTAATTATAATTTTAAGAACAGCCTACTAAAATTTGATGATACTAATGGTAGATTTAAAGATAATCCGCTATTTGATTTTACAGATAATACCAAATATCAAAATAACATTTTTAACGGGAATCCTGACTTTAAAAACACAGCTGCCAATACATTAATAATCGGTCAAGAATCAGATGCAGTAAATATGGCAGATACCAACGCTGCTGCCCAGATACCTTTTGATATTCTCGGTGTCTCAAGAGTTTCAAATCCCGATATGGGGGCTTACGAGCATATTATTTTTGAAAAGGACTAGTTTCTTAATTTTTATATACTACCCCGTTTTTCATTACGAAAATAACTTTTTCCATAGTACTAATGTTTTCTGTCGGATCTTCATCTACGGCAATAATATCTGCATATTTGCCTGCTGAAATTTCACCTATTTTTTCATTTTTTAAAACAAAAGCGTTAGTTATAGTCGCCGATTGAATGGCTTTCATAGGTGGCATTCCCGCTTCCACCATATAGCCAAATTCTTTTCCGTTTAAACCATGGGGAAATACACCAGCATCTGTTCCGAAGGCAATTTTAACTCCTTTTTTATAAGCTTTTCCAAATGTTCCCTGAATTTTTGGTCCGATTTCCAATGCTTTTGGAACAATAATATCAGGATAGTAACCTTCAATTTTTGCCTTGTCACTAACTTCTTTTCCTGCAGTGATGGTTGGAACGTAATACACATCGTGTTCTATCATCATTGTCATGGTTTTGTCGCTCATAAGAGTGCCATGCTCAATTGTTTTAACACCGCCTAAAATCGCTCTTTGCATTCCTTCATCTCCGTGCGCATGCGCGGCTACGTGCATGTCATAATCTTTAGCTGTTTCGCAAATCGCTTTTATTTCTTCCAAAGTAAATTGCGGATTTTGCCCGTTTTTAGCTACGCTCAAAACGCCCCCTGTTGCCGTAATTTTAATAACATCAGCACCATTTTTATAGCGTTGACGAACCGCCTTTCGAGCATCTTCTACACCATTAATTACTCCTTCTTTCGGTCCGGGATCGCCCATCTGGTCACGGCGAATACCATTTGTTGGATCTGCGTGTCCACCTGTGGTTGCTATCGATTTTCCGGCTGAATAAATTCGCGGTCCATTTATATACCCTTTGTCGATGGCATTTCGCAAAGAAGTATTTACACCACTACCGCCCAAATCTCTAACTGTTGTAAAACCCGCAAGTAAAGTTCTTTCAGCGAATACAGTTGAATGAAAAGCCTTATCAACATCATCTAAAGTAAACTTTTCTAAATATGCTTTTGGATTGAATTCGTTTTCCAAATGAACATGCATATCAATTAATCCGGGTAAAACCGTTTTATTTTTTAAATCAATTATTTTATCCGATGAAACTCTAGGTTTTTGATATCCTTTTTCAACGCTTTCAATCTTATTTTCTTGAATTACAATGGTCATTTCTTTTAAAACTGTTCCTTTTTTAGAGTCGATAAGTTTACCACAATAGATATAGGTTTTTTGAGCAAAAGAGTTACTTATTATAAAAATAAAGATGCAAGTTAGTAGTGTTTTTTTCATCGTTTTTGGTTTAGTTTTTTTAAATGTACAAAAAATAACTATTTTTTAATCTTTTTTATAATTTCGGCACCATCTATTACGTTATAAATTTGCGTAAAAGTGAATTAATTTGCACTTTTGAAACATAACTTAACCTTTAAAACTTTTGCATGGAAATTATTGACCAAAATCAAATTCCAAATAAGAAATTCAACTATTTTGGAAGTGGATCTGAATTTGCACTTATTTATTTCAAAAATTTAATATTAACATTTATAACCTTTGGTTTGTATTATCCATGGGCAAAAGTTGAAAAGTTAAACTATCATTATCAATCTACAGAATTGGAAGGATCACGTTTCGCATTTCATGCAACCGGACGTGAAGTTTTTAGAGGTTTTATAAAAATATATTTAATGATAATTGTGCTTTATGCATTTTTATTATACGCCTTGCAAACGGAAGATCATGTAATGACTGTTATTGGTATTCTTGTATTTTATCTTTTTTTTATTCTAATAATGCCATTTGCAATTCATGGCGCGATGCGTTACAGGTCTTCACGAAGTTCTTGGAAAGGCATTCACTTTAAATACACTGGCAATCGAAAAGAATTCTTTTTATTGTATTTGAAAGGGCTCTTTTTAACAATTATCACTATTGGTATTTATGGTGCCTGGTTTCAAGTAGATATGCGAAAATACATCATGAGTCATTTGAAATTCGGTAATTTGAAATTTGACTTTAAAGGAGACGGAGGTTCCTTATTTTGGATAAACCTGAAATTTATTCTTCTGGTTTATTTAACTTTAGGTATATATACGTTTTGGTATTATAAGAATCTCTATAAATTTTATACAGAAAACACAACCCTTAGACAAGATGATAAAACGATCAACTTTAAATTTAATGTGCAAACCGGCGATATTTTTTCTCTTCTTGTGGTGAATTTTCTATTGATAATTTTTACTTTAGGTCTTGCTACGCCTTGGGTAATTGTTAGAACCATCAGTTTTTTATTTCGTTTTATAGAAATTGAAGGTGATTTGGATGTCAGTGCAATCGAACAAGCAAATGTTGACGATTATGGTGATGCTGCCGGAGATGATTTTCTTGACTTTTTAGACTTTGATTTATTATAAGATGCCATTTGATATTACCTATTTTGACGGAGTAACTTCTAAAACAATTCAAGCAAAGCTAACTGCAAATTCTTTGGGTTGGCATATAACCTATTCCGACACATCGAATAAACCAGTTCTGGTGCATTGGAGTATTGACCAAATTAAAAAATCGAGTGTGTACACCAAAGGTTTGGTGGTGTTTAATTATAACGAAAATGCTCCATTTCAAAAAATTGAATCTTCTGATAAAAACTTTATAGATTATCTTGAAAAAAACCCACACCCCAGTTTGACCAATGCATTGGATTCGTTCTTGCATAAAACTAGAATAAGTTCTTTGGTGACCCTGATGTTGGTTTTGACAAGTTTAGGTTTGCTTACTTATTTTTATATTATACCAACCGTTGCAACACATTTTGTTTCTAAATTATCAGATAATAATGTGATTGCATTTGGCGATTATGTTTTTGATGTTCTCTCTAAAGATTTAGATATTGATGAAGAAAAAAGCCTTGAAATGCAAGAATTTTTAGATAGAATGAAAATTGAATCCGCATTTCCATTAGAGATATTTGTCGTTCATAGTGACGAAATGAATGCTTTTGCTTTATCAGGAGGGAAAATGGTTATTTATACCGAATTACTTAATAAATTAGAAAATGAAGCCCAGTTAGCAGCATTAATCGGACATGAAGTTTCACATGTTGAAAATAGGCATGTATTGCAAAATATTGCACGTGATTTATCCGGAGCCTTGTTTGTTTCGATTCTTATGGGAGATTTGAACGGAGTTTCAACTATTTTTGCCGAAAATGCGCATCGTTTTAAACAACTTTCTTATTCAAGAGAACTTGAAAAAGAGGCAGATATTTTCGGATTGGAAATAATGAAGAAAAACAACGTAAATTTGCATGGTATGCCAGAGCTGTTTGAAATTTTGAAGAAGGAAGATTCTTTTGAGATTTCGGCATATTTAAGTAATCATCCGGCGTTGGATGACAGAATTGAATACACAACAAAAATTGCAGATGAATATCTGCAGCGTACACCAGAAAATAAAGAATTAAAAGAACAGTGGTTGACAATAAAAACACCTTTAGAGTAGTATGAAAAATATAATTATTACCGGAGCTAGCCGAGGTATCGGATTCTCTTTAGTGCAATATTTTTTGCAAAAAAATCATGAAGTTATTGCTGTTTCACGACAAGCAAAAGGTCTGTTTAATTTATTGAGTAAATTTCCTAACCTAACAATTGTTGAAGCCGAAATTACCGAAAAGGAAGGCATCGATAGAGTTGGTACTGTGGTGTCTGCGAAATGGAAAAAAGTAGATGTTTTAATCCATAATGCAGGAAAAATAATTCATAAACCATTTTTTAAAACTTCTACTAGTGATTTTCTAGAAGTGTATAAAGTAAATGTTTTCGCTGTAGCGGAATTAACACGCGAAATGCTCCCGTTTTTGCACAAAGGAAGTCATGTTGTTGCAATAAGTAGCATGGGCGGAATTCAAGGAAGTGTAAAATTTGCCGGACTTTCAGCCTATAGTTCCTCTAAAGGAGCGGTAATTACCTTGATGGAATTACTGGCAGAAGAATATAAAAGTAGTGGTGTATCTTTCAATGTTTTGGCTTTAGGCGCGGTACAAACAGAGATGTTGCAAGAAGCATTCCCGGATTATAAAGCGAATATTACGGCCGGAGAAATGGCAAGTTATATTGCAAATTTTGCTCTTAGCGGGAATAAAATGTTTAACGGAAAAGTGTTGCAAGTATCTAATTCAACACCATAAATATATTCAATTTGAGTATTACGAATTCGATAGAAATTCTTACAAAATATTTACCAGAGAAATCCGTTGTTTCCGTGGTTGAATTGTTTGAAAAACACCCATGTCATGTGAAAATTGTAAACAATAGAAAAACAAAACATGGTGATTTTAGACGATTTCCCAACGGATTGTTTCAAATAACTATCAATAATGATTTAAATTCGTACCGATTTTTATTGACATTGATTCATGAATTGGCGCATTTGGTAACCTTTAAAAAGCATCGAAGAATAAAACCACATGGGATTGAATGGAAAAGAAATTTTCAACATTTAATGTTGCCATTTGTATCACCAGAGATTTATCCTAACGAGATTTTGCCGTTTTTGGCGAGCTATTTGATTAATCCAAAGGCAAGTACCGATACAGATATTTCCTTATCATTGGCATTGAAACAGTTTGATCAAAAGAATGATTTGAGTTTTATCTTTGAAATTCCGTTTCAAACGAAGTTTCGTTATAATAAAAAAGTATTTATCCGAGGAGAAAAAAGAAGAACCAGATATGAATGTATTGAAGTATATTCCAATAAAAAGTATTTGTTTCATCAAAATGCAGAAGTTGACGTTATTTAAATCGGAATCATTCAAAAATTTATTCCTCGAAAGAGAGGTTAAAAAAAATAAGATATGAAGAATAATTATTACGCTGTGATTATGGCTGGAGGAGTGGGGTCAAGATTTTGGCCTGTAAGTACGCAAGAGAACCCAAAGCAATTTCACGACATGCTAGGAACCGGAAAATCTTTGATACAGAATACATATGCTCGTTTTGAAAAGATTATTCCAAAAGAAAACATTTTGATTGCTACCAATGAGCGCTATAAGGATTTGGTTTTGCAACATTTGAAAGGTATTAATGAAAATCAAATTTTGCTGGAGCCTTCTATGCGAAATACAGCTCCTTGTGTTTTATACAGCACGTTAAAAATTAAAAATTTAAATGAGAATGCTGTTGTGGTAATGGCACCTTCGGATGCATTTATTGAGAATGAAACCGAGTTTGTAAGAAATATTCAAACGGCTTTTGATGCCTGTGAAAAGCAAGATATTTTAATGACTCTGGGCATAAAACCTTCTAGTCCGAATACGGGATACGGTTATATTAATTTTGAAGATTCTACTGGAGAAATAAAAAAAGTGAAAAAGTTTACAGAAAAACCCGATCTTAAAACTGCAAAAACTTTTGTGGAGCAAGGAGATTATTTATGGAATGCCGGTATCTTTATTTGGAGCGTTAAAAGCGTTTTAAAATCATTTGAGCAAAGTTTACCGCAAATGTGTTCGCTTTTTAATTCCGGAAATTCAGTTTGGAATACCAAAGAAGAAAGAAAATTTATTACTGAAAATTACGAAAAATCTGAAAATATTTCGATTGATTACGGTATCATGGAGCAGGCTCAAAATGTATATGTTTTACCGGTAGATTTTGGTTGGAATGATTTGGGTACTTGGGGTTCTTTGTTTGAAAAGCTCCCAAAAGATGCTGATAATAATGCTGTTGTAAACGCAAAAGGCCTATTTAAAGATGCACATGATAATATCATAAGAACCCAAAAAGGCAAGAAAATAATCGTGCAAGGCTTGAGCAATTATATTATTGTAGAAAATGATGATACGATTTTGATTTTTCCGAAATCAAAAGAACAAGATATTAAACAAATAGCAGCAGAGGCAAATAAATTATTCGAGAATTATTAATTTTACGACAAAATCAGCTAAAATTCGATGAAAGAAAATTTAGAAGAAAAACAATTAGACCAAGAATTGGAAATTGCTCAAAGTAACTTTAAAGGTATTTTTAAAAGTATTAAGTTGTTTTTACTAGAACTTTTAGATATTAGAAAAGGAACCGATAAAGATGCAACTGCGTTAACAATCAAGGAAGGTATTTCGATGAAAGGTCATACGGCCTGGATTTTGGTTTTCTCGATTCTTGTAGCATCTATTGGTTTGAACGTTAGTTCGACTGCAGTTGTTATTGGGGCGATGTTAATTTCGCCATTGATGGGCCCGATTTTGGGTGTTGGATATTCTATTGGGGTTAATGATGTAGATACATTGCGATCTTCTTTGATCAATTTAGGTGTGATGGTTGGTTTGAGCTTATTGACATCGTTTGCTTTTTTTAGCATACCTATTTTTCAAGATGCAACTCCAGAATTGCTTGCCAGAACCACGCCCGATGTTCGTGATGTTTTAATCGCAGTTTCTGGTGGTTTGGCATTGATGGTAGCTATTACTCGTCCGAGACCGCAATTTAACACTGTAGCGGGTGTTGCAATTGCCACAGCCTTAATGCCGCCGCTATGTACAGCAGGTTACGGATTGGCAATTGGCAATTTTAGTTATTTTGGTGGCGCCATGTTCTTGTTTACCATCAATAGTATTTTTATTGCTTTGGCAGCATATGGTATTATTAGGTATTTGCATTTTCCTATGGAAAAATATATTAATAGCTCTAAACGAAGACGAATTTCTCGAGTGGCATCGTTTGTTGCTCTTGTTATTATTTCTTTAAGTATATATTCATTTTATCAACTTTTTGCTATTAATCAATATAAAACTACTGCAAATCATTTTATTAATTCGCTGAAAGAAGAGGGAGTAAATGTAATTGGAGATACGCATGAGAGTATTGATTACAAACAGAAAGAAATAAAATTATATATTTTTGGTAGTGATTATACAGATAAAGACCGTTTGAGATGGCAAAAACAGTTGGAAGATATAGGCTTAACGGACACCAAATTAAATATTCTTCAAAGTCAAGATGATACGAGATTGCGAGATGATATTGATAATTTGAAAAATCTTTATGTGAATAGTAATCGATTAATTAGTTTGAAGGACGAAACCATTCAAGAAAAAGATTTGAAAATAAGTGCTTTAGAAAATAATTTAAGAAAGTATCAGGATAATGAAATTCCGTTTGATGAAATCAGTAAAGAGATTAAAATCAATTATGAGAATTTAGAAAATATTAGTTTTGCAAGAGAGTTTGTTACCAATTTTGAAAAAATTGATACAGTTTCGGTTATTTCATTAAAATGGAAAGAGGGAACCCGATCTAAAACAAAAGCAGACGAACAAGAAAAATTAGAAAAGTGGCTAGCTATTAGATTACGTCTTAAAAACCTAGAAGTTAGAATATTGCCTTAAAATTTGCTTGTAGTAAATCGAAAATAATATTATGAAGCTTTTCTTTATTTTCATTATTATTCTTGCATTTTTTATCGATGTACATGGGCAAAGCATGACTTTTCCTAATGAGCCAATAGATGCAAAATTTGTAACGAATGATATCAAAAATTTCTGGGTAGCTTTTGATTCTATTGAAATTTCAAAAACCAACCCATTCGAAAGATATCTAAAAATGGGAACAATTGGATTGCAAGGTTTTATTCCGAACAGAATAATGAGCGCAGATTCTCTTTTGGTAATGGTACAAAGAAGAAAGGGAGATTATGAAAAAATGCGAAATATTGAATCCTTGATAAAGGAGAAAGAAAAAGAAACCTTACCCTATTTTTACGCTCTTGAATATTGGTATCCAGAGGCTGTATATCCTCCGGTTTATTTTGTTGTTGGAAGATTTAATAGTGGTGGGTCTTCTTCAGAAGATGGATTATTAATTGGAGCTGAAAAATTAATAGATTTAGACGGCTTACCAGAATTGGTTATTCATGAATCTATACATTTTCAGCAAAAGTGGCCAGAAGGTGGTAATACCAATTTATTACAACAATCAATATTAGAAGGGTCTGCAGATTTTATCGCTGAATTAGTGACGGGTAAGCATGGTAATAAAGAAGCAAATTTTTACGGAAATTTAAACAAAGGTGCTCTTTGTAAAGAATTTGCACCAATTATGTATAGCGAAAACACCCAAGATTGGCTATACGGAACCAGTGGAAAAGATAATCGACCTAACGATTTAGGCTATTGGATTGGTTACGAAATTGTCAAAGCCTATTTTGATAAGCTGGAAGACAAAAAACTAGCCGTTCAACATATTTTAAATATTGATGATTATACTCTTTTTTTAAAAGAAAG
>CBDTUD010000055.1:0-19114 GCA_965363545.1 uncultured Flavobacteriaceae bacterium | reverse complement strand
GCCTTCTAAGCAGACGGTCACAGGTTCGAATCCTGTCGCGATCACTTAATAATCAAAGGCTTACAGAAATTGTAAGCCTTTTTTATTTTTTACAGGATATTAGTAATAGAACCAAATAAGGAAGAACTGATTTTAATAAAACTCCAGTACGCATTTAAAACTGATCACTACAATTCAATTTCATAACCGCTCCATCCATAATCATAATCGATGTTCTTTCTCGAAATCTTTCGGTAATTTTCCTTATAAATATTGTTCCTAAAGAAATACCTAAAACTGAGTTTTTCTAATTTGATATGATTTAAAACCTCTATAACTTCATCGCCTATCGACTTAAAAGTAAATTGCTTAAATTTATTATAAATAAGCTCTATGCCATTTTCCATGTCCGCGTAAATCAATCAATAGAATATTAAAATTCTTTTTGAAATGTCGAATCTGGGAATACCACATAAAATTGCGACCACATGTTCTATCAATAAACCTAAGCCATTCCGTACTTTTAGGGTGAAAATATGCTGAAAAATGAAGCATTATTTTTTCAATCATTTTTTTGATAAAAATTTAAACTAAAATGGATAAGTAATATGTTGTGGTTTAATTAGTTAAAAATTCCTATTCCAATTTAGCTATAGTTAGAAAACAAGATAATTACTTTAAAGATTCGTCAAATCAATCAAAAAATTATTACATTTAGTATGATTTTCAATTAGCCCTCTATGAAAAGAATTATAGGAATTTTATTTTTTTGCTTTTTATTGGTGCACTGTTCAGAAACCAAACCAAAGGAGGAATTAGCTCCGAAAGAAAGTTTAGAACAATCAAAAGCACCAACTGTTTCTTCACATTCTGATTCCATCAAAATAATCTCATTAAAAGGTGCTGAATTAGGCAGAATTTATGCAGGAGATACAACTTTATTCACCACCGTTGCGGATGTTGATGGTATGATTTCTATTTCAATGTTGGAAGATAATCGAGTTTATAAAATTATTTTCATGTCGAATAAAGCGCTTTCTGAATTTGAAATTGCTAGTTTTAAAAAAAGTATTGAAAATAATTATCACATAAAATTAGCAAAAAATAATATCTATAAAAATCATTATTACAACTATTCCGAAAACATCTATTATTCGTATATCGAAAACAACATTGATAAGAATTCTTATAGTATTTCTTTTTCTGTAACCGATAAGAATCTGCAACAGCTAATGAAAATAAAGCCTAGTACTGATTTTTAAGACCAATTTAAAACCTAAAGCAGTAAGTTTGTTTTACCTTATAGTACAATAAAATGGTATTAGTTTTTGATGTCATTCCCTTTAACAAATTATTACTCCAAATCTATTAAATTAATAAAGCCCTCTCTGCCAATGCGAAGAGGGCTTTAATTTTGGATGATTAGCTCCTAGAGCAAGTTGTATTTTTCAACATTTTTATAAAAAATATAAGAAAAAATAAGCGACTAGTCCATTTGCTGCTGCAACATCTCTTGGTATTGTTCCATCATTACTTGGTATTGACCAGTTGACATCATGTAAACATAGATCAGCACTACGATAGAACCTATCGCAATTCCAATTATTGCAGTAGTTTTACCTGTATTGGCATTGTTAACACCATCATATAAATCTGGATCTTCATTGTGCAATTTTATGGCTTTGTTAGCATTGCTTAAGCCTATCAATCCTAAGATTATTCCTATAATACCCCAGCAACAGCAAGCTGTAAATATAGAAAGTATGCCTAATACTAAGGCGCTTTGCGAATGTGGTAATTTTTCTTTACTCATGGTTAGTTGGTTTTGATTAAATAAATTTTAAGATATAACTTGTAATAATAATTCCAAAATTTAAAATAAATAGCCACAATAAAATTTTATGCCCTTTTGCAAAATTAAATTTCAAATGCAGTCCTAAATAAACAAACATTACTATCAAGGTGAAAATCGCCGGATACATTTGAAATGCTTCGGTAAATTCTCCTTTAAGTAAATGGATAATAGCTCGTTGCATACCGCAACCTGCGCATTCCACACCATTTACTTTCCAGTTACAGGATAGCATATGTTCCTCTAAAAAAGATATAATTCCCAAAATTGAAAATATTTTTTTAAAGATATAAAATTTTTAATAATATGAAATTCAAAATGTACTTTTGTATGATGGAAAATAGCGTAAAATTTCATGTCGGTGACAAAGTTGCTCTGCTAAATGATAACCTGCAGGGCATAATTTCTCAAATTAATAAAGAGGAGATTATTATCGAAACTTCTGACGGTTTTGATATTAGCTGTACTGCTGATGAAATTGTAAAAACTGGTAATTTACATTCCCTTTTAAACAAAACAGATGATACTGCATTTTTAATGGAGAAATCTATCGAGAAGAAAAAGAATAATTTTCAAAAGAAATCAAATCGTAAAAATCAAATTCCACCAATGGAAGTTGACCTACACATTCAGCAATTGGTTAATTCTACAAAGGGATTATCTAACTATGATATGTTAAATATTCAACTAGAAATGGCTGAGCATAAATTAGAATTTGCTATAAAAAATAAAATACAGCGCATTGTTTTTATTCACGGAATTGGTGAAGGAGTTTTAAAAACAGAATTGGAATATTTGTTTAAAAAGTATCCGGTGAATTTTTACGAAGGAGATGTTTTAAAATATGGACAAGGAGCTACCGAAGTCTATATTTTTCAAAACGAGAAAAATAATTAATCATCTTCCGGTAAAGTAGTCTCAAATTCACCATATAAATAAGAAGGATCAAACGAGATAGTTTCATCTCCATTGGTTAAAACTAAATCATTTAGTATAATAATATGGTTATAAGCAATAATTGTTTCTTCATCGTCATCATATACCGCTTCATTCACAACGGATATTTTACCTCCGGTAGCCTCCCAATTCTTAGAAATTTTTGGTTCGGCTGGTGGTATAGTGGTACAAAAATAACTACTGGTAACACCCTCATCAAATATTCTATAAGTAACCGTATAATCTCCAGAAGTAGTTATGGAGACAGGAACTACAATAGTTTCATCATTTCTAATTTGTGTGTCTGTTAAGGTAACAATAAGAGCTTCACGATTTTCATTTGTACTCAAACGATACAATACATATTCACCACAATAGTTAACAGTGTCTTGAAATTCAAAGCTAGCAATTTCGAAATTACCGTCATTACAAGAAAAGGTGAGCAAAATAAAAAGTATAGAAACTATTTTTTTCATCTAAAATTTATTGAGAGACAAAAATAATAGTTTTATCCAACTAAGCATTATTTTAATGATTAATTTTAAAATCAAGAATACATGGAAAAACCTTTATGTATCTTCGCATCTTGAATAATTGAAACTAAATTTCATGCAAACTATTTATTTTGACAATGCGGCAACAACTTCAATATCGCAAGAAGTTATTCAAGTCATGACAGAAAACATGCAACAAACTTTTGGCAACCCCTCTTCTACCCATCAATATGGGAGAAAAGCAAAAGCCTCACTCGAGCAGTCAAGAAAAACAATTGCAAAAATTTTAAACTGTTCCGCCAATGAAATTATTTTCACCGCTGGAGGAACGGAGGCCGATAATTTGATTTTACGCAATGCCGTTACTAATTTGAACGTAACGCGAATCATCACTTCTAAAATAGAGCATCATGCTGTTTTACATACCGTTAAGGCACTTCAAAAAGAATACAATACCCAAATTGATTTTGTGAAATTAGATACTAATGGCGAAATTGATTACCATGTTTTGGAAAAGCTTTTGCAAGATAAAACACAAAAAACACTGGTTAGTTTGATGTGGGTAAACAACGAAATTGGAAACATTCTCGATTTGGAAAAAGTTATTGAAATCTGTACAAAAAACGATGCTTTATTTCATTCGGATACAGTTCAAGGAATTGCTCATTTGCATCTCGATTTACAAAAACATCCTATCGATTTTATTGCAGCAAGCGCTCATAAATTTCACGGGCCAAAAGGCGTCGGATTTGCAGTTTTAAAGAAACATTTTGGCATAAAACCCTTATTAATCGGCGGAGAACAAGAGCACGGTGCAAGAGCCGGAACAGAAAATACCCACAGCATTTTAGGAATGACAAAAGCTTTAGAAGTAGCTACAAAATCTTTAACAAATGATGCTAATTACATTTCTAATTTGAAGCAATATTTTATAGAACAACTTCAAAATAAGATTGCCAATGTTGCTTTTAATGGCCTGTCAAATAATTCTGATAAAAGTGCTTACCATATTCTAAATGTCCGATTTCCAAAAGAATATGCCATGTTGTTGTTTAATTTAGATTTGAAAGGCATCGCGGCTTCAGGAGGTAGCGCTTGCCAAAGCGGAAGCAATAAAGGATCCCATGTTTTAGAAGCCATATTATCTGAAAAAGATTCTAAAAACACTTCTGTTCGATTTTCATTTTCTAAATACAACACACAACAAGAAATTGATGTTGTTATAAATGCATTACAAGAAATTACTGTAGAGAAAAAATAAACCTCAATTATAGCTTCAAAGTAAAATTCGGGTCAAAATTTTCAACTTTTTTGCCTTGAATATCATGGTAAAAGGCTTGTATTTTTTGGATATCTTGCGTCTCGTTTTCCGTTAAATAATAAGGTTCAGAAATGATCACTTTTTTGTTTTTAAAATCTAATGCTGCCATTACAAGTGGAATATTGGCTCCTTTAGCGACATGATAAAAGCCCGATTTCCATTGACTTGATTTTTTTCTTGTTCCTTCTGGGGAAAGTGACATCACAAATTCATCCTTGCTATTAAAAATATCAATAATTGCTTGCACCATACTTTGGCTTTTAGTTCTATCTACAGGTGTTCCGCCCAACGCTCTAAACATAAAACCAAACGGAGGCTTGAACAAGGTATGTTTACCAATAAATTTAATATCTACTTTGGTAATAAATTTAACCAAAATGCTTAATGGAAAATCGACCCAGCTCGTATGTGGGGCAACAATGATGATATATTTTTTTATATTTCTGGGAAAGTCATTAACGATCTTCCACCCCATTAATCGAATCAAAATAAACTTTGATATATTTTTCATGAAAGCTTTTTAACTAGGAACAAATTGATATATTTTTCGTAATATCGTAAATTAATCTATAACTTTTTGAAATGAAAGATATTCTTTTCTATTCTTTTTTAATTCTATTCTCTACATCAATTTTTTCACAAGAAATAAAGCCTAAGAAAGGTCCGGTAATTAAAAATTTCGGTCAAGTTTATACAATAGAAAATCCAGATTTACTGTTAGATGTAAACAAAAAATACAAAGTGATTTTTGATATTTATTCGGATGAGAAAAGAGTCAAAAACTTAAACTCTTCCATAAATACCGTTGCTCGTTTTATAAATATGCATTCTCTTCAAGGAGTAGACCTTTCCAATTTAAATATTGTAGTAGTTTTACATGGTGAGGCAACAAAAAATGCATTAACCAACGAGGCTTTTCAAGAGTATCATGTTGTTAAAAATCCAAATACGGAGTTAATTAGTGTCCTTAAAGCTGCAAATGTAAAAATATATGTTTGTGGTCAATCTTTTGCTAGTCAAGAATTCGAAAGAAAAGATCTTTCAAAGAATGTTGAGATGTCTTTATCTGCTTTAACAGCTCTTGTTTATTATCAATCAGAAGGTTATCAATTAATTACTTTCAATTAGAACTTATGCAAGAAAATCTTATTTATATTTTACCCATTTTAGCACTTGTTTTAGGCATTGTTTTGGCATATTTAATAACCAAAATGAAGTTTGAAAAAATCACCACATCTTTAGAAGAAAGAAACAATTTATTGGCAAGCCAAAAAGTAGAAACAGACAAATTCATAGATCAAATTCAGTCGGAGAAAGAACATTTTAGAAATGAAAAAGAATCGGTTAATTTAAAACTTGCAACGAAAATTGCGGAGTTGGAAAATTTAGAAATCAAACTTTCAGAAAATAAAGCAGAAGTTGAAAAACTACAAGAGCGTTTTACCAAAGATTTTGAAATTCTAGCAAGTAAAATTTTAGAGGAAAAATCGGAAAAGTTTACAGCAAAAAATAAAGAAAATATCGAGCTTATTTTAAATCCTCTTCAAGAGAAAATAAAATCTTTTGAGAAAAAAGTAGAAGATACTCACAAAGAAAGTCTCGAAAAACAATCTGCTCTGCGAGAACAAATTAATGGCTTGCGTGATTTAAACCAAAAAATGAGTAAAGACGCGGTCAATTTAACCAAAGCTTTAAAGGGAGAATCAAAAAAGCAGGGAGATTGGGGTGAACTACAACTTGAAATTATTTTAGAAAAGGCCGGATTGCAAAAGAATGTTCATTTTTCAACCCAAGGTGGATATCGAGATGAACATGACAACTTGAAAAAGCCGGATTTTATTATTCATTTACCTGAAAATAAGCACTTGATAATTGACTCAAAAGTATCGCTAATTGGTTATGATAAGTTTTATAATGCCGAAATAGATGCGGAAGAAGCTATCGGTTTAAAACAACATTTACTTAGCATAAAAAAGCACATCAAAGATTTAGGTGGTAAAAATTATAGCGAATTATACGGTATTAACAGTCCTGATTATGTTTTGATGTTTGTGCCGATTGAACCAGCATTGATGGTTGCTTTGCAAAACGATCAAAACTTGTATTTAGAAGCTTTAGATAAAAATGTAGTTTTGGTGTCTAATTCAACTTTATTAGCAACGTTAACCACGGTTGCCTCTATTTGGAAACAAGAAGATCAAAAACGAAATGTTCTCGAAATTGCTCGTCAGGCTGGAGCACTTTATGATAAATTCAAAGGTTTTATTGATGATTTAATCAAAGTCGGCAATCAAATTAACGCATCGCAAGATTCTTATAAAGCCGCGATGAACAAGTTGCATGAAGGTAAAGGCAATTTGATAAGCCGTGTAGAAAAATTAAAAGATTTAGGAGCAAAAGCTCAAAAATCAATTCCTGAAAATCTTTTAAAAAGAGCTCAAGAAGAATAATTTCAAAGCCTTATATTTTGCAAGAAAAAACTTCCTACAATCCTCAAACTATCTTTAAAAACAAGCACTTTAATACAATTTATCGTACTTTTTTTCATCAGTTTAGCATTTCGTATGATAGGCAGCGATTAGAAACTGATGATGGTGATTTTATAGATTTAGATTTTTCAAAAGTAGATTCCAAAAAAATTGTTCTGATTGTTCATGGTCTCGAAGGTAGTTCTAACTCAAAATATGTACAATCGTTAAGCCAAGTTTTAAACGATTCAAAATTCAATACTGTTGCTATTAATTTACGCGGTTGCAGCGGAGAACCCAACCGCTTACTAAGTTCTTATCACAGCGGAAAAACGGACGATTTGGACGCTGTTTTAACCTTTTTGGAAAATCATTATTCTTATGAAGAATATTACATCGTTGGCTATAGCCTTGGCGGAAATATAACCTTAAAATACGCTGGTGAAAAAGGCGAAAATATATCAAAGAAGATGCAAAAAGTAGTTGGAGTCTCGGTGCCATGTGATTTAAAAGGCTCTTCAGAAAGTTTATCTACTTTTTGGAATAAAATTTATATGGAACGCTTTTTAATTACCCTAAAACAAAAGGCATTAGATAAATTAATGGTATTTCCTGACTCTTTTTTAAACCAAGAAAAAATTAAAAACGCAACTAATTTTTTCGACTTTGATAACTTATACACAGCTCCAACTCATGGCTTTAATGATGCTTTTGATTATTGGTTAAAATGCAGCAGCAAACAATTTATTCCTGGAATAAAAATTCCTGCTTTATTGATATCGGCTCAAGATGATCCTTTCTTGTCCACTACTTGTTTCCCGATAAAAGAAGCACAAGAAAATGATTTTTTTACTTTAGAAATAACTAAATATGGCGGACATGTCGGGTTTAATGATAAGTTTCCTACTTCTCAAGGTTTATGGCTCGAGCATCGTATTGTCGATTTCTTTCAAAACTAAAATTGATTCCGAATCATCGTTATTATAAGTGTAAATTTTAATCGATATTGTCGATTTAATACACAATAACAAATCAAAGGATAAAATTTAAAAAGCTTCTAAGTATATTTGCACAAAATCACCTGTTTGAAATCGAAAAAATACATCTTTTTAATCTATCTTTTTTCTCAGATTATTCATGGTCAAGCTTTTAGGAGTTTTTCTAATGAATTTTTAAATTTAGGTGTTGATGCGGCTTCTTTCGGCATGGGAAAAGCTGTTGTGGCATCAAGTAATGATGTAAATTCTTTATACTGGAATCCGGCAGGTTTGACCAGTATTGAAGATTACCAAGGATCTTTAATGCATGCCGAATATTTTCAAGGAATCGGTAAATACGACTTTGCCAGTTTTGCAAAACCCATTGATGGCGAAAGTGCTTTTGCCATTGGTTTAATTCGTTTTGGTGTAGATGATATTTTAAACACGACCGAATTAATTGATAGCCAAGGAAATATAAATTATAATAACATCAGTTTATTTTCAGCTGCAGATTATGCTTTCAACGTGGCATACGCCAGAAGATTACCACTACAAGGTCTTGATATAGGAATAAATGCAAAAATAATTCACCGTCAAATTGGCGATTTTGCAAATTCTTGGGGATTTGGTTTGGATATTGGCTTGCAGTACCAAAACCAAGGTGGTTGGAAATTTGGTGTTATGCTTAGAGATATTACCACAACTTTTAATGCTTGGAGCATTAATCAAGATGAATTTGAAAAGATTAAAAATGCCATACCCGGTGAGAATCAAGAAACTCCGGAAACTCTTGAATTAACCAAACCCAAGGCCCAATTTGGTGTTGCAAAATCTTTTTATGTCTTTAGAGATTTTAAAATTTTAACCGAATTCGATTTGAATATGCGTTTTTCAGAAACTAACGATCTCATTTCTACTTCGTTCGTAAGCATTGATCCGGCTTTCGGGTTTCAAATAGATTATATAGGCATGGTTTTTTTACGTGCCGGAGTGAATAATTTTCAAAATTTCACACAATTTAATGGTGAAAAGAGCCTTTCAGTCGAGCCAAATTTCGGAGTTGGTTTCAAATATCGCGGTATTCAAGTAGATTATGCTCTTGCCAATATTGGTGGTGCAAGTGGTACCTTATATAGTAATATTTTTTCTATTAAAGTTGATTTCATTTATTTTCGATAAAAAGCAATACCTATGAATAAACTATTGAAATACATCTATTTAGCTTTATTTTTAATGCCTTTTACAGGATATTCTCAAACTTTACAACTATCACCTAAGGCTGAAGTTAGCGTGATTACTTGCGGTCCGGGATATGAAGAACTCTACGCAACTTTCGGTCACAGTGCGTTTCGGGTTCTAGATATTCCGAATAAAATTGATCGTGTTTATAACTACGGAACTTTCAATTTTGACACCCCTAATTTTTATACGAAGTTTGCTCAAGGAAAATTACTTTATGAACTTAGAGCTTATAATTTTGGGAATTTTTTACGCTCTTATCATGATGAAGATCGTTGGGTAAAAGGGCAGGTTTTAGATTTGGAACAGAGCGAAGTACAACAAGTTTTTGACTTTTTAGAAAACAATGCAAAACCTGAAAACCGCTCGTATAAATATGACTTTTTTTATGATAATTGTTCTACAAAACTATACGATGTTTTAGAGACTGTTTTAGGTGATAAAATTATTTTTCAAAATAATTTTGATCAAAACGACTACACCCATCGCGATCTGATTCAATTATATTTAGCGAACCATCCTTGGGGTGATTTTGGCATTGATTTGGCTTTAGGAAGCGTGATAGACGACAAAGCAACAGCAAAGGAATATATGTTTCTACCCGATTTCGTTTTCGAAGCATTTACTCAAATACAAATTAAGAAAGATGGTGTTGAAAAACCAATCGTCAAAAGAACCGAAGAAATATTGTTAGATAAGGAAGTTGTTGTAGAAAAAACGTTTTTCACTCCATTCGTCTTCTTTAGCCTTATAGCAATTGTCATTATAATAATTACCTATATGGATTACAAAAAATGGCAAAGAAATAAATATGTAGACTTCCTTCTTTTTTTAGTTACAGGTCTTGCAGGTATTCTTATCTTTTTGCTTTGGTTTGCAACTGATCATTCCGCGACAGCAAATAATTTCAATATTTTTTGGGCATTCTTTCCCAACCTTATTATCGCGTTCATTTTGTTTAAAAATAAGGCTAAGATTTGGGTCAAAAATTATATGATGCTTTTATTGGTACTACTAGATATATTGGTGCTTTTATGGATATTCAAAGTCCAAATCTTCTCTGTAGCCTTAATCCCAATATTAATAACCTTGTATGTTCGGTATATTTATTTATGGGTGTATTTCGGAAAAATAACAAGTGATAAATCAGATTTAAGCGAAAATTAGTCACGTAATTTTCATAAGCTAAATTGCTTTAATTACTATGATTTTACTTAAAAAAGTAAGATTTACTGTTTTACCCTATTTTAAGTGTTTTAACTTTGACTTGGACACCGTCTAAAGCTTCAAATTCAGAATTGTTGGAGATATATTCGGGTATTATAGCTTTTAATTTTGTTACAATCGCAACCGGACTATCTTCGTCAGCAGCAATCAACTCTTCAATTTTAGTTTTAATTTTTTTATAATGCAAATTCTGAGTTTTTGCTATCATAATTTTTTTATTATAGGTCGGAATGGTGTTTTCTTCATTCGTCAAAAGCTCTTCAAATAATTTTTCTCCCGGCCGTAATCCTGAAATTTTTATATCAATATCATTCGGATAATTCAATCCACTCAAGTGAATCATTTTTTTAGCTAAATCAAATATTTTTACGGATTCACCCATGTCAAAGACGAAAATTTCTCCTCCGTTACCCATAACTCCAGCTTCTAAAACTAGCTGACAAGCTTCAGGAATCGTCATGAAAAATCTAGTAATTTCTTGATGGGTTACTGTTAAAGGTCCACCCTCTTCAATTTGTTTCTTAAATAAAGGAATTACAGAACCATTAGATCCTAAAACATTTCCAAAACGAGTAGTTACAAACTTAGTTTTTCCTTCAACATTCAAGCAATTTGCATAGATTTCCGCGACTCTTTTCGTGGCACCCATTACATTTGTCGGGTTCACCGCTTTATCAGTAGAAACCATAATAAATTTTTGAATACCGTATTGCAAAGCAAAATTCATGAGCAAACTTGTACCATATATATTTACTTTTATAGCTTCGTATGGATTATCTTCCATCAACGGAACATGCTTATATGCCGCTGCATGAAAAACAAAGTCAATTTTATACTTCTCAAAAATACCTTGTAATCTTTTTTTATTTCGAATATCAGCTAATTCCAGAGAATAATTCTCCATATTACCTCTAACAAAAGACTGTTGTAAGTCATATAATGCAGATTCTGCCTGGTCTAATAAAATAAGATGCTTATACGAATAATTACTAATTTGATGTACTATTTCACTACCAATAGAACCAGCTGCTCCTGTAATTAAAACAACCTTGTCTTTTAATTCTTTTTCTAAAAGCGGATTTTCAATTTTAATAGGAGATCTTTCTAACAAATCTTCAATACGCACATCATGAATCTGCCCCACATTCAATTTACCATCGATCCATTGATCAACCGGCGGTACCATTTTCACTTTAATAGGCAGGTTCATCAAATTATCAATTCTATTAAATAATTCGAATGGTTTAATATTTTGTATGGAAACAATAATTTCAGAAATTTTATTCTTTTTAATAAAATCTTCTGTTATTTTTTGTGGATCATAAATTTTAACACGATTGAATTGTTTACCAATCTTGTGCTCACTATCATCTAAAAAACCTTTAATATTTACTTTATATTGTGTACTATTATTTAGGGTAGTGTAGGTTAATAATCCCGCATCTCCTGCACCATAAATTAAGACATTCTTAGGCAATTTATAGCTACCTATTATTTTTTGAAAAAAATATTTAAAGATAAATCTACTCGTAACTAAAACAACAATATTTAATAAAAAGTGAATCGCAATAATACCAATCGGAATAGAATAAACCGTATATGAATTGTAATGACGAAATAACAACGTTGTTATAAATAAAAGAACAGCTATCATTACGGATGCCCAAAACACCTGAATGGCATCTTTTATTCCGGTATGTCGAACAATTCCTTTATAAGAACCAATGATTAAAAAACTAATAACAGAAACTAACGCAACATAGGGTAACTGCGTTAAAAAATCATGCTGTTGAAAATTCATTCTAAAATTAAAACGAATCAAATAAGCTATAAAAAATAATTGTAAGCTCAATGAGAGGTCAATTAATAAAATAACCCAACGAGAAGTATAACTGGAAGCGTGTTTGTCAAATATAAAGGGAATCATTATATTATCATTGATTTCATAGTTAAGAGCAAATTTACTAAATAAATTAACTAAACCTTAAAATATCCATATTTAAATAACGTATTTTTAACAATATAAAAAGAAAAGCGAGAATTTTATCTCGCTTTTCTTAAACTTTAAAAATCTACTTTTTAACTCGTTTTTGTTTTTCTTGCTGATCTTGAGCCTGTTTCATCGCAGTATCGATCTTTTGTCTAAAAGCGCTTTTTTTCTTTTCTGGTCGCTTTTTGTTCTCTTGTATTTGTGCATGAATTTTATCTTCATCAATAATATAATTCTTGATTACCAACATAATACCAATAGTTAGCAAGTTTGAAACAAAATAATACAAACTCAAACTACTTGAATAGGTATTAAAGAAAAACAACATCATTATCGGTGACAACCACATCATCATTTTCATCATTTTTGCCATATCCGGCATACCTTCCTGTTGCGGTTGTTGCATATTCATTTGTTGACTTTGTGTCATTCGCATATAGAAAAATATAGCAACAGAGGCTAATATTGGAAATAGACTTACATGATTACCGTAATACGGAATGGTAAAAGGTAGTTTTAAAATTTCATCATAGGCTGATAAATCATCCGCCCACAAAAATCCTTTTTGTCGAATATCAATATTAGAAGGAAAAAATCGAAACAAGGCAAAGAAAACAGGCATTTGAATCAGTGCCGGAATACAACCCGAAAGTGGACTCACGCCAGCCTTACGCTGTATTGCCATCGTTTCTTGCTGACGCTTCATTGCATTTTCTTTTCCTTTGAATTTGTCGTTTATTTCTTGCATTTCCGGACGTAAAACTTTCATTTTTGCGCTAGATAAATAAGATTTATAAACTACCGGAGACATTATTATTCGAACCACCAAAGTCATTAAAATAATTACAATACCATAACTACCTATGAACGAACTCAAGAAAGTAAATACCGGAATAAAAACAAATTTGTTAATCCATCTAAAAATTCCCCAACCTAAACTAACAATACGGTCAAGACTTTTACCTTCATACTTTCTTAAAATATGATAATCTACAGGACCATAATACATATTCATGGCATAATTCAATTCCCCGTTCTTTGCTTGAAGAGGAAGAGATGCATGAAATTTTTTGGTAAAAACGGTATCGATAAAAGAATCATCAACTAAATTTTTCGAAGTCAATATAGCACTTTCAAAAGGCTCATCGGTTAATAAAACCGAAGTAAAGAATTGTTGTTTAAATGCCAGCCAATTTAAATTTTCTGGTGTATCCTCATCTTCATCGCTCATGGCATTCATATATTCAAATTCATCACCATTGTGCAAATAACGTAAATCAGTATATTGATTTTCGTATTTCGTACTTTTCTCTGTTCTTAAACTTTTCAGCTCCCAATCTAAGTTGATGTTTTGCGATGTATTTATCGCATTCTCCATTCCTTGACTTTGAATGGCAAAATCCATCATATAATCATCCGGTTTTAGCTCATAACGATATTCCAAATACTTGTTAGAGGCAACTTTCAATTTCATAGAAAGCACTTGATTATTGCCATTTTTAGTCAAAGTTGGCTCAAAAAACAAGTCTTTTGTTTGTAAATTACGATTGTCTTGGGTTGCGAATGATATATTAAAAGATGCGTTTTGATCTTTTATCAAGTACAATGGCAGTTTATCGTAAGTCTTGTAATTTTTTAAAAGCACCTCTGTTATTTGGCCACCAAGATTCGATACCTTTATTTGCACCAATTCATTTTCTAAAACTGTTTCTTGCGCTTTCGCGGAAGGTAATCCTGCACTGTAAGCAAAAGCACCCAACTTATTTTGGGCATTGACATAAGTCAAAGAATCAGATGGGTTAGCGATGATATCTTCCTGAATAGGAACTACAGAACTATCTTTAACAATTGATTGTTGTACTTTTTGAATTGAGTCTTGAACTTGCTCCGTTTTTTGTTTTGCAAGCTCTTCAGGAGTAGGCTGATTGGTATAAAAATAATAGAGCATTATTGCTCCAAGTAAAACAAAACCTATAAGAGAGTTTAAATCAAATTTTTTTTCTTCCATTGTTATTTATAATCTATTGGAAAAATAGGTATTTTCCCTTTTTTAAAATGTTCGGCAAATGTAGTAAAAACAAGGAAATTAAAATTTAAAATTAACTATTAATTCAATTTTTACTTGTTTTACAATTAGTTGGTGCTTATAAAAATAAAAAACCTGAGAATCAGTTTCTCAGGTTTCTATACTATTGAATTTTATTAAGTGAATATTACTTCATTTCTCCAAGTAAACCTGTAATTTGAGAAAATGCCGGATTATCCTTTTTCATTTGATCCATATTCTGAACCAACTTCATCATTTTTTCTGGTTGCATATTCTTTCCCAAAATACGAGCAACTGCAAAACCCTTGGATTGCTCTGAGGCAAATAAAATAATTTCGTCAATCGCATCTTCTGTACCCAAATATTTTACCTGAATACTAGCATTTTGATGTTTCATTCGAACCAATTCTGTAAATTTATCATTTTTAAGAATTGCTTTAACCTTTTGTAATTCAGAAGTATACTCTTTTTTATTTACATCATTAATTTTAAAAGCGATTAGGTTTAATTTTTTTAACGTGCTCAAGGTTTCTTTTGTTTCTAAAGAGGCATCTTCATTCAATTGCAAAACACTTGCAGAAATGTCTATAGAAATAAAGTTGCTATTTTCTTGATTCTCAACAATATATTCTTGCAAGCTTTGCTTATTATTACAAGCCGTAAAAAGCAATAGGCTTAAACTTACAAATCCAATTAATCGAGTCATTTTTTTCATGATCATTTGTTTTTAGATTATTGCTGACTAGCTTTTTCTAAATGTTTTCCTCCCGGAAGATTCATTTCTTTAGTCAATTTAGATATTTGTTTTAAATCAATATTTCCTGTTAAAGAAATAATTACGGTCTCCCCATTTTTTTCACTATCTTTTACAAACATGAAAAGCTCTTTTACATAATCATTAGTTTTACCTTCTCTAACATAAATATTCACGTTGCTTCCATTATCTTTTACACGCATTAATTCTTCTAAATTGGCGCTCTGTAAATATTTTTTTACTTCTGCTTCCATTTGAGATGCTACTGCTGGAATTTCTGTGGCAAAAACCTTTAAATTATCAATATTTTGAATTAATTTTAGATATTCCGGATCAGAATCGGCACCAATCTTGGTCATTAACGAAAATGCTTTCTTATTTACGATAACCGAAGAAACTCCTGCAATATCTTCAAACTTGTCAAATTGCGATTGTGCAAAAGTGATAAAGGGACTTACAACTAGAGCTATTGCGATTATTAATTTACTTATTTTCATGATCTTATTTATTTAATGTTATTAGTTTTAAAAATTTTATTTTGTGTTTTTTCATAGGTTTCTAACTGAGCGACAGCTTTGTTTCCTTTATTTAAGTTAAAAGAAATCATTTGTAAGGCCCGTTGTGTATCGGCATAAGCCTGCATTGCCTCTTTTCTCTCGCTAACGTTTTTTTGATATACCGTAAAAATGCTTATGAACAAAATAGCAATTGCTGCAACGCTCAACCAATTAAACCTTCTTTTTTCTTTAGGTAAAGCAATTTTTTTAGTGCTTTTTAGCTTTACACTTTGAGAAAAATAGGTAAACATCGGCTGATATTCTTGCAAATGAATTGGTATATTCTCTTGTGAGAAATAGTTTTTTAAAATGGCTTCTTCGTCAAGGCTTGATTCTGCCTCTAAATATTTACGAACTAATTTTTCAATTTTGACTGATTCCATAATTTTGTTGTTTTATAAATTGTTCACGTAACGTTTTTCTTGCTCTCGATAATGCCACTCTTATGGCAGTAGGTTCCATATTTACAATTTTACCTATTTCATCGTATTCGTAATTTTCGATATCTCGTAGTTGGATAATAATTTTTTGTTTTTCAGGTAGTTTGTCTATCATTTTTTTAATGATTGCAGCACTATCTCTAAATTCAATATCTTGCTGCAGCGAACTACTTTCATCTTGATAATTACTGTGAATCAAAGTCAAATTAGAAGCTCGTTTTGATTTTAACTGATCTAAACAGTAGTTTTTTGTCATTCGCATGGCGTAAGCTTCTACATTATCATATTTTTCAATATCGGCTTTATTTTTCCATAATTTAAAATACAATTCTTGCGTAGCATCTTCGGCTTCATCCGAAGAAACAAGCAATCGTTTGGCCAACCGAAAAACTTTATCCTTAAAAGGTAAAACTTTATTTAAAAATTCTTTTTGATCCATTTTAATGCGTTGAAAACAAAACTTATTAGCAAACTACAACATTACGACGAATGATGATTTATTTTGTTACATGAAACTTTTAATATGTAATTTATTTCTTAAATTGCCAGAAAAAAAAATCACATGAAAAAGTATTTATTATTACCTATCACTTTATTTGTACTTCTAACAGCAATTAATTGCTCTAAAGATGATAGCAATCCTCCAGAGCCTGTAGTTGAAGGTATAACATTAAATAACGAAATTAATAATTTTGTTTGGAAAGGGATGAATAATGCCTATTACTGGCAAAGTAATGTTGCCAATTTATCAGATACAAAAAATGATGACCTTGATACTTATTACACCTATTTAAATGGATATTCTGATCCTGAAGCGTTATTTGAAACCTTACTATATGATGCCGGAACAACAGACAGGTTTTCGTGGTATATTAAAGATTATAATGAACAAAACGCCTCATTTAGAGGAGTAAGCGATTCATATGGTTTTGATTTCGGACTTTCAAAACTGTGTTCAAGTTGTAATGAGGTCATAGGATATGTTACCTATGTTGTACCAAATTCACCTGCCTCTGATGCTGGAATCAAAAGAGGAGATATTTTTTATAAATTTAATGATGTAGTTTTAGATGTTAACAATTATAGTGTAATTAACGCCTATTATAATGATAATTCCATTGATATGGATTTTGCTACTATTGTTAATGGAGAAATTACACCTAATGATGTTAATGCATCTTTAACCATTCGAGAAGTGGTTGAAAATCCGGTGTTTTATTCTGACGTCATCACCAATGATCAAGGAAAAAAAATAGGTTACTTAGTTTACAATGGGTTTAAATATACTTTTCACGATGAATTAAATACCATTTTTTCGAACTTTAAAACTCAAAATATTGATGAATTAGTTTTAGATCTTCGTTATAACGGAGGTGGTTCTGTTTTAACTTCAGCCTATTTGGCAAGTATGATTCATGCCGGTGCTGCTGATGGTGATGTTTTTGCAAAACTTACACATAACTCAAAAAACACCCAAGAAAACAGCTATTATCCATTTTTTGATAAAGCAAACATCTACGATAAAGATGGAGAATATTCTGGAGAAGAAAACATCAATAGAGTGTCTGGATTAACAAGAATGTTTGTAATTACTTCCCGCAATACTGCTTCTGCCAGTGAAATGATTATTAATGGTCTTAAACCATTTATTTCAGTTATTACTGTGGGTACAACTACCTATGGTAAAAATGTGGGTTCTTATACCGTTTACGATTCTCCTGATTTTACAGAGAATAATGCTAATCCGAATCACACCATAGCCTTGCAACCAATTACTTTTAAAATATTTAATAAATTAGATCAAAGCGAATATACTTTAGGCTTTGAACCTGATTATGAGCAAATTGAATATGTTTCAGAAATGATGCCATTTGGAGATTTAGAAGAGCCTTTATTAAATACTTGTTTAAATGTTATTTCAGGTAATGCAGCAAAAGCTCGTAATTTGAAAAAACCAGAACTTGAAACCGAAGACATTTTCAATTCGATGGACAAAAAACCATTTTCTAAAGAAATGTATATTTTAAATCAATAAAGCTTACTTTTTTATATGCGAATTGATAAATTTTTATGGTGTACAAGATATTACAAAACGCGAAGTTTAGCAACCGAAGCTTGTAAAAAAGGACATGTAAAAATAAATAAATCAACTGTTAAGCCTTCTAAAGAAGTGTTTTCTGGTGAAAAAATGATTGTTCGTAAAGATCAAATTAATTATGAACTAATTGTATTAGATGTTCCGGCAAATAGAGTTGGTGCAAAACTGGTTGATCTGTATCGAAAAGATACTACACCAAAAGAAGCTTTTGAAAATCAAGAATTTTTGAAATACTCCAAAGATTATTATCGCAAAAAAGGCACTGGTAGACCTACAAAAAAAGATCGCCGTGAAATTGATGACTATTCCGATGCAGAAAACGAAATTTAACAAGTCCTATTGGGAGCATAAATATGAAAATCAACAAACTGGTTGGAATATTGGTTACATCTCTACTCCTATCAAAACGTATATTGATCAGTTAAAGAATAAAGAAATTTCGATTTTAATTCCAGGCGCAGGTAACTCTTTTGAAGCGGAATACTTGTACCATAAAGGATTTAAAAACACTACGGTTTTAGATATTGTGAAACAACCTTTATTGAATTTAAAAAAAAGAGTAACCGATTTTCCGGAAGATCAATTAATTCAGGTTGATTTTTTTGAACACAAAGGCTCTTATGATTTGATTTTGGAGCAGACTTTTTTTTGTGCACTAGATCCTTTACTTAGAAAAGATTATGCTGAGAAAATGAGTGAATTATTAAATAAAAATGGCAAACTGGTTGGATT
>CBDTUD010000054.1:0-19124 GCA_965363545.1 uncultured Flavobacteriaceae bacterium | reverse complement strand
GCTGAAATTGTTCAAATTATCGGAACTGAATGTCCGTATCAATTAGATCAAAAAGAATGTACCGCAGAAGTTTTGTTTACGATTAACTCAAAAGGAGAATTAATAGTTCTTACTGTGAATTCGGAAAATGAAAATGCAGAATCATTTATAAAAAACAAATTGAACTATAAAAAAGTTACATATATACCAAAAAAAGAAGGTGAATTATTTTTATTACCAATGAGAATAGTTCAAGGTTCTTAAAGAGTTTTCATTTTGGTTTGAAAAGGTTGCCATTTTTGGCAACTTTTTCATTTTAAAGCGGCGTTTAATATGTTGTGAATATTACCACTATTCCAATCGAAAGCGCCAATTTTATCGACTACAATCTCTCCATTTTTATTTATTATATAGGTTGTTGGCAGAGAATTTGATTCTAATTCTGGAGGATTCTCAGATGTCATAAAATATACCGGAATCTGATAATTATTCTTTTCCATGAATTTTTCAACCTTGTCTTTATCGTCGTTTGCAACGAATAAAAAAACAACATCTTTGTTATATTTCAAATACAACTTTTCAAAACTAGGCATTTCTGCAATACATGGCGGACACCAAGTTGCCCAAAAGTTCACAACAATAACCTTTCCTTTAAAAGAATTAAAATTAACTACTTTGTTTTTTAAACTCATCAACTGCCAGTCGTAAGTCTTCAATTTTACTCTTTCGTTTTGGTCTATTTCCGGATTGAAAATCCGAGAAGTAACAAAAGCTACTCCTTTAAGTAATGTCGTTCTGACGGGTAATCCGTAAGGAGTAAACATGAAGATTATAAATCCGAAAAAAACAATATTCCAAAAATGCTTTTTTATAAAACTCATTATTTTAATTATTTGACTGCAAATTTAATACTTTCGGAAACCATATTTTTTTATTACATCAAATAATTTTTCTTTTTGTTTGTAAACTATAGTCGAACAGCAGATAAAAACGACTATTGCCAACCCAAATAACATTCCACCATCATTTTGAACTTCAATTCCTAAAACAAATAAATGAGATAGAATAGCCCCCAAAATAATAAAAAGACCAAAAATAGCTCCGAATAATAATGTTTTGCGAAACAATAAAAGAAATGCGGTTATTAATTCAAAGATGGCAATTCCAATTCTGCCATAAGGTTCTAATCCGAGTTCAGAGAAAATATAAACGCTTTCAGGTGCAGCAGTAAATTTAAAGTATAACGTTTGTAAAAGTATAATTGCCGCGATAAAAGACGTGATTCTTTCTAAATTCAATTTCATTTTATAACGATTTATAGGTGAAGGTTAATTGCGAAAACAAATAGGCTATTCTCAAAATAAGAGCATTTTAAAAATAGTATAAAGTACTCATAATAGCATGATAGTGCACATTATCAGACGAATAAATAAAAATATCTTACAAAAAAAAGTCCCTCAAAAAAGAGGGACTCTAGAATAATTTAAAATAATTGCTTTTTACGAAGCGTTTTGCTTTTTAATTAAATTTAAAGCACTACCCTCTTTATACCATTCAATTTGATTTTTGTTATAGGTATGATTTAATTTAATAACATCTTTACTACCGTTTGAATGAACAACTTCAAGAGTCAATTGTTTTCCCGGAGCAAATTCATTTAAATCTAAAAAGTTAAAAGTATCATCTTCCTGAATCAAATCATAATCACTTTCCTTTGCAAAAGTCAATCCTAACATACCTTGCTTTTTCAAGTTAGTTTCGTGAATTCTAGCAAAAGATTTTACAATAACCGCAGCAACTCCTAAATGACGTGGCTCCATAGCGGCATGTTCTCGAGAAGAACCTTCTCCATAATTATGATCACCTATAACAATAGAAAATACTCCATCTTTTTTATAGGTACGAGCAGAATCAGGTACAGGCCCATATTTGCCAGTAATTTGATTTTTTACACTATTGGTTTCTTTATTAAAAGCATTTACCGCTCCTATTAATAAATTATTTGAAATATTATCTAAATGACCTCTAAATCGTAACCAAGGACCAGCCATAGATATATGATCAGTAGTACATTTTCCAAAAGCTTTAATCAATAATTTTGCACCTTTCACCTGATCACCAATTGGTTGAAAAGGATCTAACAGTTGTAATCTTTTCGAATCTTTACTCACCACTACATTCACATGAGAACCATCCGCCTCTGGCGCTTGAAAACCAGGATCTTTAACATCAAATCCGTTTGGTGGTAATTCAAAACCTGTTGGCTCATCAAACATTACCTCTTCTCCATCTGCATTCACCAATTTATCCACCATAGGGTTAAAATCCAATCTACCAGAAATTGCAACTGCAGCAACCATTTCAGGAGACGCTACAAAAGCATGGGTATTTGGATTACCATCTGCTCTTTTCGAAAAGTTTCGGTTAAAAGAGTGAATAATTGTATTTTTTTCTTGCTTGTCAGCTCCTTCCCTAGCCCATTGTCCGATACACGGTCCACAAGCATTTGTAAATATTTTAGCATTTAAATCTTCAAATATTTGCAACAAGCCATCGCGATCAGCAGTGTATCTCACTTGCTCCGAACCTGGATTGATTCCAAATTCTGCTTTAGAAACCACTTTTTTATCTACTGCTTGTTTTGCAATAGAAGCGGCTCTGGATAAATCTTCGTACGAAGAGTTTGTACATGAACCAATTAAACCCCATTCCACCTTTAAAGGCCATCCATTTTCTGTTGCTTTTTTTGTTATTTCACCAACTGGAGTAGCTAAATCAGGTGTGAAAGGACCGTTAATATGCGGTTTTAATTCCGATAAATTGATTTCGATTACTTGATCAAAATAAGCTTCCGGATTTGCATAAACTTCGGGATCACCAGTTAAATATGGTGCAATTTTATTCGCTTCAGCAGCAATTTCTGCTCTGCCAGTAGCGTTTAAATATCTTTCCATAGAAGCGTCATACCCAAAAGTAGAAGTGGTAGCACCAACTTCAGCGCCCATATTACAAATGGTACCTTTACCTGTTGCTGAAATATCTAATGCTCCTTCACCAAAGTATTCAATAATAGCACCGGTTCCGCCTTTTACAGTAAGAATTCCGGCAACTTTTAAAATAACATCTTTTGGAGCAGTCCAACCACTCAATTTTCCAGTTAATTTTATACCAATTAATTTAGGGAATTTTAATTCCCAAGGCATATCCGCCATAACATCCACAGCATCAGCGCCTCCAACTCCAATCGCGATCATTCCTAATCCACCTGCATTAACAGTATGTGAATCCGTACCAATCATCATTCCGCCCGGAAAAGCATAATTTTCTAAAACTACTTGATGAATTATACCTGCTCCAGGTTTCCAAAAACCTATACCATATTTATTGGAGACAGAAGATAAAAAGTTAAAAACTTCACTACTTGTGTTGATTGCTTCTTGTAAATCTTTATCAGCACCAATTCTTGCTTGAATCAAATGATCACAATGAACTGTAGTAGGTACAGCAACCATTTTCTTACCTGCTTGCATAAATTGCAACAAGGCCATTTGAGCGGTTGCATCTTGGCAAGCAATACGATCTGGAGCGAAATCGACATATTCAACGCCTCTACCAAATGCTTTTGTCGCTTTACCATCCCAAAGGTGGTTATATAATATTTTTTCAGATAAAGTAAGAGGTTTTCCTACAATACTTCTTGCAGTATCTACACGGTCTACCATTCTTGCGTAAACCTTTTTAATCATATCAACATCGAAAGCCATAGTTTATTAAATTTATAGGTGTAATTTATTTTTGTTGCTCAAAATTACAAAATTTAGATTTTATTATATAGAATAATCAATAGAAATAGACTATACGCAAATAATAACAAATTATACATAAAAAGGTTGCAAAAAACATAATATTAGGCAAAAAATAAGGTTTTTTTTACGAAATACTCATTTACAAATTTCAAAATAGCTGAAAATATTAATTCGGTATTCCATCTATCCATTAAAAAACAATAAGTATTAACAGATGAAATTAATAAAAGAAAAAAGTAAGTCTATAAGCCGGATTCTGTTAACTACCCTAAGGTAGCATCTTATCATTTATCTGAGTTGTAAATTGCTCGACAACTTTAGCCGCTTACCCCTTGAAATTGAGCGAGTAGCTCTTACCCAATCGAAATTGGGACTTCAATATACATAGCGTTGCACCGCATAGAGTTTACCTGGTTTCACTACAGCCGAACTGTACTTGCTTTCTGTTGCACTTGTCCTATTCCGCTTAAAGCGGAATGGCGGATGTTATCCGCTATGCTACTCTGTGGTGTCCGGACTTTCCTCCACGCCGAAGCGCAGCGATAAGCCGACTTACTTTTTTTGCAAAAATACGATTAAATGCAATCAAAAAAAAATCCCACTCTTGTAAACAAAAGTGGGAAAATTGCTATGAAAAAGAATATTACTATAAATAGTAATATAAATAGAATTCAAAAATACAAATTTTTGTATTAAAACAATATTTTATTATATATTTTTTTATATTTTTTTAGTGGTAATTGGCTAGAAACCTCATTGTAAGCCATGAAGATGAAAAATTAAGATTTAAACGTAATTTTTTTAAATATGAATAATTCAATATTAACCTGTTAAAATTATAAAATACGCATTAGAACAAGTATTTTCTTAATGTAGAGTATTACAATAGGAAATGAAATTACCTCAAAATAAAAAAACCCACTCTTGAGAACAAAAGTGGGAAAATTGCTATGAAAAAGAAAAAGTTACTGAATTTAAAAATCCAGTAAAACAAATATAGTAAAATAATTTTATTAAAAAATGATAATTTAATAAAAAATTAACCTAATAAATTGATATATGCAATATTACGAAAACATATCCTTTACTTTTTCAAAAAATGATTTATCAGAATTAGATGGATTTGGAGCAAAATTATCATCATCTAATGCGTTTTGAAAAAACTCCCGTTGTTCTTTTGAAACTTTTTGGGGTGTCCAAACATTTAGATGAACTAATAAATCTCCTTTTCCATATCGATCCAAACTTTCTAATCCTTTTCCTCGTAAGCGTAAAATTTTTCCTGATTGTGTACCTTCTTCTATTTTTATACGTACTTTTCCTGTAAGGGTATCTATTTCTTTGGTTGTTCCTAAAATTGCATCGGGAAGACTTATATATAAATCATAATGAAGATTATTACCTTCTCGCTTCAATTTTTCATGCGGTTCTTCTTGAATAATCACATGAATATCTCCCGGAACTCCATTTCCTGGCGCATCATTTCCTTTACCGGTAACTTTTAACTGCACACCATCAGTAACTCCTGGCGGAATATTTATTTCAATCTTTTCTTCTTTATAGATCATTCCCTGTGCATCAGAACCTTTCGGACGATGATCAACTATTTTTCCTGCACCACTACAAGTCGGACAAACGGCTTGGGTTTGCATTCTACCCAAAATAGTATTGCTAATTCGGGTAACGGCACCTTGACCGTTACAAGTAGAACAGGTTTTATACGTTACTCCTTCAGCTTTCACTAAACGTTTTACACGAACCTTTTTCTCTACTCCGTTTAAAATTTCTTTTAATTCTAATTTCACCCGTATGCGCAGGTTGCTTCCTTTAGCTCTGGCTTGACGAGAACCGCCACCGCCAAAACCGCTGAATCCACCTCCTCCACCAAAATGACCACCAAAAATATCGCCAAACTGACTAAAAATATCATCCATGTTCATACCACCAAACCCTCCGGCTCCGCCACCTCCGTTTTCGAAGGCTGCATGACCATATTGGTCGTATTTGGCTCGCTTATCTGAATTGCTTAAAACTTCATATGCTTCTGCCGCTTTTTTAAATCGCTCTTCGGCCTGACTATCTCCTGGGTTTTTATCCGGATGATTTTGTACTGCCTTTTTTCTATAGGCCTTTTTTATTTCAACCGCAGTAGCATTTTTACTTATTTCGAGTATGGCGTAATAATCTTCTTTCATTCTTTAGCTCTTTTTAATTACCTAATACTACTTTCGGGAATCGAATAATAGTATCGCCCAATTTGTATCCTTTTTCTATTACGTCAACAATCTTACCTTTCAATTTTTTCGATGGTGCTGGAATTTGCGTAATGGCTTCATGAATTTCAGCATCGAATGAATCTCCTTGCTTTACCTCCATTACTTTCAAACCTTTTTGGTTTAACGTATTTTTTAATTTGTTATAAATGAGCTCCATACCTTGCAAAAGAGCGTCATCATCTGATTTTTTAATCTCCTGAATACCTCTTTCAAAATCATCTAAAATTGGCAAAAGAACTGTCATAACTTCTTTATTTGCCGTGCTAAATAATTCTATTCGTTCACGTGAGGTACGCTTTTTATAATTTTCAAATTCGGCAAAAAGACGTAAAAAATTATCTCTTTCCTTTTTTACTTCTTCAGAAAGTTTTAAAACTTCTTGCTCATGTAGTTTTTCAACACTCATTTCCTCTTGGTTATCAGAATCTTGACTTTCAAATTCTTGTTCATTGAAATCCTGATCCATTTCTTTATCGTTATTATCTTTATTGCTCATTTTAAAACATTTAATTCCTATTACAGCTTGGTAAGCAAATTACTTGCCAAGTGCAATTATGTGTCATATTGTCACATCATTTCATCAAAAATTTGTGTCCAATTTATTTTCTAAAAAGTATCGTTGATTCGTTCAATTTTAGCGCCTATAGATCTCAAACGCTCATCTATATTTTCGTAACCCCTGTCAATTTGATCAATATTATGAATGGTACTAGTACCTTGTGCAGAAAGTGCCGCAATCAATAAGGAAATTCCAGCTCGAATATCAGGGGAAGTCATCGTTGTGGCGCGCAAACTTGATTCGTGATTTTGGCCAATTACAGTAGCGCGATGTGGATCGCATAAAATAACTTTAGCTCCCATGTCAATCAATTTATCTACAAAGAAAAGTCGGCTTTCAAACATTTTTTGATGTATCAAAACGCTGCCTTTTGCTTGTGTAGCTACCACTAAAACAATACTCAATAAATCAGGTGTAAAACCTGGCCACGGCGCATCAGAAACTGTTAAAATAGAATCATCTAAATAGCCTTGAATTTCATAAGATTCTTGTGCAGGAATATAAATATCATCGCCCCTTCTTTCTAATTTAATTCCTAATTTTCTAAAAACGTTAGGTATCAAACCTAAATTATCCCAACTTACATCTTTAATAGTAAGTTCTGATCGAGTCATAGCCGCCATTCCAATCCAACTCCCTATCTCAATCATATCGGGCAAAATTCGATGCTCACATCCGGTCAAATATTTTACTCCTTGAATAACTAATTTATTAGAACCTATTCCGCTAATAGTTGCTCCCATGCTTACTAGCATTTTGCAAAGCTGCTGAATATAAGGTTCGCAGGCTGCATTATAAATGGTAGTTTCTCCTTTTGCCATCACTGCTGCCATCAAAATATTTGCAGTTCCGGTAACCGAAGCTTCATCTAAAAGCATGTAAGTACCTATTAATTCTTTCGCTTCAACACCATAAAAATATTCATTTTTATTATATCTGAATTTAGCGCCAAGTTTAATAAAACCTTCAAAATGAGTATCTAACCTTCGTCTTCCTATTTTATCTCCGCCAGGTCTAGGAATATACCCTTTTCCAAAACGCGTCAATAAGGGACCAACAATCATGATGGAACCACGAAGTGAACTTCCATCTTTCTTAAATTCTTTTGATTCTAAATAAGATAGGTTAATTTCATCTGCTTGAAAAGAATAGGTATTTGCATCTATTTTTTCAATTTTCACCCCTAGTTCTCCAAGTATAAAAATGAGTTTGTTTACATCTCTAATATCGGGTATATTGGTTATTGTTACTTTTTCAGGAGTTAATAAAACCGCACAAATAACCTGCAAGGCTTCATTTTTAGCTCCTTGCGGGGTAATGCTCCCGTGCAAGCGGTGCCCACCTTTTATTTTAAATACTGACATTTATAGTAGAAATTAAGAATTATCTTTTTCTTTTAGCCGATCGCTTACCTTGATGATGTGCTGGTTTTTGATTGGATTTTGGTTGACTTTTTCGAAGCAAATTTTTAGTTTCTGAAAGTTCTTCTTTTTCGATCGTCAAATCAATCTTACCATGAGAAAGTTCTTTCAAATGTTTGAAAATAATGATATCCTCAACGGTATCCTTATTCCAATTCAAATAGCATTTTTTCATATGATTGGCAATCGCAAAAATCAATGCATCTTTCATTTCGCCATCTTCCCAAGTTAATGCAGTATCAATCATTATCTGAATATTATTGCCGTAAAAACGATACTTTGAAGCCGATTTCGGATAAGGCAATGCTTCCGGTTTTGCTTGAAGAAGTTCTCTCTCTGGCACCGGATAAGGTGATTTTACATCTAATTTATAATCCGAAATAATAAAAAGTTGATCCCAAAGTTTGTGTTGAAAATCGGGTACATCACGCAAATGTGGCTGTAGATTCCCCATCACCTTTACAATAGCATTTGCCATTACATTTCGTTCTTCATCATCTTCAATTGCCATGCAATGGTTCACCAATTTTTGAATGTGACGACCGTATTCTGGTATAATCAAATGTTCTCTTTCTGCATTATATTCTAAATTCATTGTATCTTATTTAAAATCAATTAATTTGTTTGGGTTCGTACTTTTGCAAAGTAACAATTATTTTAAGGTTTTACCATAAATAATTAACCAATAATCTTCAATTTCGCGAAACTCAACAATAACTTTTTAGTACCTGCAGTATCAAATTTAATTTCCGCTTTTTTATCATTTCCTGCACCTTCTATATGCACAACCTGACCTTTGCCAAATTTACCATGTTCGACAAATGTACCCGCGATCAAATCACCATCAAACAAGTTTGGACCAGAAGAAGTAACCGCAGAAACCTTCTTTAGATTTTTAGGCGGAATTATTTTTGCTTCCGAAGTAGTTGGTGATTTTTGTTTTTTAACAATTTGCCTCTGTACCGGCTTTTTAAATCTTATGGTATTTTGAGGCACCCGATCAAAAATATCGACATCAATAAACCTACTTTCTTTAACAGGATTTTGTTTTGGAGCTAACAACTCCAGATACTTTTCATCAATTTCGTCGAGAAAACGACTCGGTTCACAATCAATTAATTTTCCCCATCGATAGCGAGATTGAGCATAACATAAATGAACCTGCTTTTGAGCACGAGTAAGAGCTACATAAAATAATCGACGTTCTTCTTCAATTTCACTGCGAGTATTCATACTCATGGCAGATGGAAATAAATTCTCTTCCAAACCAACAATATACACATAAGGAAACTCCAACCCTTTTGCTAAGTGAATCGTCATCAAGCTCACTCTAGGAATATCATCTTTTTCATTATCAAAATCGGTAGCCAAAGCAACATCTTCCAAGAAAAAAGCTAAGGATGCATCCTCTTCTTTTTCATGTTGCTCTACAATAAAATCTTTGATACCGTTTAACAATTCCTGTACATTTTCGACTCTGCTAATCGCTTCAGGCGTGCCATCCGATTCTAAATCTTTTATTAATCTGGTTTGTTTAATGACAATATCAGCAACTTCAAAAGCATTTTTTGATTTAGCTTCAATTTGAAAACTTCGAATCATATTCGTAAAGTTTTCTAACTTGGTTTTAATACCTGAATTTAAGTGTAAATCAATAGAATGAATTTGCAACAAAATCTCAAAAATAGATTGATTATAATGATTCGCGGCCAAGCTTAATTTGTCGAGCGTAGTTTGACCGATACCCCTTGCCGGATAATTAATCACTCTTTTCAACGCTTCTTCATCATTTGGATTTACCAATAAACGAAGATATCCTAAGACATCTTTTATTTCTTTTCGTTGGTAAAAAGAAAGACCTCCGTAAATTCTGTATTTGATATCCTTTTTACGAAGAGCATCTTCAATCGCTCTCGATTGTGCATTGGTACGATACAATATAGTGAACTCATTATTAGTGAGTTGATTATTCATTTTATAATCAAAAATCGAACTTGCTACAAACCGACCTTCATCTCCTTCTGAGAAAGTTCGCATGACTTTGATACGCTCTCCATCGTCGTTTGATGTCCAAATTTCTTTATCTAATTTGGTTTTGTTTTTCTCAATTACACTGTTTGCAGCTTCAACAATTATTTTTGAGGAACGATAATTTTGTTCCAACTTAAAGATTTTAACATCGTCGTAATCTTTCTGAAAATTTAAAATATTTTGAATATTTGCTCCCCGAAAAGCATAAATACTCTGACTATCATCACCCACCACACAAATGTTTTGATAACGATCTGCCAAAGCGCGAACGATTAAATATTGTGAATGGTTTGTATCTTGGTACTCATCTACCAAAATATAGCGAAAACGGTCTTGATATTTTGCTAAAACTTCAGGAAACCTTGTCAATAATTCGTTGGTTCGCAACAACAAATCATCAAAATCCATTGCTCCTGCCTTGAAACATCTATCAACATATTCCTTATAAATGGATCCCATTTTCGGTCTACCGGAAATCTTATCGGCTTCAACTAATTCTGGATTATGATAATAGGCTTTTACGGTAATAAGGCTATTCTTGAATTGAGAAATTCTACCTAAAACTTGCTTCGGTTTGTACTTATCTTTTTCAAGATTTAATTCTTTAATAATCGAACTTAGTAAGCGAACAGAATCTTGTGTGTCATAAATAGTAAAATTAGATGGAAACCCTAATTTCTCCGCTTCTGAACGAAGAATTCGTGCAAAAACACTATGAAAAGTACCCATCCATAAATTTTTAGCCTCACTTTGCCCAACAACCGTAGCTATACGATTTTTCATCTCTTTTGCTGCTTTGTTGGTAAATGTCAATGCCAAAATATTAAACGGATCAACACCTGTTTTCATCAACTGGGCAATGCGATAGGTAAGCACTCGAGTTTTTCCGGAACCTGCGCCAGCGATAATAATCATCGGACCTTCCTTTTGCAGTACTGCTTCTTTTTGGGCTTCGTTTAAATGATCTAGGTAATTACTCACTTTCTTCTTTTATTCTTCAAAAATACAATGCTTCTTATATTCTTACAATAAAAGTTATCGACATTTTTAAACCAACTGAATTTGTAGTTAATTGACTTATAATTGAAAACTTAAATAACAATTTTCTAAACATAAAAAAAACCGCCTTTCAGCGGTTTTAAAATTTAATAAAGAGTTTTTATTATTTATTAACTTTAATAATCTCAACTCTTCTATTTTGTTGTTTTCCTTTGCTTGTTTTATTATCACCAATTGGTTTTGATTCACCATAACCAACTGCTGTAATATTTTCAACAGGGAAACCTTTTTCAATCAAATAATTCAACACAGCATCAGCTCGTTTTTGCGAAATTTTTTGATTTACTTTATCACTACCTGAGCTATCTGTATGACCTTCAATTACAAATTTTTCATTGGTATAATCTGATAATATTTTTGAAACACCTTCTAAACGAATCGCAGTTTCATCTGTAAAAGTAGCTTTACCAGTTTTGAAATAAATTGCTCGTGCTAATTCGGTAATTTCTTTTTGAACTTCTTCTGTTACTTCCGGGCAACCGTTATTGGCAACAGTTCCTAAAAAATTAGGACATAAATCTTTATCATCTGCAACACCGTCTCCGTCAGAATCTTTCATCGGACAACCTTTATTTTCAATCAATCCAGCTTCATTAGGACATGCATCTTTAGAATCCATTACACCATCACCATCTGTATCTGGGCAGCCGTTAAACGCCTCTAAACCTGCAACTTCTGGGCATAAATCTTCTTTATCAGAAAAACCGTCTCCGTCAGAATCAGGACAACCATTTAATGCTGGTAAACCGGCCATATCAGGACAAGAATCTTGAGAATCTTTTACTCCGTCACCGTCAGAATCCGGGCAACCGTTAAATTGCTCTAAACCTGGTATTTCAGGGCAAGCATCATCGGCATCTTTTACACCATCTTTATCGGTATCTTTTCCACCTAATTTAAATTGAAGACCAATCATAAACATATGTGTTGTCATATCATAAGCAACTTCACTGCCAGTAATTGCACCATAAGGAGGATTGTTCTGAATATTTAAAGGATTAAACATTTCGCCTGAAGTTTTACCGTCGCTCATTCCGTAATGGTATACAGCATCAAAAACAAAAGCATCACTAAATTCATAGCTAAATCCGAATTGAAAAGCATGTGCTATAATTGCAGTTGCGGGAGTTGAAAAGAAAGTTAATTCATCATTAATTGGGTTAGAGCTATAGGTGTAACCAAATCGCAATGGTAATTTATTAATTGCTTTTAATTGTAAACCTGTAGAAATAACAGACATACTTTCCCAACCAAAACCTTGAATTGAAGCGGTTGGTGTCCATCCTGTTTTTTCAAATCCTTCTGTTCCTGCATAATCTATATAACGATAATCCAATGCAAAATCAACAATTCCTTTTGAATAACCTAAACCAACTGAATAGATAGCTGGATAATCCATTTGAAATTTTGTGCCATTTCCAAAATCCATTTCTGAGAATTTTTGAGGTGTTTTATAAGATGCACCCAATTTAATTCCGTTTTGTGAATCATAAAACAACCCTAATTGTCCTCCAAAACCTATCGAGTTTCCTGATTCATCTGTAGGGTAACCAGTTGCTGTTGGACTTGCTAATGGGTTTGGTGAGATATCTAAAGCCTCATAATTAAAAGTCGGTTGAACACCTATTGAAAACTTATCAGAAATTTCATAAGCCCAAGTAAACCCAACTTGCATTAACATATATGCAGATTTAAGATTACCAAAACCACTTAGAGATTGTGGATAAAGTATTGGACTTGAATCATTGGGATTCCAATTTGGGTTACCCGAACCATCAGCGTTCATTGGTAAGTTTGTTTCTTGTGGAAAATCAACACCAAATCCACTTACACCAAAAACTGAAATACCAAAAGTATGTTTACTATCAGCATTACCCCAAGCAAAAGCTAAAGCTGGCATTGGCTGATAACCTAATTCAGATTCAGTAGAACCTGTAACTGGTGGAGAAGCAGGTGTACCAGGCCCAAAAGCATCCGCTGGCCACATAGCTCCTGCAGGAAGTGATGAGTACAATGTAGGTGTTCCTTTAAATAAACCTACGTCCAATTTTAAAATTGAACCGTCAAAAGTGGATAATGCCGCAGGGTTCCACTGCATTGCGCCACTAATATCTAGAGGTTGCCCAGTTGCTGCGCCCCCCATAGACATGTTTACTGCTCCAACGCCTTGCATGATGTGCCCAGTTTGAGCCATCGCAACGGAAGCAAATAATAAAAATACTAATTTGGTGATTTTGTTTATCATGATCATTAATTTATTTGAGTAGTTATGTAAATCAAAATTAAGAATAAAATGTTAGTTTAAATCCAATATAAAAAACTTATACGAATATGAAATTCAATAATTTTAATCACAACTTGTTAATACGTTCCAAATTTACAATCTTATTGAAGTGGTAACTATGATAAAAATCACTTTTAAAAAATATGTTGCCAGTTCAAAAACAAAATTTAACTTTGAAAATTATTAAAAACTATACCATGGAATTTTCACAAATTATTGAATTATTCAGTTTTACCTTTCCGGCAATTGTTACCGGACTAGTAGCTCTCTATTTTTTTAAATTACACACAACTAATGAAGAAAAAAGAAGAAATTTTTTACTTCGAAAAGAAAAGCAAAACATTGCATTACCTATTCGATTGCAAGCTTATGAAAGAATGGCTTTATTTTTAGAGCGTATCTCTCCACCTAAATTAATACTTCGTGTTACCCCCTCAAGTACTAAAGCGATAGATTACCAAAACAAATTAGTTTCAAATATTCAACAAGAATTCGAACATAATCTGGCGCAACAAATTTATGTTACCAACGGTTGTTGGAATGCTTTGGTAACTGCAAAAAATGCGACCATACAAATAATAAGAACAGCAGCAGCTCACGTAGAAGTGAATACGGCCGATGAGTTAAGTGAAAAAATAATAGAAAGCACATTACAAGAAAATACACCTACAAGCCTTGCACTCTCCTATTTAAAAAATGAGGTGAGAAAACAATTTTAAATTTTAACAAATAATAAAAGATGTTTTTATCTTTTATTATTATCTTTGTGAAAAATTTAAAATTATGAACGATTTAAAAAATAAAACCATTGCAGAAATTGTAAGTGAAGATATCAAAACAGCTTCTGTTTTTAAAAAGTACCAACTCGATTTTTGTTGTGGTGGCGGAAAAACCATTGACAAAGCTTGTGAAAATAAGCAAATCGACACTGCAAGTTTATACCGGGATTTAGAACTTGTGCTAAAAGAACCAATCGAGAAGAACACGAATTATAAAGATTGGAAATTAGATTTTTTAATAGATTATATTATCAATGTTCATCATAGTTATGTAACAGAAAATATTCCTGTTATTTATGAATTCGCACAAAAAGTAGCAAAAGTTCATGGAGATCACAATCCGGAAACGATTGAAATTGCTAATCTCTTCACCGAATTAGCCAATGAATTGACTTCTCACATGCAAAAAGAAGAAAAAGTGCTCTTTCCGGCAATTAAAGAGATGTTGACCAATCAAAAAAATGAATTCCATTTCGGTAGTATTGAGAATCCGGTTCGTATGATGGAGCATGAACATGATGGCGCAGGAGATATTGTTAAAAAGATTCAAGAATTAAGTTCGAATTTTACAACGCCGGAATATGCCTGCAATACCTACAAAGCTTTGTATTTTAAACTGGAGGAATTTACCAACGATTTATTTCAACATATTCATTTGGAAAACAACATTTTATTTCCAAAAGTTCGCGAAATGAACAATTTATAATTCTGAATTTTTTTCTTTTTTCTATTTCTAAAAAAAGGGAATCATTTTCAACAAATGCACCTCAAACAAGAAATAATTTTAGTTGTATCTTTAGAGCACTAATAAAATACTCTAACTATGCAATTAAAATTATTTTTAACTCTTAGCTTAATTTTTATTTGTATAACCGTTTATCCGCAAAGACCACAACAAGAAATTTTTCAAACGGAGCAAGGCGATTTAATCGTACAACCCATTTTACATGGCACTTTGGTTTTACAATGGAATAATCAAACTATTTATGTTGACCCTTACGGCGGTGCAAAAGCTTTTGAAGGAATTGATGCTCCAACAATGGTTTTAATAACAGATATTCATGGCGATCATTTAGACAAAAGCACCTTGGAAACCATTAATACCAATACTTCTATTTTTATAACTCCTTCCGCTGTAGCGGAGCAAATTCCTGACACCTATAAGAGCAATCTTACAATTTTAAATAATGGAGAAATAATTGAAAAATTAGGTATGGAAATTACTGCAATCCCAATGTATAATTTACCGGAAGAAACAGACTCTAAACACCCGAAAGGAAGAGGAAACGGGTACCTTTTAAAAATGGCAGATAAAACGATTTATGTTTCCGGAGACACCGAAGACATTACAGAAATGCGGACTTTAAAAAATATCGATATCGCTTTTATTTGTATGAATTTACCCTATACGATGGATGTTGATCAAGCAGCTAGTGCTGTTTTAGAATTTCAACCGAAAGTTGTTTTTCCGTACCACTTTCGTGGCAACCCAAATATGAGCGATACTTCGACTTTTAAAAAGTTGGTGCATCAAGGCAATAGAAATATCGATGTAAGATTGGTGAATTGGTACCCAGAGTATAAGTAATTTTATTTCTTATAAGGTCGTTTGTTCAGAATTAGCCGTAATTCTTTAAAACTATCCCTATCGAAACATTCTTGGAAATGCTTCTTCTTTCGGTAATCCCAAAATATGAAGTCTGAAAACGGATCTTAAAAAACCAAATCCGTAACCAAAAAACTGCACCAAAGTCGCAAAAATACTGTAAAAAGCGACCAAAATGTTCTTGTTTTTGAGCAAAGAATCCAAAAATAAAACACAAAAATAGAGAAGATAAAAACCCAAAAAATAAGGAAAACCTAACAATAATCCGATAAGTGAAATCAACAAACCAACAGAAAAGATACACGGAAACCAAAAAGTAATTTTTGCTGAGTTTTTGTGTGTTTTATTCAAAATAGGTCGTGCCGCTCCAAAATTAAAAGTTTGTTGAAAAAACTGCTTCCATGTCGTTCTTCTTTTATGAAACACAAAAGCTTTGGGAATGAACTGTGTGGTAAAACCGTTTTCCCATAGCTTGAAATTCAAATCAATATCTTCGCCAAAATGTTGCTTAGAAAAACCTCCCGTTTGCTCAAAAGCTTTTTTTGAAATTCCCATATTAAAACTTCGTAGCTGAAACTTATTTCTAGTTTTTTTACTTCCACGAATACCTCCAGTAGTAAAAAAAGAGGTCATACTATAATTAATCGCTTTTTGTTTTATAGAGAATGATTTATCCGCTGCATCGGCACCGCCATAAGCATCAGTATAATTTTTTTGTAACGCAGATTGCACCTCTTTCAAATAGTTTTTTGGCAAAACACAATCAGAATCCAATATGATAAAATAATCTCCTACGGCTTTATGCATGCCGAAATTTCGGCTATCTCCCGGACCAGAATTTTCTTTAAAAAAATAGTTAATTTTTAGGCTGTTAGAAAATCTTTTAACAACAACATCTGATAAGTTGGTAGAACCATCTTCAATGACTAGAACTTCTAACGCATTATCATATTTTTGATCTTGAACACTTTGCAGTAATTCGTCCAACTCTTCTGGACGGTTATAAACAGGTATGATGATGGAGAAATTCAAGGGCTTTTTGGGATCTTAGTTGCAATAAAATTAAAAATAAAATCGAGAAAAATTGAACTAATATTCAATATTTTCTCGATTTCGTATGGTATTCCAGTTTAACCGTTATTTATTTCTCTTTCTTATCAACAAAATTTTGCATCACCAAATCGCTAATTCCCATATTGGAGAATCCGCCATCGTGAAATAAATTTTGAAGTGTTACTTTTTTAGTAAGATCAGAAAATAAAGTAAGCGTGTAATCTGCACATTCTAAAGCAGTTGCATTACCTAGCGGTGACATTTCTTCGGCATAATTCAAAAACCCGTCGAATCCTTTAACACCACTTCCTGCAGTGGTAGGCGTTGGTGATTGTGAAATAGTATTAACACGAACTTTATGATCTCTTCCAAAGAAATAACCAAAACTTCTCGCAATCGATTCCAAATACGCTTTATTATCGGCCATATCGTTATAATCTGGAAAGACACGTTGTGCGGCCATATAACTTAAAGCAACAATAGAACCCCATTCACTCATGGCTTTTTTATTGTACAATACATTCATCACTTTGTGAAAAGACAGTGCCGAAACATCCCAACCTTTAGTTGAAAAGTCGTAATTAGAATTGGTATAATGCACACCTTTTCGCACGTTTACCGACATACCTATTGAATGTAAAACGAAATCAATTTTACCTCCCAAAATCTCCATAGATTTCTCTACTAAATTTTCGATATCTTCCATAGAAGTTGCGTCGGCAGGAATAACTTGTGATTCTGTTTTTTGAGCCAAATCTTTAATTCCACCCATACGCATTGCGATTGGTGCATTGGTCAAAACGAAGGTTGCTCCTTCCTGGTGTGCTCTTTCTGCAACTTTCCATGCAATGGAGTTTTCATCCAAAGCTCCAAAAATAATTCCTTTTTTACCTTTTAATAAATTGTACATATGTAAATTTTTTACTTTTCTAATTTGATCGTTTCTTCACTTTCTATTTACTATTTAAAATAATTTTGGCATAGTAAAGTCGCAAAGTTAAACGAAAATTTTAATTTTAACACTTTTTAGCCTAAAAGCTGTTTTGCATGGGCTAAAGCGGAATCGCTTATATTTTTTCCACTGAGCATTTCTGCAATTTCTTCAACGCGTTCTTTATCGGTTAAAACTCTAATATTCGAATGAATAGCGTTGTTTTTTTCTTCTTTATACACCTTATAATGTTGGTTCCCTTTTGCAGCAATTTGCGGTAAATGTGTAATGGTAATAACCTGCATATTTTTACTCATTTCTTGCATCACATCGGCAATTTTGTTAGAAACTTCTCCTGACACTCCGGTATCAATTTCATCAAAAACAATTGCTGGGAGTTTAGTGTATTTCGACAAAATTGCCTTTACCGCCAACATAATTCTAGACATCTCGCCACCAGAGGCTGCTTGCTTCAAACTTTCAAAATTAACACCTTTATTTGCAGAAATCAAAAACTCCAACGTATCTTTTCCGTTATGTAAAAATTGCTTAGTCTTATGCAAACCAACAGATAAACGGGTATTTTTCATTTCCAATTTTTGTAAAATTGTTTCTAATTGTTTTGTAAAAATAGGAATAGCTTTTGCGCGTCGTTGATGAATTTTTAAGGTAATATCTTCTAACTTTTCTTGTACTTTTTTTATTTCTACTTTTTTTGCCGAAATGAGTTCATCTGCATTTTCAATAGCTTCGATTTCAACAGACAAAGTTTCTTGAATCTGAATTAATTCTGCAACCGAACTTACTCCATGCTTTTTTTGCAAATTATAGAGTAACTGTAATCTGTCATTAATTTTTTGTAATTCTTCCGGACTGTAATCAATACGTTCATTTTCACTTTCCAGTTCTTCAATAATATCAGATAATTCGATAAAAAGGCTTTGCATTCTTTGCGACAAATTTTGATAAGAACTATCAAACTTGGCAATTTTATCCAAGTTATTTTTTATTTTCCGGATTAAATTTCTTGCTCCAATTTCTTCTTCATCGGCGACTTGAAGAGCTTCGGTTAAATTTAACTTGATATCTTCAACATGCGACAGCTTTTCTAAGGTTTCTTCTAATTCATCTTGCTCATTTACAACTAATTTACCGGCTTTTAATTCATGGAACAGGTGGTTATTATAATCGTATTTTTCTTTTGCAGCTTGTTGATTAAATAAAATTAATTCCAATTCTTTGCGCAATTTTTTAAACAAAACCAAACCTCTTTTATAGGAAGCTAAGTGTTCTTCGTTTTCGGCTAAGGCATCAATAATTTGAAACTGAAAATCACTATC
>CBDTUD010000053.1:0-19131 GCA_965363545.1 uncultured Flavobacteriaceae bacterium | reverse complement strand
AGGTTAAACTTGCATTGTAATTTGTGATTGTTGTCAACTCTTCTGCTGAACAACTTGCTGCCGTACTGCTTAATGTAGGTACGGCTGGGGTTGCATTGATGGTTACTGATTGCGTAGCACTATTTGAACAAGTACCTGCTGTAGTATACGTTACCGTATATGTATTTGGAGTAGATGCACTAACATCAATTGTTCCTGTAGTTCCATTTATAGATAAACCGACTGTACTACTATAAGTCCCTCCTGCCAACGTTGCTGTTGGGGTAGGATCTGAATCGCTAACACAATACGCCGCTAATGCATAACTAAAACTGGCATCATCCAATGCATTGATCGTAACGGAAACCGTTGAAGTATCATCGGTCACACAAGGTGCTGTCGCGGAAACCGTATAGGTGTAAGTTGTTACTCCTGGCGCTAAGGCTGGACTCCATGTCCCACCTGCATCCTCACCTATGATCGCTGTATTTAATTGAGCTAGGGTCGCTGTGTCTCCTGCACATAAGTCTAAAGTACCATTAGTACCTGCATCTGGTTGCGCTTGTATCGTGAGAGTAGCTGCATCTGAGGTAACAGTACCACATGCGTAAGCAATACTAGTAATAACTACACGATATTGGTTATTATTTAAACTTTGAGTAGCATTCGTAATAACTAATTCATCTGTTGTAACATCTGAATATACCCCTCCATTACTTAAATTTGAAAATGCTCCACCAGTACTTATTTGCCATTGATATGACAATCCAGAACCTGCCGTCGTAATTGTAAAACTACCATTATCTCCAACACAAATGGTTTGACTTGATGGTTGATTTGAAATGACTGTATCAGGTTGTTGAAAGTCATAAGTACTATTAGAATCTCCATCGTTAGGGGTAGTATACCCATCAACACCCCCTGTTACCGTACCATTTGTAGCATTATAACCAGTTCCTTGCAATTCTCCAGGCTTTGTTGTACTTTCTGTAAAACCTGCTTCTATTACATCTAAACACCCATCGGCATCACTATCATAATCAAAATGATCAGGCAATCCATCTCCATCTGTATCATTAGCTTCGTTTGAGGGATTTAGGGCACCACTGTCTGGTGTTGTTTCGATAGGGTCATAAACCCCGTTACTTCCAACCGTACCACTACTTGCAAGATCAATTATTCCGTCATTATTTGTATCTAAAGCGCCATTCCCAGCCTCAATAATATCAAAAATTCCATCATTATCCGCATCAATATCCAAATCATTTGGTACACCGTCATTATCCGAATCTAAACATGCTGGGGTAGAAATCACCGTTATTTGAATATCATCGATAAAATTACCAATGCTAATACTTCCGGACGCTGTAGATACAGCCTCAAATATAAAAAAAGTATTAACCTGACCTAAAGGCACTGTATAAGTTCCAGAATAAAGACTCCATGCCGCAGTTCCTGTGCTCATCGTAGCTTGAGTTGTAGCCGATGCAAAAGCACCTCCAATACGAACATGGGCAACATCTACACCAGATCTTCCTCTATGACGTACCGACCAAGATATTACAGAGCCTGGTGTTAAACATAACACCTGATATAGAGCCGAATTTTGTGTCGCATTTAATTCCGCAAATTGATTACCTTCAAATGAAGGAACACCATTAAATCCAGTGGACCAATATTCTATAAGATTATCTGTTGAAGTAGTTAACCATCCCGGAACCGAGCTTTCATTTATTAATGAATACGAATTTGCAGCTATAACAGGAGATTCGAATCCTGCATTTGTTATAGGTTCAAGGCAAATTGTCTCACTACATTCTCTTTCGTCCAAAATTCCATCATTATCATCATCATCATCACAAATATTACCAATCCCATCTCCATCAGTATCCAGTTGACCTGCATTTGCTATCAATGGGCAGTTATCTGAACTATCGGGAATACCGTCTCCATCTGTATCTAAAGCTGCGGCAGTTACTGTTACGGAAGTCGACCCTGTGTGATTAATTGATGAATTGTGGGTCATGGTAACCGTAAAAGTGTATGTACCAGCGACAAGACCTGAAATAGTTGGGTCTTGTAAGGTTGAATTGAAAGTATAGCTTCCTGGACCTGTACCTGACCATGCAAAAGCATTACCCGGTTCATTGGCTCCTGCTCCAGATGGGTTTGTAAATAGATTTAATATTTCACCTTCTAAAATTGGAGAATTTGAACTAGGACTTACATTTAAACTCCCGCCATTGTTATTTAAATCGTTAAAACTATACTCTGCACCTGCACCTCCATTACATGAAGAATATAAAACGCTTCCTATATATAATCTCTGGGAAGCACTACATGGATTATCTTCATCCATAACACCACCATTAAGTATAAAAGTGGCACCATCTGGTATTGAAAAGGATACATTTGCAATCCAATCAATCTCACCACCAGTTTCAATGGTAATAAGTTGTGTATTAAGACCAGAAGTTGCATTAATATAAAAAAAATCAGTTGCCCCAACTCCATCACCTACAATAACCGAATTAATACTTTCAGATAAAGTTGTAGATAGTGTTACTGAATAACCACCTTCGATATAAACATCATTGGTGCTTGTACCACCTGTCTGACCTGGATATTCTGTTGCAACAACCCAAGAAGTACCATTAAAGTACTGCCAAGTTGATAGCGTTGTCCAGTTACCAGTTGCTATTGAGCGATAATCTCCAGCCGACTGTGCAAATGTTGAACTGAGTATAAAAGAAAATAGAAAACCAAGAACAATTCTTTTAATTAGGTTAGTCAATTTTAGATTATTTTTTTAATTCGTTGGGTATTCATATAATCAGGTACTAGTGAAGAATTTGAAATTCTTATTATGTAAAAATATACATAAAGATTATTTTTTTAACTAAAAAAAGTTATTGATTGTAATGTGCTAAAAAAAACTAATTATTATTTAATTACAAATATATATCAAGACATAAGAACAGCTTAAGTATTGTTAGCAATATATGTTACATGTTAACAACTCCAGCAATCTTAATAGCGTATTGAACGGAACGTCTAAAAATAACACTTATTGTCTTAAAATAAGACATTTTGAATATAAAACCTTGCCAGTTTTTGCAGCAATTATGTTTTAAGTTAATAATTTTCTAATTCCTCCATTTTAGTCTATATTTGCACTTATTTAGAACGAATCTATATTAACTATGATACAGGTATCTGAAATAGCAAAAAAGAAAGTCATTGAAATGATGCAAGACGACGGTTTTGATGCCGCTACTGATTTTGTGCGAGTTGGCGTTAAAAGTGGTGGTTGCTCTGGCTTGTCTTATGAATTAAAATTTGATAAGGAACAACTAGAAAACGATAAAATTTTCGAAGTAAACTCTGTAAAAATAATTGTAGATAAAAAGAGCTTTTTATACCTTGTTGGAACAACTCTTGATTATTCTGGCGGATTAAATGGAACAGGGTTTGTATTTAAAAACCCAAACGCAAATAGAACATGTGGTTGTGGGGAAAGCTTTTCACTTTAAAAAACTAGAATGAGTAAATATACTGAAGACGATTTAAAAAAAGAATTAGAGACCAAAGAATATGAATATGGTTTTTATACCATTATGGAATCGGACACCTTTCCGAAAGGGTTGAATGAAGATGTAATTCGCGCTATTTCTTTGAAAAAGAAGGAACCGGAATGGATGACCGAATGGCGATTAGATGCATTTCGTAATTGGCTAGAAATGATTGAGCCAGAATGGGCCAATGTGAACTATAAAAAACCAGACTTTCAAGGAATTAGCTATTATTCTGCACCTAAACCAAAAAAAGAACTAGGTAGTTTAGATGAAGTTGATCCTGAATTGTTAAAGACTTTTGAAAAATTAGGAATCAGCTTAAACGAACAAAAACGACTTAGCGGAGTTGCGATGGATATTGTAATAGATTCTGTTTCTGTAGCAACAACTTTCAAAGCAACTTTAGCCGAAAAAGGCATTATTTTTTGTCCGATTTCTGAAGCTATTCAAAAACATCCTGAATTGGTAAAAAAATATATGGGTTCTGTCGTACCGAAAAAAGATAATTTTTATGCTGCGCTGAATTCTGCCGTTTTCACGGATGGCTCTTTTTGTTATATCCCAAAAGGTGTAAAATGTCCGATGGAATTGTCTACTTATTTCCGAATCAATGAAGGCGGAACAGGGCAATTTGAACGAACTTTAGTAATTGCTGATCAAGGAAGTTATGTAAGTTATTTGGAAGGATGTACTGCGCCTGCTCGTGATGAAAATCAATTACATGCAGCAGTTGTTGAATTGATCGCTTTAGACGATGCCGAAATAAAATATTCAACCGTTCAAAACTGGTTTCCAGGTGATGCTAAAGGAAGTGGTGGTGTTTATAATTTTGTTACCAAAAGAGGAATTTGTCATAAAAACTCAAAAATTTCCTGGACACAGGTAGAAACCGGAAGTGCAGTTACTTGGAAATATCCAAGTTGCATTTTAAAAGGTGATAATTCGGTTGGAGAATTTTATTCTATTGCTGTAACCAATAATTTTCAACAAGCAGATACAGGTACCAAAATGATTCATTTGGGGAAAAACACAAAAAGTACCATTATTTCTAAAGGAATATCTGCCGGAAAATCACAAAATTCTTATCGAGGACTAGTTCAAATTGGTTCAAGAGCAGACAATGCACGAAATTTTTCGCAATGTGACTCCTTATTAATGGGTAACGAATGTGGTGCACATACCTTTCCTTATATAGAAGTAAAAAATAAAACAGCGCAAATAGAACATGAGGCAACCACAAGTAAAATTGGTGAAGACCAATTGTTTTATTGCAACCAAAGAGGAATCGATACCGAAAGAGCAATTGCACTGATTGTAAATGGTTTTAGCAAAGAAGTACTCAATAAATTACCAATGGAATTTGCTGTGGAAGCACAAAAATTATTAGAGATTTCATTGGAAGGAAGTGTTGGTTGACACATCTAATGATTTCCTAAAAAAGATAATATTTGAATTGTTTTAAGAAAATATAGTATATAATAATTTAATCCAATTGAATTTAAAATTTTGAATTTAACATGTTAGAAATAAAAAATTTACACGCCGGAATTGAAGATAAAGAAATTCTAAGAGGCATTAATTTAACAGTAAGCGCAGGTGAAGTTCACGCAATTATGGGTCCGAATGGTTCTGGTAAAAGCACACTTTCTTCGGTAATTGCAGGAAATGAAACTTATGAAGTTTTTAAAGGAGATATACTATTTGATGGAGTAAGCATTTTAGAAATGTCTCCCGATGAACGTGCCCACAAAGGGATATTTATGTCTTTTCAATATCCGATAGAAATTCCAGGAGTTTCAACTACCAACTTTATAAAAACTGCTATAAACCAAAAAAGAAAAGCGCAAGGCTTAGAAGATTTACCGGCGAAAGACATGCTTAAAATGATTCGTGAAAAATCTTCTTTGCTTGAAATGGATAGCAAATTTTTATCTCGTTCTTTAAATGAAGGGTTTTCTGGTGGTGAAAAAAAACGAAATGAAATCTTTCAAATGGCTATGTTAGAACCAAAACTTGCGATTCTTGATGAAACAGATTCTGGTTTAGATATCGATGCATTGAAGATTGTTGCAAATGGAGTAAACAGATTAAAAAATAAAGACAATGCGGTAATTGTGATTACGCATTATCAGCGATTGCTAGACTATATTATTCCTGATTTTGTACATGTTTTACATAACGGTAAAATAGTTAAATCCGGTGGTAAGGAATTAGCCTACGAATTAGAAGAAAAAGGATATGATTGGGTGAAATAATAAATCTTTATCAGGATTTACAATACCATCAAAAACAAAAATTAAGGAAAGAAATTTTCTTGATTAAAAAAATTTAAATATTTAAGTCTTTTATGGAATTAAAAGAAAAACTAGTTGCCTCTTTTATGGCATTTGAAAATAAAGGAAATATAGATCTCGATTCAACAATTCATGATATCAGAACCGAGGCCATCGCTAATTTTGAAGCTAAAGGTTTTCCTACAAAAAAAGAAGAAGAATGGAAATATACATCGCTAAACTCTGTTTTAAAACATGATTATAGCGTTTTTCCGAAATCAAATAAAACGGTTGAATTAAAAGAGGTTGAAAAATATTTTTTGCATGAGATCGAATCTTATAAAATTGTTTTTATAGATGGTGTTTATAGTTCCTTCTTATCAAATACAACACATGATGAGGCTGATATTTGCTTGATTTCTTCTGCGTTAAAACGACCAAAATACAAAATGGTTTTAGATCATTATTTTGGTAAAGTAGCCTCAAAAAGTGATAGCTTAACCTCTTTAAATACTGCTTTTTCTTGTGAAGGTGCTTATATTAATATTCCGAAAAATGTGGTTCTTTCTAGACCCATACAAATACTTTATTTTTCTACGGGTAAGCAAAATGAATTGATGCTGCAACCGCGAAACTTAATTATTGCAGGTGAAAATTCGCATGCTCAAATTTATGAAAGACATCAAAGTTTGGCTAATGAAACTGTTTTAACCAATGCTGTAACAGAAATTTTTGCAAATAAACGTTCGATTGTTGATTTGTATAAAGTGCAAAACGATAAGAAAAATGCATCACTTATTGATAGTACTTATGTGCAACAAAAATCAAACAGCATCGTATCGGTAAACACTTTTTCATTTGGAGGAAAATTAACACGCAATAATTTGGAGTTTTATCAGGAAGGAGAACATATCACTTCTAACCTTAACGGAATTACTATTATTGGCGGCAAACAACATGTTGATAATCATACTTTAGTAAATCACAAATTTGAGAACTGCGAAAGCCATGAATTGTATAAAGGTATTTATGACGATGCAGCAACAGGAGTTTTTAACGGAAAGGTTATAGTAAATAAAGAAGCGCAAAAAACAAACGCCTACCAGCAAAATGACAACATTTTAATTGGTGACAAAGCCTCTATCAATGCAAAACCGCAACTAGAAATTTTTGCTGATGATGTAAAATGCTCTCACGGCTGTACCATTGGTCAACTGGATGAAAGTGCACTATTTTACTTGCAATCGAGAGGAATTCCTAAAAAAGAAGCCAAAGCTTTGATGCTTTTTGCTTTTGGAAATGACGTGGTTGAAAAAATAAAAATCCCTGGCTTAAAACCTAGAATTATTCGATTAATCGCCAAAAAACTAGATGTGAATTTAGGTTTGGATGATATGTAGATTTTAAATTGAAAGTTTTAAAAAAAGTGCATTTAAATATTGGTAAATTCCGTGAAAACGAGAATCTAATAAGGTAACTTCTATATTAATAATTTTCAATTTTATTTTATATTTTTCAAAATACTGGCAATAAAATCATTAAAACTAAATTCAGGATCTTCGGTTAAACCCATTCGTACAATCACAATTTCTTTCGAAGGAATGATAATTACCATTTGTCCCTGAAATCCATTTGCAGAAAATAAATCTTTCGGCACATCGGGATAAATTTCACCTGCATTCAACCAAAAATGCGCTCCGTATCTGCCGTCTGAAGTATTGGTTGGTGTCGCAACATATTTTACAAAAGTACTATCTACGATTTGCTCGCCATTCCAATTTCCCTCATGTAAATACAACAATCCAAATTTAGCCCAATCTCGAGTACTTGCCCACGCGTAAGACGAGCCAACATAATTACCTTCTAAATCCGTTTCAATCCTAGCAGAATGCATTCCGATTTTATCGAGCAACTCGGCATACCAAAAATCTAAATAATCTTGATGATTTTCAAAGTGTTTCTGTAACAAAATACCTGCTAATAAATTGGCTGTTCCTGAAGAATAATTCCATGTTTCATTCGGTTTTCCAACCAATGGTTTATCAACCTGCACTTTGCCCATATCGCTTTCTAAGTATAACATTTTCGTCACATCAGACAAATCATCATAATTTTCATCCCATTCTAATCCACTATTCATATGAAGCAAATCGTTGTAGGTTATTTCTGACCGAATATCATTTTCCCAAGTGTCCAATTCTGTTTTCTTCTCTAAATGAATTTTTCCTTGATTATCTAATATCCCATACATTGTGGCAGTAATACTTTTGGTCATTGACCAACCCAAAATTGGTGTGTTTTGATCAAAACCATCAGCATATTTTTCGGCGATGATATGATCTTTATAGACCACAATTACAGATCTGCTTCTTTTTTCTTTCTCTCCATTTGCGTCAAATGCATTAGCAACTGCTTTTTCTAAATTTTTATAGTCAATATTAGAAAAAATGGTGTCTTTCTGTACTAAATTTCCATATGGATATGGAAGACTTTTTGGAGTTTTATTGCGATTAGGAATTGCAAACACTTTTGTGGAATCGTACGAATCATTTAACAAAATAGCACCTAAGCCATCTATATAAATTGATTTTCTTTTTTTCATACCGAAAAAGGATGAAATTACCGATTTTTCTAAAGTATCAACTTTGTTCGACGTTAAATACACCAGAGAAAAATTATTATCACCTGTTTCAACAGATTCTTGGGTTCTATTAGCTAAAAAAACGCCAGAAGCCACACTTTTTGACGCGAAACCGGTTAAAATTTCCAAACGAGGATAATTCGTGTAGGCAAAATAACTTAACCAAACTACTATAACTAATACTCCTAATTTGAGTAATTTTTTCATGCTTCTATTTTGAATTTAAAAGTAAAAATAATAAATCTTTTATTAAAAAGAATCTATAAGAACAGAGTGAAAAAATCTCAAAAAGGAAACAATTATTACGCATTTTTAAAAATTAGTTCCCTAATTTTGATAGACTTTATTTTAAATTCACTCCAGTATGGAAGATATGCTCTTTTACGATAGAATGCAGTTCGCCTTTACCATTACTTTTCACTATTTATTTCCGCAATTAACCATGGGATTGTCCCTAATAATTGTTTATTTCAAGGGCAAATACCTTATAACAAAAACATTAAAATACAATGACGCTGCAAAATTTTGGATGAAAATTTTTGCACTTAATTTTGCGATGGGAGTCGTTACGGGTATACCGATGGAATTTCAGTTTGGAACAAATTGGGCAAAGTTTTCTGAATTAACCGGTGGCATAATTGGTCAAACTTTAGCTATGGAAGGTATGTTTTCTTTCTTTTTAGAATCTTCATTTTTAGGATTGTTCCTTTTTGGGGAAAAATTATTAGGACATAAATTACATTTTCTTACCGGATTTTTAGTCTTTTTAGGCTCTTGGGCAAGCGGATATTTTATTATCGCAACCCATTCGTGGATGCAAAATCCGGTGGGTTATGAAATTCTAGATAATGGGAAATTCGTGTTGACTAATTTCGCTGCATTGTTTTCCAATCCGTGGTTATGGCCTTCTTATTTACATAATCAAGCAGCATCTTTGGTAACTGCCTCCTTTGTTGTGGCAGCAATAGGTGCTTTTTATCTGCTTCAGCAAAAGCATTCGGAATTTGGAAAACTATTTGTGTATACCGGAGTTGTTTTTGGTTTGATTTCAAGTATTATTGTTGCTTTTCCAACAGGAGATTTAACCGCTAAAAATGTAGTGAAGTACCAACCAATAACTTTTGCAGCCATGGAAGGGATTTTTGAAACCGAAAAAGGAGGTTCTGAAATTGTACTTATCGGACAACCAAACATGCTCGAAAAAAAATTGGATAATAAAATTGCTGTACCCAATATTTTGAGCTTTTTGACCTATCAAAATTGGGATGCAGAAATAAAAGGACTCAATGAATTCAACCCAAAAGATTATCCGACTAATATTCCGGGTTTGTATTATGCCTATCATATTATGGTCGGTTTAGGAACTATCTTTATTGCGATAATGCTTTTGTCAACGGTACAGCTTTTTAGAAAAAAATTATTCCAATCAAAATGGATTTTATGGACTCTAGTTTTTCTATTACCATTTCCATATATCGCGAATACAACTGGCTGGTACACCTCCGAATTAGGCAGACAACCTTGGCTGGTTTATAATTTATTACGCACGACAGATGGCATTTCACCAACGGTTTCGTCAGGAAATACTTTATTTACCTTATTAGGATTTATCGGTTTGTACTTGCTCTTGGGTATGTTATTTTTGATCTTAGTTGGTAAAATGATTCACAAAGGTCCAAACACTTTAAAAGAATAATTATGGAATTATTTTGGTATCTCGTTTTAATGTTTATGCTCGCCATGTATGTTATTTTAGATGGCTACGATTTCGGAGCCGGAATCATTCATTTATTCTTTGCAAAAAGTGAAAAAGATAAAAAGGCAATCACCAATGCCATAGGTCCGTTTTGGGATGCGAATGAAGTTTGGTTAATTGCTTCTGGTGGCGTTTTATTTTTTGCTTTCCCAACACTTTATGCCGCCTCTTTTAGTGGTTTTTATTTACCCTTAATTATGATTTTATGGCTGTTAATTTTTCGAGCAATCGGATTAGAATTACGCGGACAAGTACACAACTCTATGTGGGAAAATGTATGGGATAAAGCTTTTGGTATTGCCAGTTTATTATTGGCGCTTTTTTTCGGAATTGCATTAGGAAACATCGTTCGCGGTGTTAATTTGGGAATGGTAGAAAACGGTATTTCTAGTCAAGAAGCACATTATTTTTTCTTGCCATTATGGAACCAAACTTTGAGTCCGAAAGCAGAACATCTCGGAATTATTGATTGGTTTACTGCCTTGTTAGGGATTATAAGTGTGGTTGCCTTGATGATTCATGGTGCCAACTGGGTAATTTTTAAAACAAATTCTTCGCTCAATCCGAAACTAAAAAAAATAGTTTTTACTTCAAATATAGTTTTGTTACTATTGGTTTTTGTTTCCCTAGGAGTTTGGCATTTTATAGATGAAAATCCATTTCAAAATTTTAGTGAAAATTCGTTATTATTGATTTTTCCATTAATCATGATAACTGGTTTACTTGGTTTATTCAAAGTGAAATCTTTTAAAAAAGACGGTATGGGATTTTTATTTTCTTCATTATTTCTTTTCGGAGGTCTTACTTCTACGGTTGCCTCTATTTTTCCAAAAGTATTACCATCAACGAATGCCATAAATCCATCATTGACGATTTATAATACGGCAGCTCATGAATACGGGCTTTCAGTCGGAGTATATTGGTTTGCTATTGCGGCAATTCTCGTTGCAATTTATGTATTCATTCAATACAAAGTTTTTAAAGGAAAAATGGATGACATGGGTTATGGCGAACATTAAAATTTAAACATTTATGTAATTTATTTTTACCGTGTCAAAAAAATGATTACTTTTGTTAACCATTTGGTTAAACTAATTGGTTAATAAAATGAAAAAGGAGAAAGATACCTCTAAAGAGAGCGACATTTTAAGTGCAGCAAAACGAATTTTCGAAAGAAAAGGCATGGATGGCGCAAGAATGCAAGAAATTGCCGACGAAGCAGGAATTAATAAAGCCTTGTTACATTATTATTATCGAAGTAAGCAAATGCTATTTGAGGCCGTATTTAAAAGTGCTTTTCTGATGCTTGCTCCACAACTAAACATAGTTTTAAATGACGAGAGCAGCCTGTTTGAAAAAATAAGAAATTTTACCAAAAGCTATACTTCATTTATTTTAAAACATCCTTACATACCAAATTTTATCATTCAAGAATTGAATCGTAATCCAGATTTTATAAAAAAATTAGTAACCGGAAAAAATTTCCCAAACCTTACTAAATTCAAACAACAAGTTCAAATCGAAAAACAAAATAAGCTAATTAAACCAATAGATCCGGAACAATTATTTATCAATATCATTGCTTTAAACCTATTCCCGTTTCTGGCAGCACCACTAATTAAAGGGTTTTTACAAATAAGTGATCCAAATTATCAAGATCTATTGGAAAAAAGAAAAACTGAAGTAGCCGAATTTATAATTGATTCAATCCAACTGAAATAATATATGAAACAATGAAAAAGATTATTTTATACTTCTTCTGCATTAACTCTTTTGTTTTGTTCTCACAAGAACAACTCACCTTGCAGGAATGTTACACCTTGATAAATAAAAACTATCCGTTAGCAAAACAAATTGACCTCTTAAAACAACAAAATAATTTGGATTTGGAGGCTATAAAAACTGATAAACTACCACAATTTGACTTTGCAGCGCAAGCAACTTATCAATCTGATGTAATCGAAATTCCGATACCGAATAGCACTATCGAACCTCTAAACAAAGACCAATATAGAGCAACTCTATCGGTAAATCAGTTAATATACGGTGGCGGACTAATCGATGCTTCTGCTCAAGCAAAATCAGCAGAGTTAAAAACAAAGCAAAAACAGGTCGAAGTAAGTTTGTACCAATTAAAAAAACAAGTCAACCAACTCTATTTTTCTATTTTATTACAACAACAAAAAAGAGAATTACTTGTTGCAAAAAAAGAACAATTAGAGTCCAAATTAAAAGAGGTTCAATCTGGAATTACAAACGGAGCTCTTTTACCCGCGTCGGATAAAATTCTGGAAGCAGAATTATTAAAAATCAAGCAACAATTTATTGATGTTGATCAAAATAAAACAACCTTGATTCAAACTCTTTCTTCCCTTATCGGAAAACAGATCTCGAACGAAATAACCTTAGATAATCCAAACATTACAACCAATTTAAATCAAGACATTACTCGTCCGGAATTGGAATTATTCGAGCTTCAAAAACAACAAATTGAAAGTTCCGAATCGCTAATTTCAAAACAAAATTCGCCCAAACTTTTTGGATTTGGAACTGGTGGTTATGGTAACCCCGGTTTGAACATGATTGAAAATGCCTTTTCAGGATTTTATACAGTCGGCCTTAAATTGAATTGGCAGGTTTTCGACTGGAATCAGAACAAAAAACAACGGCAATCATTGGCTATTTCGAAAGATATCGTAGATAATGAAGCGGAGATTTTTGATTTGAACACTAGAATTTCACTCAATGAGCAAGAGCAAGAAATACAAAAAATCAATGCATTTATTCTCTCTGATGCTAATATCATCAATTTGCGAAAAGAAGTGCTACTATCCGCAGAATCGCAATTGCGAAACGGTGTAATTACCTCCTCTGCGTATATCACAGAATTAACAAATTTATATGAAGATGAAAATACTATGAGCACCCATAAAATTCAACTTTTACTGGCTCAAGCGAATTACAATATTACAAAAGGAGAAATAACAAACGAAACCTTAAAAATTAATTCAGATGAGAATTAAAACAACATTATTAGGAATATTTTTGGTTGGAACAACCTTAGTTTCTTGCAACAAAAACAGCGGAAAAGCAGATGGTTATGGCAATTTTGAAGCTACAGAAATAACTATTTCGGCCGAAAATAACGGGAAACTTCTGCAATTTAAAGTTGAGGAAGGAGATCAGCTTTTGAAAGATGCTTTCATTGGTTATATCGATACCATTCCGCTATCGTTAAAAAGAGATCAATTAGTAGCGTCAAAAAGCGTAATTAGCTCAAAATCAAAAGGCGTTTTATCAGAAATAAGTGTTCTTAATGCTAAATTAAAAACCGCAGAAATTTCAAAAAACAGAATCGAAAATTTGATAAAGGACAATGCTGGCACACAAAAACAATTGGATGATGTCAATGGTGAAATCGATGTTATAAAACAACAAAAACGTAGTGTCGAAACTCAAAATGCACCAATTATCAATGAGCTCAAAAGTTTGGATGTTCAACTACAACAAATTGAAGATCAAATAATTAAAAGCACCATTATAAATCCGGTAAACGGAACAGTACTTTCTAAATATGCCGAACCGAATGAAATTACTTCTTTTGGTAAACCTTTGTATAAAATTGCTGATTTGAGTTTGATGCAATTGCGAGTTTATATCAGTGAAACACAGCTTTCAAATTTAAAAATTGGAGAAAAAGTTACCGTGAAAATTGATGAAAATGATGGAATGAAAAATTACGAAGGAACAATTACTTGGGTCGCATCAGAAGCTGAGTTCACGCCAAAAATCATTCAAACCAAAGAAGAAAGAGTTGCCTTGGTTTATGCAGTAAAAATTGATGTCATTAACGACGGGGGCTTAAAAATTGGAATGCCCGCAGAAATGTGGTTAAGCCAATCCGGTAACGAAAACAAATAAAGTTTATTATTCATTTTTCACATACACAAAACAATAATTAAAAGCATGAAACATTGGAATAAAATTGCTGCCATTTTTGCCCTATTTATTGGGGTAATGACCATAATTGCAGGTTCTCAAGTTTTATTAGGTTGGCAAGAAAAAGACTACACAATTTTAAATTGGCTGGTTATTTATAATGTCATTTTGGGATTTATATCTATTGTGGCAGCCTATTTAATTTGGAAAAAATATCACCGCAGTATTCAAATTGCCGGCATTATTCTATCAATTCATATTATCGTATTAATTTACTTGTCTTTTTTTAGTGAGAACGTTGCAACAGAAAGTATAAAAGCAATGATTTTTAGAGTGGTAATTTGGTTGCTTATAACGATTACAATCTTTTTAAAACCAATAAAAAAATGAAAAAAATAGCACTAGCATTTCTGATTACTTTTTTAAGTTTTGGCTGTAATCAAAACAAAAAGGAATCCACCAAAAAAAATGAGGTAAACCAGCCTGAAGAAATTCAAACCAATAAAAAAACAACGGAAAACTTATGGCTGCAAGAAATTGTTTTGGATGGTGACTCCAAATGGAAAGCCAACAAAGAGACCACCGAAGGAATTGAAAAAATGATTTCACTTATCGAAAAAGACAAAAGTCAATCTGTTGAAGATTACAAAAATTTGGCAAGTGAACTCAACGAGCAAAAAAATTATATTGTTACAGAATGTACTATGAAAGGTCCTTCGCATGATAATCTACATGTGTTTTTACTTCCATTAATAACGAAAATCAAAGAACTTGAAAACACAAATTCTGTTGACGATGGTGCTACAAAGAAAATAGCAATTTTAATGCATTTAGAAGAGTATCATAACTATTTCAATTAATACAATTTTCTCGTTTCAATGGCAATCCAATTAAAAAACATCAGCAAATCTTATGATAAAGTGCAAGCTTTAGAAGGGATTTCCTTTGCCGTAAAAGAAGGGGAATTATTCGGATTAATTGGGCCTGACGGAGCAGGAAAAACCACTCTTTTTCGAATTCTAACAACACTTTTAATAGCCGATGAAGGCGAAGCAACTGTTGCTGGTTTTGATGCCATTACTGATTATAAAAATATTCGCAATAATGTAGGCTATATGCCCGGAAAATTTTCGTTGTATCAAGATTTAACTGTTGAAGAAAACCTGACCTTCTTCGCCACAATTTTCGGAACTACAATAGAAGAAAATTACGACTTAATCAAAGATATTTATGTGCAAATTGAGCCCTTTAAAAACCGAAGGGCAGGAAAATTATCTGGCGGAATGAAACAAAAATTAGCACTTTGTTGTGCTTTAATTCACAAACCAAAAGTATTATTCCTCGACGAGCCAACAACTGGAGTTGATCCTGTTTCTCGTAAAGAATTTTGGGAAATGCTAAAACGCCTGCAAAAAAAGCAAATCACCATTTTAGTTTCTACACCTTACATGGATGAAGCCGCTCTATGCGATAGAATTGCATTGATTCAAGATGGAAAAATCTTAGAGATCGACACCCCAAAAGAAATTGTAAAACACTATCCTAAAACAATTTACAATGTAAACGCATCGAATATGTATCTGTTAATTGAAAGCTTAAAAAACTTTGAACACCAATACAGTGTTTACCCTTTCGGGGAATTTGTGCATTACAGCGACCAACGATCAGAGTTTAACGTAGAAGAACTGAAAAAACATTTACAAGACAAAGGCTTAGAAAATATAACTATTGAAAAAACACAACCAACCATTGAAGATACCTTCATGGAATTAGCTAAATAAATGCAAACACAAAACGTCATAGAAGTTGAGAATCTCACCAAAATGTTTGGTGATTTCACTGCCGTAGATGCCATTTCTTTTGTTGTAAAAAAGGGAGAGATTTTTGGTTTTCTAGGTGCTAATGGTGCCGGAAAAACAACTGCCATGAAAATGCTTATCGGAATTTCTAGTCCAACTTCGGGTGGTGCAACGGTTGCAGGTTTTGATGTGCTGAAACATACCGAAGATGTTAAAAAAAATATTGGTTATATGAGTCAGAAATTTGCCTTGTATGATGATCTAACAGTTAAAGAAAACATTACTTTTTTTGGTGGAATTTATGGCTTATCTCGAAAAAAAATTGAAGAAAAGAGATGTCAATTAGTCGAAGAGTTGGGTTTGCAAGAAGTAGTAAATCAACTTGTTGGTTCTTTACCTTTAGGATGGAAACAAAAAATATCATTTTCGGTTTCACTTCTTCATGAACCTAAAATTGTGTTTCTAGATGAGCCAACGGGAGGTGTTGACCCTATAACCAGAAGACAATTTTGGGAAATGATTTACCAATCAGCAAACAAAGGAACCACCATTTTTGTCACCACACATTATATGGATGAAGCAGAATATTGCGATCGGGTTTCTATAATGGTAAATGGTAAAATTGAAGCATTAGACACTCCAAAAAAATTGAAGGAAACCTATCAGGCCAATGATATGAACGAAGTGTTTCTAAAATTGGCTAGAAATGCTCCACCAGAATGATTAAAGTTATACATTAAAAAGATTTTAAAATTAAAAATGTCGGTTTACGATTGACAAAAAAATGAAACGATTTAAAGGATTTATACAAAAAGAATTTTACCATATCTTTCGAGATAGGCGGTCGTTATTTATTTTGTTTGGCATGCCGATAGCACAGATTTTGCTTTTTGGTTTCGCCATTACCAATGAAATCAACAATGTAGATATTGCTATTTTAGATAATTCTAAAGATGTCGTTACCAAAGAAATTACCAATAAAATTGCAGCTTCGAAGTATTTTAGTATTCGCGAATTCATTCAAAAAGAAGACGATATTGAAACAATTTTTAAAAAAGGCCATGTAAAAGCAGTGCTGACCTTCGAAAAAGATTTTATTCAAAAATTAGGAAAAGATAATGCAGCAACTGTCCAAATTATTACAGATGCAACCGATCCGAATACCGCAAATACCATAGCTAATTATACGAGCGCTATATTACAAAAATACCAAAGCGAACTAAATAAGGACCTAAGTTTAAGCTATCAAATCATACCACAAAACAGATTAAATTATAACCCAGAACTCAAAAGTGTATTCATGTTTGTACCTGGAGTAATGACCATTATTTTAATGTTGGTTTCTGCCATGATGACTTCTATTTCGATAACAAAAGAAAAAGAATTGGGTACTATGGAAATCCTTTTAGTATCCCCTTTAAAACCTTTTCAAGTAATCATTGGTAAAGTTGTTCCGTATATTTTCTTATCCATTATAAATGCTGCAGTCATTATTTTGCTAAGTATTTTTGTTTTTAAAATGCCCGTTCAAGGCAGCTTCTTTTTATTGGCTGTAGAAAGCATCTTATTTATCATAACCGCTTTATCTCTCGGAATACTTATTTCAACCGTTTCCAAAACGCAACAAACAGCTATGATGCTATCTTTAATGGGATTAATGCTTCCTGTTATTTTATTGTCGGGATTTATTTTTCCAATCTCTAGTATGCCATGGCCCTTGCAAATCATCAGTAATATCATACCGGCAAAATGGTTTATTATAATTTTAAAGGGGATTTTATTAAAAGGTGTCGGCTTGAATTATTTATGGAAAGAAACCTTGATTCTTGTACTAATGACCGTGTTTTTTATTGTAGTTAGTGTAAAAAAATATAAAATTAGATTAGAATAAAAAGGTGTCATTTCCGAGAAATCGGAAATCTTATGAAGTAACCGTGATGCGAATAAAAAGAAATTAGAAAAATGAAAATAATAGGGTTTATAATACAAAAAGAATTCCGGCAAATCTTTAGAAATAAAGCTATGCTGCCTATCATTTTTGTATTACCCTTGATACAATTATTGATACTTTCTAACGCTGCTACTTTTGAAATAAAAAATATTAAATTTTCATATGTTGATCACGATCATTCTTCTACCTCAAGAGCATTATTAGATGCTTTTAATGCATCCGAATATTTTAACGTTGTCACGAATTTTTCTTCTGAAAAGCTTGCCAATTCTGCAATGTTAGATGGTAATGTTGATGTGATTCTTGAAATTCCGAACCATTTTGAACGTGATTTGGTCAAAGATAAAAAAGTCAGTTTGGCAGTTATCATAAATGCAATCGACGGTGCAGCTGCCGGAGTAGAAAATGTATATATTTCGGAAATCATTCAAGGTTTTAATAAAAACATAAGAGTCGATTTGATGCAGCCTTCTGATCAATTAAATCCGATAAAAAATATACTTACCATACCTTCCTTCTGGTATAATAAAACGCTTAATTACAAAACCTTTATGGTTCCGGGAATTTTAGTATTACTCGTTACAATGATTACCCTTTTTCTGTCAGGAATGAACATCGTTCGTGAAAAAGAAATCGGAACTTTAGAACAAATTAATGTGACTCCAATTAAAAAACACCAGTTTATCATCGGAAAACTTTTTCCATTTTGGATTATTGGTTTAGCATTATTAACTGTTGGTTTATTTCTTGCAAAAATAGTTTTTAACGTACCAATGGTCGGTAGTATTCTACTCTTATATTTCTATACCTCTATATATATTTTAGTGATTTTAGGTATCGGTTTGTTTATTTCTAATTTTAACGATACCCAACAACAGGCTATGTTTTTGTCGTGGTTTTTTATGGTGATTTTTATTTTAATGAGCGGACTTTTCACTCCTATTGAAAGCATGCCGGTTTGGGCACAATATGTTACAGAATTTAATCCAATTAAATATTTTGTTGAAGTAATAAGAATGGTTATGCTAAAAGGAGCCAATTTATCCGATATCTCGAGTCCTTTAATAAAAACTGTTATTTATGCAATAATAATGAATGGTTTAGCTGTTTGGAGTTATAAAAAAACTACTTAAATCGTACTTTTATGGAAACACAAAACAACCATAAACTTTCAACAGACGAATCTTTGTTTGTTAGAGGACCATTATCCCGTTTTAA
>CBDTUD010000052.1:0-19416 GCA_965363545.1 uncultured Flavobacteriaceae bacterium | reverse complement strand
TTCTTAACACAAAATTAGCAATAATTTATTTTACCTTTGCACAAACAAAATCACTATTATGCAAGACGCTCTTGTAATCATTCCTACATTCAATGAAAAGGAGAATATTGAAAAAATAATTCGAAGTACTTTCTCTCAAAAAAAAGCTTTTGACATTTTAGTTGTTGATGATAGTTCGCCAGATGGTACTGCAAATATTGTTAAAAATCTTCAAAAAGAATTTCCTACAAATTTGTTTTTAGAAATCCGCAAAGAAAAAAATGGGTTAGGAGCGGCATATATTCATGGTTTTAAATGGGCTATTCAAAAAAAGTACGATTATATCATTGAAATGGATGCCGATTTTTCTCATAATCCGGCAGATTTAATTCGATTGTACAAAGCATGCGCCAACAATGGCGCAGATGTTTCGATAGGTTCAAGATACTCTCAAGGAGTAAATGTTGTGAATTGGCCAATGAAAAGAGTACTACTGTCTTATTTTGCATCTAAATATGTGAAATTAGTAACCGGAATTCCTTTGCACGATACAACAGCAGGTTTTGTTTGCTACAAACGAAAAGTTTTAGAAACTATAAAATTAGACAAAATCAAATTTGTAGGTTATGCTTTTCAAATCGAAATGAAGTTTAAAGCTTGGAAACATGGTTTTAATATTCAAGAAGTTTCTGTAATTTTTACAGATAGAACTTTGGGTGAATCAAAAATGAGTAAAACAATTATTACTGAAGCAGTTTTCGGAATTATAAAAATGCGATTTAACGGATTACCAAAATAAAAAAGAAGGTTAAAATGAGTACAGTTCTTATAAAAAATGCCCAAGTTGTCAACGAAGGAAAAATCCAGAAAATGGATGTTTTAATCCGTGAGGAGAAAATCGCGGTCCTACAAGAGAACTTGTTGAACTACCCATCTAATACCAAAATAATTGAAGCAAATGGTAAGTTTTTATTGCCTGGATTTATTGATGATCAGGTACATTTTCGTGAGCCGGGTTTAACACATAAAGCAACAATTGCCTCAGAATCTCGCGCTGCAGTAGCAGGAGGAATTACCACGTTTATCGAAATGCCCAATACAGTTCCTCAAAGCACAACACAAGAATTGTTGGAAGAAAAATTCAAAATAGCAGCGAAAGATTCCTACGTAAATTACTCTTTTATGTTTGGAGGTACCAATGATAATTTGGAAGAATTACTAAAAACCGATCCAAAAAAAGTGGCAGCGATAAAATTATTTTTAGGTTCTTCTACAGGAAATATGTTGGTGGACAATGAAGAGGTTTTAGAAAAAATATTTTCTTCTACAAAAATGCTAATTGCGGTGCATTGTGAAGATGAAACGACCATAAAAAATAATTTTGAAAAGCAAAAAGCAATCTATGGCGATGCAATTCCTATGGAATTACATCCAGTTATTAGAAGTGAAGAAGCTTGTTATATTTCTTCTTCAAAAGCAATTGCTTTAGCGAAAAAAACTGGAGCAAGATTACACGTTTTTCACTTGTCAACCGGCAAGGAAACAGCACTTTTTACAAATAAAATTCCGCTTGAAGAAAAGAAAATCACTGCTGAAGTTTGCATTCATCATTTATGGTTTGACGATCGAGATTATGCCAAAAAAGGATCGTTTATAAAATGGAATCCTGCAGTGAAAACGGCAAAGGATAAGGAAATGCTTTGGGAAGCAATATTAGACGATCGAATTGATGTTATTGCTACCGATCATGCACCTCATACTTTAGAAGAAAAGCAGCAAGTTTATACCAAAGCACCAAGTGGCGGACCTTTAGTGCAACACGCACTTTTGGCAATGTTGGAAATGGTAGCGAAAAAAAAGATTTCTATTGAAAAAATGGTTGAAAAAATGTGCCATAATCCGGCAAAATTATTTAAAATTGATAAAAGAGGTTATATTAAAGAAGGCTATTATGCCGATTTAGTTTTAGTAGACACAAATGAAAGTCAGGTAGTTACAAAAGAAAATATTTTATATAAATGCGGCTGGTCACCTTTTGAAGGAACAAAATTTGGATCAACTGTTACGCATACGTTTGTCAATGGAAATTTGATTTATAATCAAGGAGTTTTCAACGACGACATAAAAGGAAGAAGAATCGAATTTAATAGATAATGAAGAATTTAATTTACATCTTGTTTTTTGTATTGCTACTTTCTTGTGAAAGTAAAATCAAATTCGAAAAACCAGAAAACTTGCTTTCTAAAGAAGAAATGATCGATTTATTGACCGATATGCATCTTGCAAACGCAACCTCAGGAATTAACAATATCGAGGAAGAAAAAAATCAAAATTATATGGCTTTGGTCTACGAAAAATACGGGATCGATAGCGTAAGGTTTGCAGAAAGCAACTTGTATTATGCTGCAAATGTCGATGATTATGAAAAGATATTTGTTGCCGTAGAAAAAAGATTGTTGGTGCTAAAGAAAAAACATCAAACCGAAATGGATTCTATTTTAGATGAAGCGGATTCAAAAATGAAAGAAGGATCTGCTCCACTTCAAAAAATTAATAAATTTGATAATTAATTGTGTTCCTTTTGAAAATCACTGCATATAGTTGCAATTGTTTTTTCGAGGGGCTCAAATTCAAAACCAAGAGTCTCCTTAATTTTTTGCGCACTAAAATAGTTTTTTGAAAGAGAAGATTCAGCAGTAGCTTTCGTTAGTAAAGGCACCGATCCGGTAAGTTTACTTTTAAGATAATCGAATCTCCAATAGATTTCACTTAGCGTTGAACTAACTTTTATATTTGGTCTTTTTACACCAAAAGTATCTGCTATTTGAAAAAATAAATCCTTGTAAGAACGATTTTCAGCACTAATAATAAAACGCTCATTTTTAAGCTCACTTTTCATGAGTTGCTGCATGATTTTAACCACATCTTGAACCCCAACAAATCCGGTAACTCCATCTGTATAAAAGCGAAAACCCTTATATATTTTCGTAAATAAATTTCCTGTTCCTTGATACCAAAATCCAGAACCCAAAATAACGCCCGGGTTAACAATTATTACTTCGACATCTTCTTGACTGGCACGCCAAACTTCCATTTCACCACCATATTTTGAAATAGCGTAATCGGACTTCTTGTTGTTGCTATTCCAGTTTCCCATTTCATCAATCAATTGTCCGGCTTTGTTTTTTTCAACGGCAGCAATAGAACTTACGAAGCACAATTTTTTAACGGAATTCTGTATGCATGAATTAACGACATTCGCTGTTCCTTCAATATTTATTTTTCGCATTTTATGATAATCTCTTGTATCAAAAGAAACTAATGCTGCACAATGATAAACATAGGTAACATCCTGAAAAGCAGTTTCTAAAGAAGTAATATCACAAATATCAGCCTCGATCCAAATAATTTTTGAATATAATTTTTCAAAATCGGAAGTATAATAGCTCAGAACCTTTTTAACCCTGGTAAAATCACTTGTTTTTCGATGAATTGCTTTTACAGATTCATTTTCTAATAACAAATGATAAATCAAATGCGCTCCAACAAGACCAGTACCTCCAGTAACTAAAACCATAAGGCGAAAATAAATAATTGGTTTGTAAACTTTTAAAAAGATACCGTTTTTTTTATTTGGAGGTATCCTTCAAGTTGAAAGTTTGAAAAAGAAGAAAGGTAACTTTATGTACTATTATCTCTTGTTCAAACATTCTTTTTTATCTTTGCCAAAATTTTTAAAGAATGAAAGTAAATTTTGTTGAAGAATTACGCTGGCGCGGACTTTTGCACAATATCATGCCAGGTACAGAAGAACAGTTGTTAAAAGAGCAAACTACAGCCTATATCGGTTTTGACCCAACGGCTGATTCTTTGCATATTGGCAGTTTGGTACAAATTATTTTATTGATGCATTTGCAAAAATCCGGACATAAACCAATCGCTTTGGTTGGTGGCGCTACAGGAATGATTGGAGACCCATCGGGTAAGTCAGCAGAAAGAAACTTATTAGATGAGAAAACTTTAAATCATAATATTGCTGGAGTTAAAAAGACTTTAGAGCGTTTTATCGATTTTTCAAGTGATGTAGACAATAAAGCCGAAATGGTAAACAATTACGATTGGATGAAAAATCTAACGTTTTTAGAGTTTGCAAGAGATATTGGTAAACACATTACCGTAAATTACATGATGGCAAAAGATTCGGTTAAAAATAGACTGAATGCAGAGTCTAATGAAGGAATGAGTTTTACAGAATTTACCTATCAACTGGTACAAGGTTATGACTTTTTACACCTATACCAACATAAAAACTGTATGCTGCAAATTGGCGGAAGCGATCAATGGGGAAATATTACAACGGGAACAGAACTAATTCGTAGAAAAGTTCAAGGAAAAGCCTATGCACTTACAAGCCCTTTAGTTACCAAAGCCGACGGAACAAAATTTGGAAAAACCGAAGGTGGCAATATTTGGTTGGATGAAAACAGAACCTCACCTTATAAATTTTACCAATATTGGTTAAATGCCTCTGATTTGGATGCGGAAAAATATATCAAAATTTTCACTTTTTTAGATAAGGAAAAGATTGATAAATTAATTGCAGAACATCAAGAAGCGCCACATTTGAGAATCTTACAAAAGAAAGTAGGAGAAGAGGTTACCATAATGACACATGGTGTTGAAGCTTATGAAAATGCACTAAAAGCATCTTCTATCTTATTTGGAAATTCAACGGCAAGCGATTTAAAAACCTTGAACGAGAAAACTTTTTTAGATGTTTTTGAAGGAGTTCCTCAAGCAGAAATTAACCAAGAAGATTTAGAAAAAGGAATAGATATTGTGGATGCCTTAAATGAAAAATCCGGATTTCTAAAATCAAATGGCGAGGCCAGAAGAGCTTTAAAAGAAAATTCCATATCTGTAAATAAAGAAAAAGTTACCGAAGATTTTAAACTTTCTAAAGAGGATTTAATAGCCGGTAAATTTATCCTTTTACAAAGAGGAAAACGCAATTATTTTTTGTTACAGGTAATTAAATAAGAATAGTTATAAATCAGTCTGTTTTTTTAATAGGCTGATTTATAACACTCTACTAATCGTCAAACCGTCTCGAATTGGTAATAAAACAGTTTCAATTCTCGGGTCGTCTTTCAACAATTTATTATAGGCAATTAAAGCTAAGGTATCTTTATCTTTTGGGTCTGGAGTTTCGACAACCTTGCCACTCCATAAAACATTATCAGATAAAATAACACCACCAGAATTCATTTTGTTTATAATCGCGTGAAAATAGTTGACATAATTTGATTTATCGGCGTCAATAAACACCAAATCGAATTTTTCGTTCAAATCCGGAATTATATCTATCGCATTTCCTACATGTTGCCGTATGTTGTTCTTGTAAAATGATGCATCAAAATATTTTTTTTGTAAACCCATCAATTCTTCATTGATATCTATGGTGTGTAACATGCCTTCTTTTTGTAAACCTTCTGCAAGACAAAGCGCAGAATAACCAGTGTAAGTTCCGATTTCAAGAATTGTTTTCGGACGAGTTAATTTAGAAATAATTGCCAATAATCTACCTTGAAAATGACCACTTAACATTCTAGGAGCTAAGGCTTTTTGCCAAGTTTCTTTGTTTAGGCTTTGCAATAATTTAGGTTCGTTTTCGGTATGTTCAAGAACATACTTTTCCAAATTTTTTGGTAAAAAATTCATGGTATTATTTTTATAAAACAGGTGCTATCAAACGAGCTACAGAGCACATAACTTTTACGTGCCATTTACGTTTTTTTAACTCTTCCAAACGCAATTGATACGCATCTTTTAAATCCATTTCAAAATGAGATTTCAACTCTTTGGCGATTTGTTTATCAACAATAAAAGCATTTATTTCTGCATTTAAATTAAAGCTTCTATAATCCATATTCGTACTTCCAATAGTGCAAATATAGGTATCAATAACCATTGTTTTGGCATGTATCATTCCCTTGGTGTAGTAATATATCTCAACACCGCTTTCCAACAAAGCTTCGTAATAGGTTTGTGATGCATAATAAGCAGTTTTAATGTCGGTTTTTTTAGGAATCATCAACTTGATTTTTACACCACTTTTCGCAGTTATTTTTATAGCATTTAAAATAGATTCATTTGGTAAAAAATATGGTGTAGTGATTAAAATTTCTTTTTTCGCACTCGTTATTAGTCCGAAAAAGGCTTCCATGATATTTTGAAAATCAGAGCCAAAATCACTGCCTAAAATACAGGTAGGAATATCTCTAACAATTTCTATATTTTTCGAATATTGAAATTCTTTATAAGCAATTTCTTGTCCGCTAACAAAATACCAATCGCTCAAAAATTCATATTGTAAATCAATCACTGCTTGCCCTTTCAATAGCAAATGAGTATCTCTCCAAAATACTTTTTTATCGTTAGAATTTATATAAGTATCCGAAATGTTAATACCGCCCAAAAAACCAACTTTATTATCAATAATGGCAATTTTTCGATGATTTCGATAATTTGCTTTATGGGCCAGTCTTGAAAAAAACACCGGCATATAAGCATACGCTTCTACAGAAGCTTCTTTTAATTTTTTGCTAGTTTTTTTAGAAATTGAACTTCCGACATCATCATAAACCAAACGTACTTTAACACCTTTTTTCGCTTTTTCGCAAAGAATATCGATAACTTTTGATCCGATTTCATCGTCATTAAAAATATAATAAATCAGGTGGATGGTTTTTTCTGCTTTACGCAACTCTTCTAGTAAAACCGGAAATTTTTCTTCACCGTTTAATAAGAATTTAACCGAATTTTCTCGCGTGAAATCAACTTGTTCTAAATTATAAAACAATGTTGGTAATTTTTTATACTCTTCAAATGCGAGTATTTTCGAGTTTTGCCTGGATGCTTTATTTAGTGCTTTGAGATATTCTTTATTATACATTCTTTTTCGGGCGTACAATCGTTTTTTTTGATATTGAGCGCCGAGCAAAAAATAGATAAGAACTCCACCAACTGGGAAAAGCAATATTAAAAAAATATAGGCATACGATTTCTCGGGCTTCTTATTTTCTAAAATAATTCCGAAAATCAAAACACTTATAAAAATGATGTAAACTACAAATACATAAGATTTTATGTTATTGAGTAATTCCATAGTTTACTTTTTACAAATTGGTTACGCAAAAGAGAGTATTCAAAGATAAAAAACTGGTGGGTAATTGCCGTGCCATGCTTTTTATTTCAAAAAAAAGGTGTTATTTAGATATTTTTTCTTGAAGATTTGTCTTTAGTGCTGCTTTTTCTTCAGTAGATAATTGTTTCGATTTCTCAGAAGAGTTTAAATATTTTCCGATAATCTTTGTGATCAAGGTATTTTGTTTGGTATAAGTTTTACAATGATGGCATAAGACTAAATGAATATTCAATTTAATTTTTTCCCAAATGGTTGCTTCACCATATTGACTTTTATCACAAATTTGAGTTGCTTCGTCGCAGCTAATCTTAATTTTTGTGCTCATATTCATTTTAATTTTTAAACCAATTTTCTTCCAAACATTTTCGCAATTGTAATCTGGCTCTGTGAATGATCACCCATAAGTTTGACGAACTAATTTCGAGCTCATTACAAATCTCTTCGGTTTCATAATTTTGAATCGTTTTTAGTAAAAATACCATTCGATATTTTTCGGGTAAATTATGAATACAATACTCTAAGGCGTTTTTCAATTCGTTATTTTCAATATTTTTATCGCCCTCATTAACCCAAACTCCCGGAACGGCTTCTTCTAACCAATTTCCTTTTTTATCTCCTTCGCTATAAAAATTTACACGAACTTCTTTTTTTCCCTTAGCGGAATTAATTTTTCTATAATGATCAATTATTTTCCGTTTTAAGATGGAAACCAACCAGGTTCTTTCAGATGCTTCTCCCCTAAAATTGTTTTTTCCTTTTAAACCAGAGAAAAAAGTTTCTTGTACTAAATCTTTAGCAAAGTCTTTGTCGTCAACTCTGGTAACGGCATAATTGAATAAGTAATCAGCATATAAATCAATCCAATTTTCAGGATTTAACGTATGCTTTTTATCATCAGACATTATTTTTCACTTTTTTTAGTAGCGTAAAGATAGTGATACTCGCTAATTTTGGTTTAAAAAAGTGACAAAAATCATGACTATCGAAAAATGGTTTGGTATATTTGTATCTCTAAAAAACAAATAAAAATGGGCGGATTTTTATCTTCATCAATAGCGAGAAAGTTTTCCATGGCATTGTCTGCAATCTTTCTTATTATTTTCTTACTTATTCATTTATCGGTAAACTTGACTTCGGTATTTAGCGAAGAAACCTTTAATACCTTTTCTCATTTTATGGGAACAAATCCATTAATCCAATTTGGAATGCAACCGGTTTTAATTTTTGGTGTTGTTTTTCACTTTGTAATGGGCTTTGTTTTAGAAATAAGAAATAACAAAGCAAGAGATGTTAATTACGTAAAATTTAACGGAGGAGCGAATTCTACCATCATGAGTAGAACAATGATTTACAGTGGTGGATTTATTTTAATATTTCTTATAATTCATTTCTTAGATTTTTGGATACCTGAATTAAATGTCAAATATATTCAAGGAGATATGTCGGGAATGTTAGCAGACGGTGAAGGATATCGTTATTTTGAAGAATTACAACACAAGTTTGTTCCTATTTGGCGAGTTGCTTTATATTGTTTAGGCTTTGTGTTTTTAGCATTACACTTATTGCACGGCTTTCAATCAGCCTTTCAATCTATGGGTTTAAATAGATATGAAAAATGCATCAAAACTTCCGGAAAAATTTACGCAATTGTAATTCCTTTAGGATTTATTTTCGTTGCATTATTTCATCATTTTAACCATTAATCTTACGTAATTATGAAGACTTTAAATTCAAAAGTACCAGAAGGTCCAATAAAAGATAAATGGACAACCTATAAAGATAAAATCGATTTAGTAAATCCTGCGAACAAACGTAACATTGATGTTATCGTTGTTGGTACAGGTTTGGCAGGTGGTTCTGCTGCTGCTACTTTAGCAGAGTTAGGTTACAATGTGAAAGCATTTTGTTATCAAGATTCTCCACGAAGAGCACATTCTATTGCAGCTCAAGGTGGAATTAATGCGGCAAAAAATTATATGGGCGATGGTGATTCTAACTATCGTTTATTTTATGATACAGTAAAAGGTGGAGATTATCGTTCTCGTGAAGCGAATGTATATCGTTTAGCCGAAGTTTCCTCTAATATTATTGACCAATGTGTGGCACAAGGTGTTCCATTTGCTAGAGATTATGGTGGATTGTTAGACAATCGTTCTTTCGGTGGTGTTTTGGTTTCTCGTACTTTTTATGCAAAAGGACAAACCGGACAACAATTATTACTAGGATGTTATTCGGCAATGAATCGTCAAATTGCTCGTGGAAAAATTGAAATGTTCAATCGTCACGAAATGTTAGATGTTGTGAAAGTTGGTGGTAAAGCAAGAGGTATTATTGCCCGTGATTTAATTTCTGGAGAAATAGAACGTCATTCTGCTCACGCTGTTGTTATTGCGACTGGTGGTTATGGTAATGTTTATTTCTTATCTACCAATGCAATGGGTTCTAATGCGACAGCAGCTTGGAAAATACACAAAAAGGGAGCTTATTTTGCTAATCCTTGTTTTACTCAAATTCATCCAACGTGTATTCCACGAAGTGGAGATTACCAATCCAAACTGACTTTAATGTCGGAATCGTTGCGTAATGATGGTCGTATTTGGGTTCCTAAGAATATAGAAGATGCAAAAGCAATCCAACAAGGAAAATTAAAACCAACAAAATTATCAGAAGAGCAACGTGATTATTTCTTAGAAAGACGCTATCCGGCCTTTGGTAATTTAGTACCACGTGATGTAGCCTCTCGTGCAGCAAAAGAAAGATGTGATAAAGGATATGGTGTAAATGCAACCGGTGAGGCTGTTTATTTAGATTTTGCCGCAGCAATTGAAAGATATGGTAAAGAGCAAGCGAAAATTCACGGTGTTCATAATCCTACAAAAGAAAAAATTATTGAATTAGGTGAAAAACTTATTGAAGAAAAGTATGGTAACTTATTTCAGATGTATGAAAAAATCATCGATGAGAACCCGTATAAAACTCCGATGATGATTTATCCAGCAACGCATTACACCATGGGTGGCGTTTGGGTAGATTATAATTTGATGACAACAGTAGATGGTTTGTATTGTATCGGTGAAGCGAATTTTTCTGATCATGGCGCAAATCGATTGGGAGCTTCAGCTTTGATGCAAGGTTTGGCAGATGGTTATTTTGTATTGCCTTATACGATTGGTGATTATTTAGCCAAAGAAATCCGCACAGGAAAAATTCCAACGGAGAGTCCTGAGTTTGATGCTGCCGAAAAAGAGGTGAAAGATAAAATTGATTTCTTTATGACTAATAAAGGAACACATACTGTGGATTATTTTCACAAAAAACTTGGAAAAGTGATGTGGGATAAAGTTGGTATGGCAAGAAATGCAAAAGGATTGAAAGAGGCAATTCAAGAAATTCATGATATTCGTGAAGATTTTTGGAAAAATGTAATGGTTCCGGGAAGTGCAAAAGAATTTAACCAAGAGTTGGAAAAAGCAGGAAGAGTTGCAGATTTCTTAGAATTGGGTGAATTATTTGCAAAAGATGCCTTAGAACGTGAAGAATCTTGTGGAGGTCATTTCCGTGAAGAACATGTAACAGAAGACGGAGAAGCAAAACGTGATGATAAAAACTTTGCTTACGTTGCAGCATGGGAATATACCGGTAAACCAAGTGAAGCTATATTGCATAAAGAACAATTAGAGTTTAAAGATATTGAGTTAAAAACGAGATCTTATAAATAAATATATTATTATGAAATCCCTAATGAGGACATTGGCTATTTTGATAATTTTGATGTTCGTATCTTGTGATGATAGTAATGATAATATAGACTTTAATGAGGCTGATAAATTAATTGGAGCTTGGATAAACCCTATTACTATTGACACAGATTTAAAATTTGAGAGAGCTAATTCATTAAAAGAAAATCAATATGGAATCGCTTTTTATTCAGAAAATCAATATGTAGAACGAAGCTCTGGATGGTGTGGAACGCCACCAATTACTTTCTTTGATACTAAAGGCGTTTGGTTAAAAAAAGAATCTACTATCGACATTTCAACAGATAATGGCTTGATGAATGTGAAATGGAAGATAAAACTTGTTGATGATAACTATTTAATAATTGAAAGATTAAATTAAAAAATATGAATCTTACCTTAAAAATTTGGAGACAAAAAGGACCTAAAGATAAAGGTCAAATGGTAACTTATGATGTAACAGATATTTCTGAACATATGTCGTTTTTAGAAATGATGGATGTACTAAATGAAAGTCTGGTTGCTAAAGGCGAAGAACCTGTTGCTTTTGATCATGATTGTAGAGAAGGTATTTGTGGTATGTGCTCTTTACAGATTAATGGAGAAGCACATGGTCCGGATAGAGGTATCACAACTTGCCAATTGCATATGAGAATGTTTCATGATGGTGAAACCATTCATATTGAACCATTTAGAGCAAAAGGTTTTCCGATAATAAAAGACTTAGTGGTCGACAGAACTGCTTTTGAACGTATTCAACAAGCCGGAGGATATATTTCGGTAAATACCTCTGGAAATACCCAAGATGCCAATTCAATTCCAATTTCAAAACACAATGCTGATTTATCAATGGATGCTGCTTCTTGTATAGGATGTGGAGCTTGTGTTGCTTCTTGTAAAAATGCTTCGGCTATGCTATTTGTTGCGGCAAAGGTTTCGCAATTCGCATTATTGCCACAAGGAAAAATTGAAGCAACAGAACGTGTTTTAAACATGGTAAAACAAATGGATGAAGAAGGTTTTGGTAACTGTACCAATACAGGAGCATGTGAAGTTGAATGTCCGAAAGGAATTTCTTTAGAGAATATTGCTAGAATGAATCGCGAATATTTAAAAGCGAGTTATTAGCTTATATAAAGTGTTTATATTTTAAAAAATCCTGAATCGCTAAGATTCAGGATTTTTTATTTTAAATTAGTACAATTCGAATACTATTAAAACTATATCTACCATGAAAATTCTTACTTCGAAATTACCAAATACGGCGACCTCCATTTTTACTACCATGAGCGCTTTAGCCAAAGAAGAAAAAGCCATTAATTTATCACAAGGGTTTCCTGATTTTTCGGTTGCAACAGATTTGATAGAATTGGTAAACTCCGCAATGAAAGATGGATTCAATCAATATGCTCCTATGCCCGGAATTCTTGAATTACGCGAAAATATCGCTCAAAAAATAGAATTTTTATATGGTACAAAATACCATCCGGAAATGGAAATTACAATAACAGCAGGAGCAACTCAAGCCATTTTCACCATTATTTCCGCGTTTATTCATCCTGATGACGAAGTAATTATTTTTGCACCTGCTTTTGACTGCTATGAGCCAGCAATTAAACTAAATGGAGGAAAAACAGTTGAGATTGAATTAATCGCTCCAAATTTTAAGATTGATTGGGATGAAGTAAAAAACAGCATTACTGCTAAAACAAAAATGATTTTGATTAATACGCCCCATAATCCAACCGGAACTATTTTAAGCGAAGCGGATATGGAAACCTTAGATCAAATAGTTCGCGACACCAACATTCTTGTTTTAAGTGATGAAGTGTACGAACATATTATTTTTGATGGTGAAAAACATCAAAGTGTTGCTCGTTTTAAAAGTTTAGCCGAAAGAAGTTTTTTAGTTGCGAGTTTCGGAAAGACCTTTCATGCTACAGGCTGGAAAATGGGTTATTGCGCAGCTCCAAAAGAATTAATGCACGAGTTTCGAAAAGTACACCAGTTTAATGTTTTTAGTGTAAATCATCCCATGCAAAAAGGCTTGGCACAATACCTGAAAAACCAAGAGAATTACTTGAATTTACCCGCTTTTTATCAAGCTAAGAGAGATTTCTTTCTACAGGCAATAAAACCTTCAAGATTTACGATAAAACCTTCTAAAGGTACTTATTTTCAATTATTGGGTTATGAAAAAATTAGTGATGAAAATGAAATGGATTTTGCTATTCGTTTGACTAAACAATTTAAAATCGCGAGCATACCCATTTCTGTTTTTTACAAGAACAAGACGAATCAAAACTTATTGCGGTTTTGTTTTGCCAAAAATGAAGAAACGTTGCTTGAGGCAGCAGAAATATTAAATCAAATAGGAGGCTAAATTTGTGAGATCTTCAAAATGAGTTTTACACCCTAAAGAAAGCATAGTATCTTTTTGTTTGTTACCAACACCAATAAATTTCAAGTTTAATCTTTGTGCCGTTTGTAGGTCCCAAATGCCATCACCAACCGAGTAAATACTATCGAATTGATTGCTATTAAAAAAAGTTTTTGCCTCTTCAATTGCGTGTAAAACAAAGGTTTCTCTGTCATAACTAATTTTAGAAGTTGCAATTAAATTTTGGTCGTGCCAAATATCGCATTGTTCGAGTTTAAGTATGGCAGGTTTTGGTAAAGACCCAGTTGCAAAGGCAACAGCAATATCAGACTTTAAGAGATTTGCAACACATTCTTTTGCTCCGGTAATTTCTTGTACCGGAGGATACTTTTTAAGTTCGTCTTCTAAAATTTGCTCAAAATCAAGCATTAGTTTAGTAGAAATCGGTTTATTAAAAAAGTTTTCGTAATTGAATTTTAAAGTATAGCTGTCTGTATGGTATTTATAATGGTAAAAATCGGTATCGATATTACCTATTCCCATTAGTTTTAGGGCATCAATAACAACTTTGTGATATAGAGGAACACTATCTGTTAATGTGCCGTCTATGTCAAAAATAACGAGTTTTTTCATTGTAATGTGAGGTGAAAATTCACACAATAATACAAAAAATAGTATCTTTAAAACATGGAAACACAATTAAAAACAGCAGTCATTCAAAGCGATTTGGTTTTGCAATTCGTTTAACGAAAGAATTCAAAAAAGCATCTATTCCAATTTCTATTTTAAAAAAAAAAATGAAACATTAAAAAGGTTGCTGCTATTTTATGTGCAATTTAATTTGTAATTTTAAATATAATAAATTTAGAAATATGAAAAAATCAATCGTGTTAGTAGCTGCCATTTTCTTCTTTGGTATTTTTGTTGTATCGGCTCAAACAAATGAAAATAATGGTGAAAAAAAGAGTGTTATTTCATTGGATAATAAGGATGTAACAAGTACACCTTCATTTGAGCCAAAAGCCAACACTAAAAACAAATTAAGTAAAGAAACCATAGCTCAAGAAAAAGCCAAAAAGGCGCAAAAGAAAGCTGAAAAAGCGCAAAAGAAGGCTGAAAAGGCTCAAAAAAAATCTGAAAGAGCCCAAAGAAAAATAGAAAAGGAAATTAAAGCAAAAGAAAAAGCTAATAAAAATTATACCAATGCCCGAAGTAAATATGAAAAAGGTCTTAGTCGTTTTGAAAAATTAAAAAATAGAGGAAAACTTTCACCACAGGACGAGGTAAAATGGCAAAAAAAGCTAGAATCTATGCAAAATAAAATTGAAAAATATCAACGTAAATTATAGAGTTTATTTTATAATTAAATGGCAACGCAATTAAAAATAGCGATTATTCAAAGTGATTTGGTTTGGGAAAATCCTAATCAAAATAGATTGAATTTTACTAAAAAAATTGATGCCATAAAAGGCAAAGTTGATTTGATCGTCTTACAAGAAATGTTTACGACTGGTTTTACGAATAATGCGGTAAAAGTAGCAGAAACCATGCAAGGAGAAACGGTGCAATGGATGTTAGAAAAAGCTCGTCAAAAGAATTCTTTACTTCTTGGAAGTGTTATTATTGAAGACAATTCAAAATTTTACAATCGTTTTTTAGTTGCTTTTCCTAACGGAGAATTGAGGTATTATGACAAACGCCATTTGTTTTCTTATGCAAAAGAAGATGAGATTTATACAAAAGGAGAAAAGAAGTTAGTTTTTGAATACAAAGGCTGGAAAATTTTGCCTTTGGTTTGCTACGATTTGCGCTTTCCTGTTTGGGCTAGAAATACCGAAAATTACGACTTATTGATCTATGTTGCGAATTGGCCAAAACCAAGAATTGCTGCCTGGGATATTTTACTGAAAGCTCGAGCTATTGAAAATTTGAGTTATGTGATTGGTGTAAATCGAGTTGGAACAGATTTCAACAGTTTTGAATACATTGGTCATTCAGCTGTTTTTGATGCATACGGACAAACTATTTTAGAGTTCGAAGAATCGGAAGAAGATACAAAAATGGCTGTTTTAGACAAAAGTCATGTCGTAAAAACTCGAGAAAAATTCGGATTTTTAAACGATAAAGAAAGCTTTAAAATTTTGTGATTTAGTTTGGTAAAATAATCGAATCCTTTACTATTTTTTCTGTGGTTGCCAATAATTCCGGAAAAGGAAGTGCATCTGACTTAATAGGTTCGTGAACATCAAATTGAAGATGAACACCTACTGTTAAAGGAAACTTTCCGTTCTTTTCAAGTTGCCAAGAGTTATTTACAGTAATTGGCACGATATACGAAGATGGAGCATATTTCACCATCATTTTTAATCCATTTTCTGAAAAACGTTTTGGCTCGCCATTTCTACTTCTTGTTCCTTCCGGAAAAATAACGGCAGAACGCTTGTTTTCTTCCAAATATTTTCCAAATTTCATCAATGCTGAAATTGCTTGTTTTGGGTCTTTTCGGTCAATTAAAGCGGCACCACCATGTCTTAAATTATAAGACACACTCGGAATACCTTTACCTAGTTCAATTTTAGACACAAATTTTGGATGTGATTTTCGCAAATACCAAATCATTGGCGGAATATCATTCAAACCCTGATGATTCGAAACAAAAATTAAAGGAACTCCCTTTGGAAGGTTTTTTTGATTGTTAAATGTTATTCTTGTACCAACGATATATAAGCAGCTGGTAAGAAAAAAGTTTAAATAATCAACCGTTTTTTTATGAGCTTGATAACCGAAAACATTAAATGCAACCCATTGAATGGGGTGGAAAACAAGCAAAGTTAAGCCAAAACATAAATGGTATAAAACGCTTAACGGATAGGCTATTATTTTTTTTATAAAATGCATTCAAAAAAAAAATTTAGGAAACTATTTAAAAAAATAAAACTCTTAAGAAAACCACTGATTCCAAGGTATTCTGCTTAAAACAAGCAGTAATGCAATTCCGTAATAAATAGCGATAGTTTTAAATTTTGCCTGATCTGTTGGCTGATTTTTATGTTTTGAAAAGCCAATCGTGATAAAAATGATTGCAACAATCATTATTAAAGGATGCTCCACAATAAATAATCTAACTTCCGGGTGTTGCATCGAAACACTCATCCCATTTTCTCGTAAAAAAGCAAATTGAGCGGACATAAAAAAAGCAATAAAACCAATAATTAATTGAATATGTGCTACAATTAGGGTAAACAACGGAATACGTAAATCTTTTTCTTGAAACTCTCTTTTTGAAGTTAAACCCATAATAGCATTGACAACAGCAACTATTAAAATAAGTAGGGTTATGTAAGCCCATCCAGAATGTAGCATTTTAATCATGATAATTTATTTTTTATGTTCTTTAGTTGGACAAATGTAATAAAATAGAGTGTTTTTTAACTATATTAAATTTCTTTTTCAATGAAAATAGATAGATTTGTAATCTATAATAATTCTAAAAAACGCGATATGCTAAAATTTTTACTCCGATCTATTTTTATATTTTGTTTTACAATTCCTTTTTACGGACAAATTCAAACCTATTACAATGGCATGGATTTTACAAAATCCGGTAATGCATTATTCTTAGACCTTTCTGATAGAATAGAATCTACCCAAACAGCAATACCATACACTTCGTCATTAACAGATACTTGGGATGCCTTAAAGTTAGCAGATGAAGATCCAACCAATAATTTGAATGTGTTACTAATTTATGGATTTGATGATAATGATGGAGATTATACAACCGACAGAACCAGAAATAAAGCATTGCAAGATGTAGGTGGTGGTGATCAAGGTACCTGGAATAGAGAACATGTTTTTGCAAAATCATTAGCAAATCCGAATCTTTCAACAGAAGAACCCGGACCAGGAACAGATGTTTTTAATTTAAGACCTGCAGATACACAAAGAAATTCAGATAGAAGTAATCGAAAATTTACTTCAGGGACGGGTAATTCAGGCATAGTTTCTAGTAATGGTGGCTGGTATCCCGGTGATGAATGGAAAGGAGATATCGCCCGAATGGTTATGTATATGTATATGCGATATCATGGCGATGGTTCAAAAATTTCGGAAACTCAGTGTTTGCCTATAAATGTGGGCTTTGGTTCGACGCTAAGTGTTGACGCCAACATGATTGATTTATTTTTGAATTGGAATGTGGAAGATCCGGTTTCTAGTTTTGAAGATAATCACAACGATATTATTGAAGGTATTCAAGGAAACAGAAATCCGTTTATTGATAATCCTTATTTGGCTACCTTAATTTGGGGTGGACTCAATGCAGAAGATCGTTGGAATTTAGACAATACTTCTGATGGTATTGCTCCATCAATTCCAACAAATGTAATTGCTTCTAATATAACTGAAAATTCTGTCGAAATAACTTGGACTGCTGCTACCGATAATGTTGGTGTGATTGACTATCTAATTTACCTTAACGGAGTTTATTTTCAATCGGCTTTATCGAACAACGCATTGGTTTCCGGATTGAATGCAAGTAGCGATTATGAAATATACGTAAAAGCGAGAGATGCGGCCTCAAATTTATCCGGCGAAAGTGAAAAAATTAATTTTAAGACTCTGGCTGGACCTAATTATTTATTTGTTGAAAATTTTGAAGATTGCGCGAATTTAAATTTTGTTGCATACAACGAGGCAAGTAATAAAAATTGGGAATGTCAAGACCTTTTCGGGGAAAATAATTCAGGTTCTATGGGTATAAATGGATATCAACAAGATGTTTTAAGTAAAGATTGGTTAATCACGAATACCGGAATAAATTTTGATGATAGTTCTGAAGAAAAATTAAACTTTTACGCCGACGCTTCTTATGGCACTTCCACGTTAGAATTGGTGTATTCAAACGATTATGCCGGTCAAGGAAGTCCACTTAGTTCTACCTGGAATGCCGTTCCGAATGTGACTATACCAACCCATCCTGATGGTAGCGGAACAGAAGCTGTATTTAATTTTAATGCCATAGATATCAGTTCTTTAACAGGATTAGTTTATTTTGCATTTCGTTATTATTCTAACGATAATCCAACACGTTGGACAGTTGATAGTTTTAGTGTAACTGCTAAAGATGATGTATTGGCAGTTGCCGATTTGGATAAAAATGAATTGAAATTGATTAAAGCATATCCAAATCCTAGTAACGGTAATTTTCAAATTGAACTTCCTGCTGATTTGCAAGAAGTAAGAGTGAGAATCTTTTCGTTGCAATCTCAATTAGTAGCAGTTCAAACCTACCAAATACGAGCCGGAAAAATTCAAATTGATTTAAGTAATAAACCTGCCGGAATGTATTTAGTAAGATTAGACTTACCATCTTCTAAAGTTTTAAAAGTGATAAAAATATAGTGCGTTTAGTGAGGAGTTTATCATTTATGAATTGATTTATTAGAAAGAAGTTCGTTCAAACCAAGGGTCATTCCCTTGAAAAAAGGAATCTTTTGAAGGTAGCTTATTGGCGATTGATAATAATACTCGTCATTCCGACCGTAGTGGAGGAATCTCAAGATGCTTTATATGTCATTCCCTTGAAAAAGGGAATCTTTTGAGTAAAACTAAATAGTTACTTATTATAACATCCGTTGCGAGAAGAGACGGCGTGGCAATTTGTTGTGACTTAGTACAATCAATATTCTATATTTCTCTGTTTCGCTATCGCTATAGTTGAAATGACATTGACAACCAATTATTTTCTCGCTGTCATCTCGAGCGAAGTGTAACGAAGTCGAGAGATCTTTTTCTTTATGAGCTTAAATTTTGAAAAAAGTTTTGGTTTTGTACAATTTGCTATTCATGATGAGATTCCCTTTTACAAGGTAATGACAGTTATACAAATCCTGAGAGTTGAGGTCACACTGGTGCCTGTACATGAATTATTGGTCTCAAAAGAATATTCCATAAAAAAAGCTGTCCCAAAAGAGACAGCTTTTATATTTAATAATAAAAAGGTTATGGTTTTAATTTTGAACCCAATCTCCTCCTGTTTTTATTACATTTAACGTTTCTACACCAGCAGCTCCGTTATAAATCGCAAAAGAGATAGAATATTTTTGACCTTC
>CBDTUD010000051.1:0-19669 GCA_965363545.1 uncultured Flavobacteriaceae bacterium | reverse complement strand
GCCCAGATAAGGTTTACTGGGAGGCTTACTTTTTTCAAGGCCTCCATGTTCGCTAGCGTATCTTTATTGGTTAGGCTACGAAGAAGGTTAGCAAATTTAACACGTCCCATCTCCGTGTTTAGTTTTGAATCAAGAAATACCGTTTCCAAGATTTCATCTGTTATTTGTTGTTTGTTTACAAAAGTTGAACGAACCGCAGGACCAAGTTGTTCTGCAATAATTCCAGCTTCTGCAGCTATCTCAAACTGTTCTGCGTTTGCTGCATCAATCAGACCTTGAATTGCAGGAACAGGCCAAGTATCTGCCGTTATCGAGTTTGATATTGTTGCTTTTTGAAACACCGTCTCATTTAAAACCAATAAGCCTTGAGCTACACCACCACCAATATCATGAGCAACAAGCCAGATGTCCTTCCAGCCTTGAGCGACAATCCAGTCATTTAGTAAGTTTGCACTGGCTTGAATGCCATAGTGACTTTTATCAACTACTTTTGTTTCACCAAAACCAGGAAGGTCAGGAGCAACAACAAAATAGCCGCTAGCTGATAACGATTCAATTGTTTTAGTCCAAAGTAATGCATTAGCAGGAATACCATGAATTAATAACACGACAGGGTTACCTATTTTACCAGCTTGAAGTACAGATAATTCGGCACTATTTATATGGTAAGACACACGTTTGATTGCGTCTGATTTAAATTCTATCATTTTTTTTACTTTAATTTAGTTATTTTAAATTTTAATTTTATTAAGCCTTTTGACAAAACAAAAGGCTTGTTACTACCAATTAAAAGCTATGGTTTTAAGGATTAAGAAACTACATTCTCTTTTTCCCATGCAAACTTTTGAGCAGGCGCATCTAAAGACGTGTTTGCAATATGATTGGTATAATTACTTATCACTTTTTGAGATAATCCTAAAATAATTTCTAAGACTTGTTGTTCGCCATATCCAGCAGCATAAAATGTATTTAAATCTTCTTGACTAACATGACCACGATTTCTAACAATGGTTAAAGTCATTGTTCTTAAGGCTTCTAACTTTTCGTTTTCTAAAGGTGTTTCGTTACGTAGTGCTTCTGTGATAGCATCATCTACTTTCATCATTTTTGCAATTAAAGTATGTGCTGGCACACAGTAATGACAAGCATGTTCTACATTAATAGCTTGCCAAACAACCGTTAATTCTTCTTCGTTAAATGAAGTTTGTGTAAATAACTCGTGTAATGTTTGGTATGCAGTTAATAGTTGAGGAGAACCTGCTAAAACGCCGTGTAAACCAGGAATCATTCCGTAAGCTTTTTGAGAATTTTCTAATAATACTTTGCTACCTTCTGGTGCAGTTTCAATGTTGTGAACTTTTAATGTTGTCATAATTTTTATTTTATATTTATTTATATTAATTATTTCTAAACGTTCGTTTAGTTTTAGTGTAAAAAAAATGTTTAAATGTTTTTGAAGGTCATTTCAATATAATCTTCAATTTCTTTTTTATTGTTAACTCTTGATGCAGCAGCTAAACCATGCTTTGCTAATAACAAATAATTTGCTTGCTTTAAAATAGTGTCTGCATCCTTGGTTGCATCCATCCTCAATTTTTCAATGAATAGCTGTTTTAAGTTATCCATAAATGAATTCATCTGTTCTGTAATTAAATGGTCATCACTTTCTGCAAACTCGTTGTAGGTATTAGTTACTAGACAACCCTTTTGATTTCCTTTTTGTTGATTTACCGCAACCGAATCATAAAAAAATTGTTTTATATCGGCTACGCCATTTGTAGTGTTTTTGAAATTTTCAAACAAACTATTGGTTTTATCTTTATAACATTTTATGCTTTCTAGAAAGAGACCATGTTTATTACCAAAACTAGAATATATAGAAAACTTGTTAATGCCCATTTCTTTTTCGAGCATTTGCATCGATGTAGCTTCATAGCCATTCTTCCAAAAAAGATGCATTGCTTTTTCTACTACTACATCTTCGTTATATTGTTTTTTTCTTGCCATTATTTCTAATTACTGGACAAAACTAAACAATCGGTTAGTAATAAAAAAATGTTTTAACTTTTATTTTAGATAATTAATTTTTAGTGTTACAAATTAAATAGTGAAATCTAATCACAAAATCATACCGTAAAGAAGGAGACTAAATTAAAAATATTTTTACAAGAATAACTTCAATTTTATCTTAATTACTATATTAATTCAATTATTTTCTATATTCTACAAGAGTTTGAACGGTTTTACATTTGACTAAACAACTGAAATATTGTGGATATTAAAATCCTAATTCGAAAGTTATTACTGCCATAGAATTGTTGTTATTTACTAACTGACTCTTTGTATGTTCAATAATACAATTACTTAATAGGTCTATACGAATTTTGAAAAAGGTTTATAAAACAAAAAAGCATCAATAATTATACTGATGCTTTTGATATTAAAAATACTGTAATTTTTATTGGACAAGGTAAACTTTTACAAAGTTACTATCACTTTCCTAACTGTTCTTCCTAATTCTACATCACTTTGCGCATTTGCCATATCTTCAAAGTTAAAAGTTTTATAGATGTTAGGTTTGATGGTTCCGTTTTATTACTTCTCATCAACTATTTTACTTGTACTAAGGTCTTTTGGCAATGAAAAAGATTCAATTTTATCACTAAAAAGAATTGGAGCATATAAGGTGTTGTTTTCTATACTTATATCGGCTAAACCTTTTGGAAAGCTTGCTATTTTTTTTCGAGTGGAATCGTTTACAAAAAATAAGTCACTTACTGTACCTCCTGTAACCAAATAACCATCTTTGACTGCTACTAAACCATCTAAAGCACCTAGTTGATACGTAGTTTTAAGCATTGAAAATGTCTTGTCTTTTAGGTTTACTTTGTACATACTACCAAATTTTTCAGGAGTTAAGGATAAAGATAATTCGGTACCAAAATTGGCAATAATTAGAGAATCCCCATCTACAAAAAGTCCGTTTGGATGCATAATTTCGGGTGTTTGAAAGCAAACCACTAGCTTATTATTTTCGAGAGTGAAAATTTTCCCACTAGCAATATCAGAAACAAAAACTTGCCCCTCTTTAGAAATTGCAACGTCATTTAAAGCCATTGCCTCTTTTGAAGAAATACTCTCTATTAACTTGCCTTTTTTTACATCAATTATATGTAATTCTGTTCCGTCACCTACATATAATTTATCTTGATACAATGCCAAACCTGCAGGATTATTTAAACCCGTAACCCATTTGAAATTATCCACTTTTCCGTCTTTTGTGATTCGACTGATGTATCCTTTTTCGTTTTTATTTACATTAGAAACATACAGCCAATTTTCGGTAGGAGAAGCCACAATAGACTCTGGCATAGAAAAACCAGTCAATTCCCAGTTTTTGATTAACTTATCTGTAGCATTCGTTTTTGCAGTTTCAGTATAATTCACTTCACTTAACACCTCTTTTAATGCAAATACCCCATTGTTTGCAGCAGGAAAACCAGTGTACAGACTTAACAAAATCATCGTTTCAGAGATCTCATTAGGAGTTACACCTAGATTCAAAGCCGCCTTCATGTGCGATTTTAATTGTGATGTTGCATTGGCTTGAGTAGTTAGACTTGCGATGATAAGCAATTCTTTTGTTTTAAAATCCAAACCTGGTCTGTTGTAAATTTCGCCAAAACCATAACGAATGATGTATTCTGCCATATCTGGCGACACGCTTTTAAACGCAGCTTCTAGACCTTTTGCAGCTCCATCTCCATTAACTTCGTTTATAATTTTTACTCCAGTGTTATAATTTGTTTGAGTGTTTTGTGCCCTTACAGTGAACGCTAAGATCACTGTAAATAATATAATTGCTTGTTTTTTCATAAGGTTAATTTTTTTATTCTAATTGATTATTTTTTTGAATATAGCATTTTTGCACTTCCTAATAAGTAATTTCTCCACCCAAAATTAGGATAGGCTTTATCCATTTTCTGAATGAATTCTTCTTCATTCTTAGAGGCAGAAAGTATTACTTTCATTTCTTGAAGATATTTGATTTTAATGGTCACATTTCCCGAAGTTTCGGGTGCACTATGTGAAGAAAAATAGGTGGTATACCCTTTTTCTTGAAAAGTGGAAAGCTCTTTAATTACCGTATCTATAAATTCAGTATTGAAAATCATAGTATGGTTATCGTGACCAACCATATGTAAGTGAACCGCCATTATTTCTGGCATTTCTACATCAAAACCAAAACCGGTAGGCGTAATAATAAATGGAATCCCTGAAATCTCTTGAGCTCCTGCCTTTAATAAATCGGTAGGTACAATTGTAGTTTCGTCAAGGTCTTGCCCTGAGACTTTTTTCAAGACAGATAGCGATTCATTTCCGGAATTCTTCATATAATCCAAAGATTCTTGATTAGAATATATGTGATTGAATTTTAGCTTGTCCGTATCAAAAAAGTGCTTTCCAATTAAATGATACGAAACCATTACATCAATATTTTTATAACCTAAACCAACAATATAATCTACAAGTTCCTTGTAATTATCTTTCATTGGAGGAGTCTCGATCAGCACACCTTTTCCCTTTTTTTCAATAAAAAAAGCATGTGTATTAAAAAAACCTTTGGTTTCATAAACGTGGACTTTCGTTTCTCCATAATCAAAAATTTGCATAGTACCCTTTTTCAATTGTACTGCTTTTATATTTTCATTAAAAGTTCTCATACTTGGTTCTTGAGCTGAAACATTCTGAATTCCAATAACTACGATACATGCGCAAACCAACGCTTTAACTAAATTTTTCATCTTTAACTAAATTATATTTCTGTTACAAAATTCATATATTGTTTTAAATCTCCTTCTACGGCTTCTTCCAATAATTTACCTGTTTTCATCGCATAGGGTTGATGAAAATGAATGTCCCAAACGTCTGATTCTTTTCTCCAATGTTCATAAACAGCCAAGGTATCTTCGTGCCCGTCTACAGTGTATAAATCGAATAGGATATTTCCTTTTTCCTCTTTTCTGGTGTTGGTAACATGATCTTCAAACTGCGCTAAAACTTGTTTTCTATAACTTGGCTTCAACTTAAATAGGAAGAAAATAATGAATAATTCATCTTCAGCGTTTGCAGATTTAGAACGATCTGGTAAAGGATTGGTATCACTCAAAAAGTAGAAATCGGGTGCCGTTGCCAAGGCTGTTTGGCCTACTTGCATTAACTTTTGGGTATGAGGCTCTTTATCGTGAGATTCGATGGCTGCTTTGTCTGCCCAACGTTCGTACACAAAAAATACATTGGCGTCTGCATTCGATACAAAGACTTTTATTTCGTGATTACCCGCTTCTTTTTGTGTTGCTGCTTGCGCTTCTTTTAAAGTTGCTGCAAAACTAGTTGCGTGTTCTGGTTTAGCAGTAAATTTTACTATGGTGCTTTTCATATGTTGCTATTGATTGTTTTTTATCGGTCATATGTAATTCGCATATCATCATCGGTGTTTGCATCGCATTTCCGTTATGCTCATTTCATACTATGTGTTTTTTTATAATTTTATAAATTTTTTAATGTCGTTTGCTACTTCCTCGGGAACTTCTAATTGTGGTGAATGTGCTGCGTTTGCAATAACTACTAAGGTGGCATTCGGAATGTGGTCTTTGTAGTATTCAGCTACATTAAAACGTACCACTTCATCGTGTTTCCCTTGTAATACCAATGTTGGTGCTTTGATATATTGAACATCGTCTTTAAGGTTAAAATACTTTCCGTTTTTAATCGCAGGAATTAAAGTGCCATCTACAAAATCTTTACTGTTATTCACGGTCTCAATCATATAATTTGCTATTGGTCCTGGAAGGTCTGGTACTTTGTAAAAAACACGTTGAAGTACAGCATCCAACTCTTCTTTATTTTCGATTTTTTTACCAAAACCACTATACACAACGTGGTCATCAATTGTAATACCCGCTGCATCTAGCAAGATTAAATTTGTAACATCATTGGGATATTTTACAGCATAGGCAGCAGCAGTATGTCCACCCATTGAATTCCCGATAAGATTGAAGTTTTTTACACCAAGTTGCTCTAAAAAGGACTTTACAAAAGTGGCTTGTCCGTCAATAGAATAATCAAGTCCCTCTTTTCTTTCATTTTCACCATGTCCGGCCAAATCAGGAAGAATTAAATGATAATCTTCTGACAAGAATTTAGCGGTTTGCAAAAAGCTACTTTTATCATCTCCCATTCCGTGAAGAAGCACAAAGTCCGGCTTTTCATCGTTTGCTTCACTTTCGTAAAAATTTACGGTATAGCTATTTACTATGACCGTTTTCTTTTCCAGATTTGCGGCATTGGCATAACTAGCGTTTGTTTGGTCTATTAACACCTTTGGAAAAAAGAAAAATATGATAGCTCCAATTGCTAATAAGCCAATAACGATAACGCCAATAATTTTTAAATATTTCTTCATTATTTCTATGGTTTAAGATTAATTATAATTCTGTGATTATTATTTCTTCTGGTAATCTAGATTTAGGAAGTTTAGCGTTAAAATCGGTTTCTTTTCTATATCCCAGAGATACAAGAGCTAATGCTGTGTATCCTTTTTCGTGTAAGCCAAACTCTTTATCTAAAGCTTTAACATCAGCACCTTCCATAGGGCAAGCATCAATACCTAAAACCGCTGCTCCTAATATTAGTGCTCCCATATTAAGGTAAACCTGCTTTTCCATCCAATGTGGTAAATCTTTAAGTTCATAGTGGTGTAAATTTGCAAATAGCATACGCCCTTCAAAAGCTTGGTCTTTGTATTTTTGCTCTGCAAATCGACCATCTTTATCTTCTTTGTCCAGAATACTCTTTACATAATTCTCGTCAAATCCCGTCTTTGCTGTAATTACAATTACGTGAGAGGCATTTAAAACCTTTGGTGTATTAAATGGAAAGGCTTCTGTGCCTTTTGCGATACGTTCTTTACCTGCTTCGGTATCGGCTATTATAAAATGCCAAGGCTGTAAGTTTATACTTGACGGACTTAACCGTAATATTGATTTGATTTGTTCAAAATCTTCATTTGATATTTTTTTAGTAGCATCAAATTCTTTTACTGTGTAACGGTTGTTTAAGATTTTTGTTAAGTTCATTCTACTATATTTTACGTGTTGATTAATTGTACTATCAAAATTATAGTGACAAAAGTATATATAGTATATAAACTATGCAATAACGGTCATAATGTATAGTATAAAATATTTTTATACTTAACTGATTTTCAGTTAAATAAAATTAAAAATAATTACTATAAAAAATATAGTTGCAAACTAAAATAAAGCTCCTTAAATTTGCGTTAAAATTATACTATAATGTGTAACTAATAACTTGGTTATACCCTAATAAATATTGATATGGACAGAAAGGAATTGTTTGATAAAAAACCAAAGATTAAAATCAACAACAAAGTATCATGGTGCCCAACAAGTGCTACGATGGAACTCATTGGTGGTAAATGGAAAAGTGTTATACTAACCCATTTAATAGACGGTAAAAAACGGTATAACGAATTGAGAAAAGAAATTCCAGGTATTACAGAACGCACCTTAAGTTTACAATTGAAACAATTAGAGGCGGATGGAATTGTGAATAGAAAAGTTTATACTAAAAAACCACCTTTAAAGGTTGAATATACGCTTACCGAGTTTGGACAAACTTTGTCTCCAATTTTAAAGCAGATTATAGAATGGGGATTGTTCGCTGCAGAAACGAAAGGTGAGTTTTTATTTGAAGATACTAAATAACAGAATTAACAAGGCTACCAAATCGGTAGCCTTGTTATATTCTTAAACAGATGAGTTTACACTAAACTATCTGTCACTCGTAATAAATTTTCAATCTTAGCTTCATCATAAGCATCTGAATGTGCTGATGAAAAATTTCCTTTTGGATCACCTTTATCATTATCAAAGTATTTTCCTGAATCGTTTTTATACGCCTCAGAAGTTACTAAATCATGAATAATATCCACACCTTTTTCTGCAGGAGACCAATGTAGACCGAATGCTTCCTTTATCATTTTAGTATTTAATAACGACCCTGGATTTAATGCAATAACGTTTATGGTTGGTTCTTGCTTTGCTAAATAAAAACTCCACATGGTTAAAGCCAATTTACTTTGTGCGTATGAGACATTTTCAGAAACTTGCTCTTTTCCTAATAGAACAGCTTCAGAAACTGGTGCTTGTGCTGCGGAACTTAAATTGATGATTCTTAGTGCTTCTCCTTTCTTTATATTCGATAGAATTCCATTTGTTAACACATAAGGTGCTAAGTAATTCACAACCATTCTAATGTCTAATCCTTCTTTATTCTGAGTGGTTTGGCTTTTGAAAATTCCTGCGTTGTTAATTAAAACATCAATTTTAGGAATTTCATTTTTAATCTGTTCTGTAAGTTTTTTAACAGCTTCTAAATCTGAAAAATCAGCTACCAAACCTTTAATATTTTGATTGTTTGAAGCTTCTTTTATTTCTGCAATCACGGCATTTACTTTTGCTTCACTCCTACCATGTATATAAATAACATAACCTTCTTTTGCCAGTTTTAGAGCGGTTAACTTCCCAATTCCATCCGTACTTCCAGTAATTATAATTGTTTTAGTCATATCGATTTGTGCATCAGTTTAATATATAAAAAGCCGCAATACATCCTGGCTTTTTCCTGGTATTATTTTACTGAAATTTTATGTGTGGAATTTTCAGCAGCTCCAAAATACGCTCCTCCTTCTAAAATGTCTGTATTTTTTTCGTTTGAAACTTGGTGTAAAATCGTACCTTGAATAATAACAGCTCTAAAATTTGGACTTAAATTTTTGATTTCTCCATTAAATCCTACAGGCAATTTTACCAAGGTCGCACATAATTCACCTTCATCATGACTTCCCCAAAGAAAAGCAGTTTGTACATTACTTTCATTAGCAATGCAAGTAATATCAGAAGCATTTAACCAAACTATGTTCGATTTATCCACATTTACAGGTCGTTCACCATTATCAAAAGCTACGTCTGTTGGTTTTACTAAATAAGGACCTTCTTAAATTTCTATGTACGCCATATTAGCCTCGCCAGATGCTGCTGTAATATGTGCTTCACCTGCTGGTTGCTGCCAAAAAGAACCTGTTGGCAACCACATTTCTTCCGCCTTTTCGTCATCATTATATAATAAACCTTTAATGACAACTCCACGATACGTTATATTGTGAATCTGTGGCGGTGAAGAGAATCCTTTGTTGAATTTCACTAAAAATCCTGATGCTAAAGTATCTGTTCTATCTCCCCAAAGTTTTCCTGCTGCCGGACTTTTATCTCCTCTTAATGGATTTAACCAACCCCATTCTATATTATCAGCTGTAACTACTTCGTTTTTAGATTTTGTGCTGTCTGTTTTTGGTGTTTGTGCGTTGGCGTAAACACTTACTAATATGGCTAATGCAATTAATTTATATTTTCATCTTATTGCTTTATTATGTTATGCACCGAACGCTTCTTTGATTCCTGCCCTAAAAGCTTCATCACCTACTTCATTTCTTTGTGCATACATTGCTTTAGCATCTTCTCCGGCTAGGTATCTCAATTTTTGCTTACCATCTGTTGCAGCTTCATAGACTACTTCGGCTATTTGTTCAGCTGTAGAATAATCTTTCTGACGTTCCGGATCCATAAAAACAGTTAATACACTTTCCATTTGCTTATTATATGCTTCGTGAGAAGTTAAAACTAAAGAACGTCCAGCAAAATCGGTTGCGATTCCGCCTGGAGAAATTGTTTTTACATCAATGCCGTGTGGATTTAGTTCAAAAGCCAAACTTTCGCTCCAACCTTCCAATCCCCATTTTGTAGCATGGTAAACGGAATTAAAAGGCAATGCAATTAATCCACCAATGGAGGTTGTATTGATAAAAAGACCATTTTTTTTCTCTCTAAAATGTGGAATAAAAGCTTTCGTAACTCGCATAACTCCTAATAGGTTTGTATTGAGTTGTTGAACCAATTGTTCATCGCTTGCACCCTCAAAAGGACCTGCCAAACCATAACCAGCATTATTAAAAACAACATCAATATTTCCCATTGATACGGCTTTTTCCACAGTTGATTTAATTTGGTCGATATTGGTTACATCGAGTGGTAACAAAGTAACATTTTCTAATTTGTTTAATTCCGTTTCGTTTTCAGGTTTTCGCATGGTAGCCAATACATTCCAACCGTTTTTTGAGAAAAGTTTTGTGGCCGCTTTCCCTAATCCAGATGATGCTCCTGTAATAAAAATTCTTTTTGTCATAATTGTTATTTTTTTATATTAAAATCCCTCTAAAACTATTTTACCTTTTGCTTTTCCTGTTTCTAAGAAAGCATGTGCTTTACGTAAATTTTCAGCATTAATAGTTCCGAAATTCTCACCTAAAGTAGTTTTTATAGTTCCGTTGTCAATTAATTTTGAAACTTCGTTTAAAATGTTGTGTTGCTCAATCATGTCTTCTGTTTGAAACATAGAACGCGTGAACATTAACTCAATATGAGTTGAAACTGCTTTTCCTTTAAAAGGCATGACGTTTAACGATTTTGGGTCGTCAATAAATCCGAATTTACCTTGTGGTTTAATCACTTTTACAATCTCATCTATGTGTTGTTCCGTACCATTTAAACTCACGACATATTCTGGAGCAGGCAAGTTATATTTTTCAAATTCCTCACTCAATTTATGTCTGTGATTAATTACTGAATCCGCTCCCAATTCCTTTAACCATTTTGTAGTTTCTTCTCTTGAAGCTGTACCAATAATATTCAGTTTAGTTAGTTTTTTAGCCAATTGAACCAATATAGAACCTACACCTCCAGCTGCACCAATAACTAAAATAGATTTGTTGGCATCGTCTTTTGCAACTTGCAATCTGTCAAACAACATTTCCCAAGCGGTTAAAGTTGTTAATGGTAAAGCCGCAGCTTCTGCATAAGATAAACTTGAAGGTTTTTTACCAACAATACGTTCATCTACAATTTGATATTCAGCATAACTTCCTTGACGCATAAAATCACCTGCATACCAAACTTCATCACCAACATTAAAAAGGGTAACATTGTCTCCAACTTCTTTTACGATTCCTGTTGCATCCCAACCAATTACTTTCCAATCGTCACCTTCAACAGGCATTCCTGCACGTACTTTATAATCTGCTGGATTAACGGAAATCGCTTTAATTTCAACTAAAATATCTCGCCCAGTTGCTTTTGGCGTGTCTAATTCTATGTCTTGTAGAGATTTTACATTATATATTGGTAAATTCTCTTTGAATCCTATTGCTTTCATTTTATCTATATTTTGAATTTTTAATTATACTATCAAAAGTATAGCGACAAAAGTAAATATAGTTTTAGTATCTCGCAATAACGGTCAAAAAGTATAGTATACATTAAATCACATAACATACTGATATTCTGTGTATAAAATTAATATATTTTACTATAAAAAGTATAGTTGTATAATTAAATATAGTATTATGCCATTGTTCTTTCTTAATTAAGAATTTTATAATATTTTAACTGAATTATGTATAAATTTAAAGGAAAAGAATAACCCTTGTTGTGCAAGTTTAACTATATGAGTTATTGGAGGAAAATGGAAAACCGTAATATTATTTCATTTAATAGATAGAACACTTCGATACAATGAATGAAGAAAGGAAATGCCCACGGTTACTGAACGTACATTAAGCTTACAATTAAAGACTTTGGAAGAAGATGGTATAATAAAAAGAAAAGTATATACATCTAAACCTCCTTTAAAGGTTGAGTATTCATAAACAGATTTTGGAAAAACTTTAATTCCGACTATTAAATCTATTGCAGATTGGGGCGTTTATGTTGTGGAGGAAAAAGGTGGTGGTGTAGTATAAGAATTAATCTTAGTTTTTAAATATTCCATTCCACACACATTCTACTTCTCTACTATCGTGTTTATTCATAGTAATCTATTTTATTTAATAGGAATTCATGAATCTCATTCCTCGATTTCACATAAAAAATGTTTTACTCCTTGTATTTTTAATTTCTAAATTTGGAAGTCGTGAGTATACTCAACCTAATCAAAATTGATTTCATTACCATTGTAGAAGTAAATTTTTGGAATAATTTTTTTTAAGAAACTAAAAATAAATTTTTCATTTTACGAAAACTCAAGTTACATAACGCAGAACATGTGTAGCGAAAAGCACTTTTTTTTACTATCGCTTATTTTGCTTTGTTTCGTTCTGTTTTTGATTAATTTGTATTATTTTCGGCTGTATAATTTCTGCATCTTTGTAAGAGGTTCTTATTACTGCCTTTGTCGGTTTTTTAATAGAAAATAATAATGGTAAACTATTCTAACTTCCTATTACTTTTCAGTTTATTTACATCTAGTTTCCTTTTTTCTCAAAATGAACCTTCCAATGAGGAATATTATAAAGTCTATGATTCCTTTAGCTCCAATCAAAATAATGATTTAATTAATGGGCAAGAGTATATTGATCTATATTATAGGAATTTAAGAAGAGATAATCATAAATTTTATAACTCTGACTCTTTTTTAGAGGGCTCTGTTGTCTATAGAAATCAACCTTACTATGGAGTAAAATTAAAATATGATTTATTACATGACTTAATCATTCTAGAATCCATAAATCAAAAAGTGAACCATTTAAGTCTGAATTCTGAATCCGTAACAGAATTTATTTTGGAGGATAGCAAGTTTGTTCGACTACCAAACAAGAAAGATTTAGAGGGTTTTTATAGAAACGGATTTTTTAAAGAAATCTATAATAGTGACAATTATACATTTTATACCAAATGCATAAAAGATAAAAGTGAGGTAATTAATGATAACTTGGTTAAATATACCTTCAGAGATAAAGATATACAAGTATTGTTATATAAAGATAACTTCTACAGGATTAATAAAATAAAAAATCTTATAAGTGTTTTACCTTTCGAGAAGAAGGAGATTAAATCTTTTTATAAAAAGAATAAAAAGCAATACAAAAAAGATAGAGAGCAGTTTTATAAAAGACTTCTGTACTCTTTAGATACTAATATTGGAGAATCATAATATGAGTACAAGAAAATTATTTATAATAATTTTGTTTTCAACTTTAGTTCAATACGCTTATAGTCAGTCAACTAAAAGAATATCTTTACGTTTTGAAAATATAACGCATCTCGAGGCACTTTTGAAATTAGAGAAAGAAATAGACTATACTTTTTATTTTGATAAAGAATGGTTTGATGCATCTGTAATTTCACAAACCTATACGGATGCAAGTATAGATGCTATTATTTTTGGGCTTCTAGAGGATACACCATTTAATTATGTGATTTTAAATAATAACGTAATTTTAACAAAAAATATCGCGATAACAGAGGGCCTTCCTCCAAATTATTTTCATGAAGATGCTATTAAAACGGAGGAAAAAATAATAACTGCACCTGTGCTTCAAAAGCAGTTTGCGAGAAATACTGCTACTAGTTATGATAGTAGAGTTTATGCGATTGGTAAAGAAAATAAAATAACCGCAAAAGACGCATATACGATTTCAGGGTATGTTAAAGATTTTGCTACCGGCAAACCAATTGACAATCTACCCGTTTTTGTGAAAAATAGAAATGTAAACACGCTTACGGATGTTACTGGTTTTTACACCTTAAAGTTGCCTTCGGGATTTCATGTTTTAGAAACATCTTCATTAACCCATGGCAAAAGTCAAAAGCAAATAGTTATTTATGGAGATGGGACTTTAAGTTTTAATCTTAATGAATCTCTAGAACAACTCGATGAAGTTTTGGTAGCATCTAATAAAGACGATAATATTAAAAGAGTTGTTAGTGGTGTAACAAAAATCAATGTTGAAGGTATAAAAAACATCCCCTTAATATTGGGTGAAAGAGATATTTTAAAAGTGGCGACTACCATGCCAGGGATTAAAAGTGCAGGAGAAGGCGCACTTGGTTATAACGTAAGAGGTGGAAAAGTAGACCAAAATTTAATTCTTTTTGATGATGCTGTAATTTACAATCCATCCCATTTTTTCGGAATTTTTTCGGCAATTAACCCATTTGTATCTGGTAATGTTGAAATTTATAAAGGAACTATACCTGCAGAATTTGGTGGAAGATTATCTTCTGTTATTGATATTTCTACCAAAGAAGCCAATAAGAAAGAATTTGCTGGAGAAGGAAGTATTGGTCCGGTTACTGCAAATTTAACCCTTGAAATACCCATAATTAAAGATAAAAGTGCTTTAATGGTTGGCGGAAGGGCAACTTACTCCGATTGGATTTTAAAACAAATTTCTGAAGAATCCATCAAAAATAGTAAAGCTTCTTTTTATGATGCTGTTTTAAAATATGATCATATTATGGATGAGAACGATGCTATACAGGCAACGGTTTATTATAGTAAAGATGAGTTTAGTATATCGTCAGATTCTATCTATAGTTATGGTAACTTTTTAGGATCTATTAAATGGAATCACAAATTTAATGACAAAAATAGTGTAGAAACTCAATTTGCAACGAGTCAATATAGTTACAGTATATTTTATGATGGTGCTTATAATAGGGATTTTGATTATGGCTATCAAATCAATGAAAGTCAGTTAAAATTAAAAGCAAGATATAACCTTAATGAAAAACATAAATTAGAATATGGGTTGAGTAGTAAATTATATAATATACAACCTGGTTATATAAAACCTTTAGATGAAGAATCGATAATTAAAAATAAAAGAATAGAAGACGAAAAGGGTTTAGAGTCCGCATTATTTATTTCTGATTTTATGGAAGTAAATGATAAATTATCGTTTGATTTAGGGGTACGATTTTCTACCTTTTTAACGCTTGGAGAAAAAACCCAAAATTATTATGATGTTAGTTTGCCAATTAGTGAAGAAAGTATAACGGAGACAAAGTATTATAAAAACAATGAAGTTGTACAAACGTATGGTGGACCTGAGTTTCGGTTTTCTGGCAGATACTTTCTAGAAGATAATCTATCTTTAAAAGCAGGGTACAGCTCTACCATTCAATATTCCCATTTGCTTTCAACAAATACCACAGCTTCACCAGTTGATTCTTGGAAATTATCAGATCCTAACTTAAAACCTCAAAAAGCGCAACAAGTTTCTATAGGGTTATTTAAAAATTTTGACAATAATACGTATGATTTTAGTGTTGAAAGCTACTATAAGAAAATGAAAAATTTACTTGATTTTAAAGTTGGTGCAGACTTAATTTTAAATGAAAATATTGAAACAGAATTATTAACAGGAGACGGAAAAGCCTATGGAATTGAGTTTCTACTAAAAAAGAATAAAGGGCGATTAAATGGTTGGCTGGGCTATTCTTACTCAAGAACATTAATAAAATTAGATGACAATTTTTTAACAAATCAAGTGAACGATGGTAACTATTATGCGGCAAATCAAGATAGGCCACACGATTTAAATTTGGTATCGAATTACAGAATAACAAAACGATATAGTGTGTCATGTAATTTTAATTACCAATCGGGAAGACCCGTTACCTACCCTGTTGGAAAATATACCTATGCCGGAACAGAACAAGTATTGTATAGTGATCGAAATAAATTTAGAGTACCTGATTATTATAGACTAGATATTGGTTTGAATATAGAAGGAAATCACAAAAATGTAAAATTGGCGCATAGTTTTGTTAATATTTCGGTTTATAATGTTTTAGGTAGAAATAATCCTTATTCTGTTTTCTTTGTTAATGAAAATGGACGTATAGAAGCTTATAAATCATCGATATTTTCAGTGCCAATTCCAACAATAACATATAATTTTAAGTTTTAATGAAACATAAATTTTTCATATTATCTCTTATTTTCTTAGGTTTAAGTGTATTTAATTGTACAGAAAAATTTGAATTAAAGACCGAAGATTTTGAAGATGTTTTGGTCGTTGAGGCAACCTTTACCGACGAGTTTAAAAAGCACGAAATAAAAATTTCGAGAACGTTCTTACTAGAAGACAATGCTGCAGTGATAGAACAAAATGCCAATGTTAAAATTATAGACAGCAATACTAATGAATTTATTTTTCTAGATAATGGTAACGGAATATATGTGTCGGATATAGCATTTCAAGCAGTTGAAGATGTTTCCTATCAATTAATCATAAATACAGTAGACGGTAAAGAATATATATCAAATGAAGAGTTTTTGCCAAAGAAAGCAACAATTGATGATTTGTATCCGGAGTTAGTTGACATAGGTACTGATTATGGGGTACAATTATTTGTTGATACCAATGAAGACTTAGGAGATGCACAATTTTTTAGATATGAGTACGAAGAAACCTATAAGGTAATTGCACCTTATTATAGAGGTACGGATACCCAAGTGAGTAATTATCAGGTTAATTATAATGGTAATATAACTTATGATATAGCGGTGTTTCCAAACCCAAATCTAGCTGAAGTTTGTTATGCCACAAATTATTCAGGAATTATTTTAACAAATAAAGATGCCATAACTGGAAATAGCCTTACTAGATTTCCTATTAAATATACAAGTCAAGACAATTTTAGTGTTTTTAAGACCAGGTATAGTATATTGGTTAAACAATATGTACAGTCTGCAAATGCAAATAACTTTTACAGGATTCTTAAGGAATTAGGAGGCGATGTTAGTTTGTTATTAGATAATCAACCAGGGTTTATAAAAGGAAACATTAATTCACAACAAAGTGAAAAAGAAAAGGTTATCGGTTATTTTGATGTATCATCGGTAGATTCAAAACGAATATATTTTAATTATGAAGACCTAGGAATTGATGTACCATCCTATTTTATTGATTGCAATGTTAAATCTTTAGATCGAGCCGATGAAAATCAAAACTCGGAATTGTATAACGACCTAGTTGGTGGGTATACCGTTTTTGATAATCCTCCATTTACAGTATTATATACTATTGTAAAGAGAGGTTGTGCAGATTGTTCACCGTTTGGGTCTCGTATAAAACCAGAATTTTGGGAAGATTAATAAAAAATAAAACACTTAAGATCACAATTATATTGTGTTTTTTAAATATTCTTGTTAGTGCGCAGGATAAACCTAATAGTTTAGAGGCAATTCCTCGTGAAACTGTACACCTGAGTTTTAACGCAAATATGTTTTTGGTTGGTGAAACGTTATATTATAATTTCTTCTGCCTAACAGATAATAATACACCTAGTAGTATAAGTAAAATTGGATATGTAGAATTAATAGGCGAAAATGGAGAAAGCCTATTTAAACATAAATTAAAACTAGAAGAAGGGTTAAGTTCTGGTGATTTTTTTATTCCGTCTACTATACAATCCGGTCAATACAAATTAGTGGCGTATACGAAATGGATGAAAAAAGGTGTGACTTCTATTTTTTTAAGGGATGTTTATATTATAAATCCGTTTTTAGTACCTGCTAATAATTTAGAAAGTGAATCTGTACGTATTGAAAAAAATGAAACTAAAACAGAACGTAAACCAGAATCAACTTCAAGCATTCAAATAGAAACAAAATCAAATATTCTTAAGACTAAGAGTTTGGCTACCATAGATTTAAATAACATTACGGGTGATTTAAATTATGGCAACTATTCTTTATCTGTTCGGAAAGTGTCGCCTGTACAAATTCAAAAAAATACAGTTTCTCCAGTTGAGGATGATATAAAACAAATAAACAATTTTTATTTTCTTCCTGAATTAAGAGGTGAAATCATCTCAGGAGTTGTAACACTTAAATCGAATGGTTCTTTGGTGCCAAATGCCATAGTGTCGTTATCCATTCCTGGTAAGAATTTCATTTTAAAAAATGCTAAAACAAATCCATCAGGAAGGTTTAGTTTTAGTTTATTCGAAAACTATAATAGCACGGATGTTTTAATTCAGGTTTTAAATGAAGAACAAAATGATGCTTATAAAATTGTTTTAGATAATCCCAATAGCTATGATTTTTCCAATCTATCTTTTGAAAAGATATATTTAAACCAAAACTTAAAAGATTGGTTGGTAATGAATAGCATGTATAATCAAATAGAAAATGCCTATTTTAATTCTAAAAAAGATAGTGTAATATCTAGGTTGTCACCCTCTTTATTTTATGTTAAACCTGATGTGGAATATGTATTAGATGATTACAAAAGGTTTCCAACTATAAAAGAAACTTTTATTGAAATAATTCGTGCTGGTGCTATTCGAAAACATAAAGATAAATTTACATTTAAAGTCTTTAATATTATTGAAGACCAAATCAGTTTTTATTCGGATTTTGATCCCTTAGTGCTATTTGATGGAGTTTTAATACTCGATAATCAAGATATTATAGATTATGATGCTAGAAATATAGAACGTATTAATATCGTTAGAGGGACTTATTTTTTTGGCCGAAGTATTTATTACGGTATCGTTGATATTCAAACAAAGAATGGTGATTTCGTATTACCAGAAAACACAAATAATAAATTTTATTTTAATCTTGAGGCTCCTATAAAACCGAAAAATTATTATATGCCCAAGTATGCGTCTGCAACAAATGATTTAAACCGAATACCAGACTTTAGAAATCAGCTATTATGGCAGCCAAATATAAAAATGGATTCTAATTTTAAATCTATTGAATTTTACACTTCCGGTGTTACCGGGATATTTGAAATTGTATTAGAAGGATTTACTTTTGCAGGAAAGCATGTGATTTCAACAAAAAATATAGAAGTCAAAAATTAACTAAAACATTTCATTAATTCACTATTCCTATAAATAGGAATTTCATAGATTTCCAATGAGATTTTTCTTCAGTAAGCTTCGTTTCTCAATTTGGTGAAAAACGATAGTTAAAAGCTTAGGGAACTTACCATTAAAGAGAATTATTATTGATGAACTCCAAGAATTTTTGTTTGTATTGTTCAGAAACTGTTATTCGTTGTTTATTGATAATGATTTGACTACGCTCAATAACTTCAATATTTTTTAAGGACACAATAAAAGATCGATGTACACGCATAAATTGTGTTTCGGGTAACTCTTCTTCTAATGATTTCAGACTCATAAGTGTTAAAATAGGTTTCGGATTATCTTTCAACCATATTTTAATGTAATCTTTCAATCCTTCAAAATACAAGACATCTACCAGTTTAATGCGCAATTGCTTGTATTCAGATTTTACAAATAGGAATTCTTTTTCTTCGGAAAGCACACCTTGCTGCTTTCCTTTTACCAATTGAAACCAGGTATTTGCTTTATTGGCTGCAGCAAGAAACTCAGCATAATCAAAAGGTTTTAAAAGGTAATCTAAAGCTTCTACTTTAAAACCTTCTAAAGCATATTGGTCGAAAGCTGTAGTGAAAATAACACGAGTTTCTTTTGGTAACATTTTTGAAAACTCTATGCCGGTTAAATCAGGCATTTGAATATCTAAAAACAATAAATTTACAGGTTCTGATTTTATGAACTCCATGGCTTCAATAGCACTACTACACTTCTTTTTAAGAACTAAAAACGGTGTTTTATTTACATAACTTTCTACTAAATTAAGTGCCATGGGTTCATCATCAACAATAACACAAGTAATTTTTTGGTTGCTCATAATTTAG
>CBDTUD010000050.1:0-19842 GCA_965363545.1 uncultured Flavobacteriaceae bacterium | reverse complement strand
TGATTCTTTTTGCTAAAATTCGGGCACAAGTTGTTTTTCCCACACCACGCGGACCCGTAAATAAAAGGGCTTGCGCTAGATGGTTATTTTTAATTGCATTTTCTAACGTATTTGTAATTGCTTCCTGTCCGACGACATCTGAAAAAATTTCAGGCCTATATTTTCTAGCAGATACAATAAAATGTTCCATTCAAATGAATTTTTTAATCGATTAAATATTGAAGATTTTATCGTATAAATGTTTGTATTTTTTCAAAATAACCTCTCTTTTAGGTTTGAAAGTTGGCGTGAGTAATAAATTGTCAACCGACCATACTTCTGGAGTCAATTCAATGCGCTTAATAGTTTCCCATTTGCCGAAATTTTTATTACCGATTTCAATTTCTTCCATAATTCGATCTTTCACTGCTTTGCTATTTGCTAAATCTTCATGGGAAGTTCCTACTTCAATTTGATGACGTTTTGCCCATTCTTTAACAAAATCAAAATTTGGTTGTACAATTGCAGCGGCCATTTTTTGACCCTCACCAATCACTAAAATTTGGTCAATAAAACGAGATTGTTTCATTTCGTTTTCCAAAAGAGTTGGTGAAATATATTTACCTCCAGAAGTTTTGAAAATTTCTTTTTTTCTTCCGGTTATTTTTAAAAATCCTTCTTGACAAATTTCTCCTTTATCACCAGTATGAAAATAATCTCCGGTCATAACACTAGCTGTTTTTTCAGGGTCTTTGTAGTAACCCATCATAATATTTGGGCCTTTTGCCAGTATTTCACCATCTTCGGCAATTTTCACCTCTATATTTCGAATTGGTTTTCCAACTGTTCCAACTTTAAACATATGATCTTTATACATATTCACAGAAATTACTGGAGATGTCTCTGTCAATCCGTAACCTTCCATTACTTGCATATTCGCTGCAGCAAAAATTCTTGTCAATCTCGGCTGTAAAGCTGCACTACCAGAAACCATTGTAGTTAAATTTCCACCAAGTGCTTCACGCCATTTACTAAAAATCAATTTGTTGGCAAGTGCTAATTTTTTTTCATACCACCATCCGTTTGCGCCGTATGGCTCATATTGCAAACCTAAATCAACAGCCCAAAAGAAGAGCATTTTTTTTATTCCGGTCAAATTGGTGCCTTTTGAAATGATACTATCATAAATCTTTTCAAGTAATCGAGGTACTACACTCATAAAATTAGGTTTTACCTCTTTTACATTATCGGCAATTTTTTCAATAGATTCAGCATAATAAATCCCTATTCCACTATATATGTATAAATAATGTAGCATTCGTTCAAAAACATGACAAACAGGTAAAAAACTCAAAACACTGGTTTTACCTTGTTCTATTGGTAACCTCGGCATACTATCCAATACATTGGTAACAATATTTCTATGCGAAAGCATAACACCTTTCGGCACACCTGTCGTACCTGAAGTATAAATTATAGTTGCCAAATCGGTTTCTTTTACGGCATCTTTTAATTTTTGAACTTCCGTTTGGGTGCTGTTATCAGCACCAAGGTTTAAAATTTCTTCCCAATTTTTACATCCTTTTATTTTATCGAAAGAATAAATGTCTTTTAAAGTAGGTACATTTTTTTTTATCGCATTAGCCTTTTCAAAAAGCCCTTCATCGGAAAGAAAACAATGAGTAACTTCAGAATGGTTAAAAATATATTCATATTCGCTTTCGCTGATCGTTGGATAAATTGGTACATTTTGAGCGCCAATTTGTAATACTGCCATATCCAAGATATTCCATTCCGTGCGATTCGTGCTTGAAATAACGGCAATTTTATCATTTGGTTTTACACCTAATTTTAACAAGCCCCTACTTAAAGCATTTGCATTTTCTACAAATTCTTTCGAAGATGTTGCTACCCATTCACCACTAATTTTAGATACTAGAGATTTACTTAAGTTATGATGCTCAAGCTGATAATCTAGAAAGTCGAATAATCTTTTTATTTCTTTAGGCATAATTTATCTATATATATTCTTGCAAATTAATCAATTTAAATGATAATTTAAAAATGATTTTTGAATTTACATAAATTTCTTTTCAGCCCATATAAATCTACTTGGCACAATTGTATATCTTTGCACCTCATAAAAAAATAAAGAATGAAGATTTCATATAGTTGGCTTAAAGAGTTTTTAAATATCGATCTTAAAGCTGAAAAAGTTGGTGAAGTTTTAACCGATCTGGGATTAGAGGTAGAAGGGATTGAAACGTATGAAACTGTAAAAGGGGGTTTAGAAGGTATTGTTGTTGGTAAGGTGTTAACTTGTGAACAACATGCGAACGCAGATAGATTAAAAGTTACGACTGTTGATGTTGGTCTGGAGGAGCCATTACAAATTGTTTGTGGCGCACCAAATGTTGCAGCTGGTCAAAAAGTTCCGGTAGCAACTGTTGGAACCATTTTATATACCAAAGAGGGAGAAAGTTTCACCATCAAAAAAGGTAAGATTCGGGGCGAAGTGAGTAACGGAATGATTTGCGCTGAAGATGAATTGGGATTGGGTGATAGCCATGATGGAATTTTAATTCTAGATGAAAAATTAAAACCAGGCACCTTAGCTTCTAAAGTTTTTGATGTTAAAACAGATAAAATTTTTGAAATCGGTTTAACACCAAATCGAGCAGATGCTATGAGTCATTGGGGTGTTGCGAGAGATTTATATGCTGGATTATTACAGCAAGAAGAAATTCAAAAAACGTTGAATACACCTTCTGTTGGTGATTTTCATATTGATGAAAGAACATTAAAATTTACTGTTGAAGTTGAAAATACAGCGTTAGTTCCGAGATATGCCGGTGTAACCATTAGTAATTTAAAAATTGCAGATTCGCCGAAATGGTTACAAGAAAAATTGAGAAGTATAGGTTTAAAACCAATCAATAACGTTGTTGATATTACAAATTATGTTTTACACGGATTAGGTCAACCTCTGCATGCCTTTGATGCCGATAAAATTAAAGGAAATAAAGTTATCGTAAAAACTTTGCCAACCGGAACTAAATTTACCACTTTAGATGGTGTTGTTCGTGAACTTCATGAAGATGATGTAATGATTTGTGATGGCGAAAAAAATCCGATGTGTATTGCAGGTGTTTTTGGAGGAATGAAATCTGGCGTTACCGAACAAACAACTTCTATATTTTTAGAAAGTGCATATTTTAATCCGGTTTCTGTTCGAAAAACTGCAAAACGACATGCTTTAAATACCGATGCTTCTTTTCGATTTGAGCGTGGAATAAACCCGAATAGCGTTGTTTATGCTTTAAAATATGCTGCTATTTTAATGAAGGATATTGCCGGAGGAAAAATTGTATCAGACATTACAGATATTTATGCGGATAAGATAGAAGATTTTCAAGTGCATTTATCGTACGAAAAAGCCTATAAATTAATAGGAGAAGAAATTCCTACAGATACCATCAAAAATATTTTGGCGTCTCTAGATATTAAAATCAATAATCAAACAGAATCCGGATTAGGTTTAACAATTCCGTCGTATAGAGTTGATGTTACGCGAGAGGCAGATATCGTTGAAGAAATTTTACGAGTTTACGGATACAACAATGTTGCAATTCCTGAAAAGCTAAATACTTCCATTTCGTATTCTACAAAAGATAGTGTGGAAAAGATAGAAAATATTGCTGCGAATTTTTTAGTTTCACGAGGCGTTTATGAAACAATGGCAAATTCATTGACAAAACCCGAATATGTGGAGAGCTCTGAAATGCTGCAAGAAACGCAAAATGTAGCTATGCTTAATGCCTTGAGCAACGATTTATCGGTAATGCGACAATCAATGTTGTTTGGTAATTTGGAGGCGGTTGCTTATAATTTAAATCGAAAGAATAACGATTTGAAGTTTTTTGAGTTTGGAAACACCTATCATAAAGAGGGAAATGGTTATCAAGAGAAAAAGCATCTTTCAATTACAATTACAGGAAATGAAGATGCAAGTAATTGGAGTAATCCCGAAAAAAAATCAAGTATTTTCTATTTAAAAGGAATCATTAAAACCTTATTGAAGCGATTAGGAATTGTAAATATTAAATACGTCGAAACGGATAATGATCTTTTTTCTGTTGCGATTGCGATTCAAATTGGCACGACAAAATTGGTCGAGTTTGGAATTGTTAAAACGGAAGTTTTGAAAAAATTTGGTATAAAACAAGGAGTATTATCTGCCGATTTTGATTGGAATGCTGTTTTAAAGCATGTTGGCACAAAACAAATTAAAATAAAAGCGGTGCCAAAATATCCCGAAGTGAAAAGAGATTTAGCTTTATTATTAGATAATACGGTTAAATTTATCGATTTATATCAGGTGGCTTTTCAAACAGAAAAAAAATTGCTGAAAGAAGTAGATTTATTTGATGTTTATGAAGGAGATAAATTACCAGAAGGAAAAAGATCGTATGCCTTGAGTTTTATATTGCAAGATGAAAATAAAACCTTAACGGATATTCAAATTGATAAAATTATGCAAAAATTACAAAAAGCTTTTACACATCAATTTGGTGCGGAACTGAGATAATAAATTACCATGTATAAATCTATCATTCGAAAAATATTTTTTTATTTTGATCCTGAAAAAGTGCATTACTTTACTTTTTCTATGATTAAAATTATTTTTGCAATTCCGTTTACAGGAGCAATAGCCAGAAGTATATTTCAGGTTAACGATAAAAAATTAGAACGGCAGGTATTCGGACTCACTTTTAAAAACCCTGTTGGATTGGCGGCGGGATTTGATAAAAATGCGGTGCTTTTCGATGAGTTTTACAATTATGGATTTGGTGCTGTTGAAATTGGAACAGTTACGCCAAAACCACAATCTGGAAACCCTAAAAAAAGAATTTTTCGATTGGTGGAAGATGAGGCCGTGATCAATCGCATGGGATTTAATAATGACGGTGTTGATGTTATTGTAGAGCGTCTTAAAAAAAGAAAAACAGAAATTATTATTGGTGGAAATATCGGTAAGAATAAGGTAACTCCAAATGAAAATGCAGTAGACGATTATTTAATTTGTTTTGAAAAATTATTTGATGTAGTAGATTATTTTGTGGTAAATGTTAGTTCGCCAAACACACCGAATTTAAGAGCTTTACAAGACAAAGAGCCTTTGACTAAAATTTTACAAACACTTCAAGATGCTAACCTAAAAAAGCACGCTCCAAAACCAATTTTATTAAAAATTGCACCCGATTTAAGCAATGATCAATTATTAGACATTATTGATATCGTTAATACAACAAAAATTGCCGGTGTTATTGCAACCAACACGACAATTTCTAGAGATGGTTTGCAATCGGAAAAGAAAATTGAAATTGGAGGATTAAGTGGAAAACCAGTTGCAAAAAGAGCTACAGAGGTTATTCGTTTTTTAGCAGATAACTCTAACAAAGCGTTTCCAATTATTGGCGTAGGTGGAATTCATTCTCCTAAAGACGCAAAAGAAAAGTTGGATGCAGGTGCTGATTTAATTCAAGTTTATACCGGATTTATTTATGAAGGCCCAGGTTTAATTAAACGAATAAATAAGAGCTTATTATTTTAAAGCTAATTTTCTTATATTTTAATCGAAATTTAACTAAGATGAAAACTCCTATTTGTCTCTTTTTTCTATGGCTAATGCTATCTTCTTGTTCTTTGGATAAGGAGAAAAAAGAGGAGGTATTTTCAAAACCAATTGTAATAGTTAATGTAGATTCTTTATTCCAAAATAATTTTAGCACAATTGCAAAAAGAAATGAATTGACTCATAAAGATTGGGTTGAAAAAGTTTATGCGAATACTAATTATACACCTATTTGGATTGATAATGAACTTGAGGTTAATAGTTTAGGTGATTCTATACTGAATGTATTGCAACATGCAAACTATTATGGATTAGAGTCAAAGGATTATGATAGTGACAAGCTTCAAAGCTTAAAAATGGAGCTTCTTCAATCAAAATCAAATGAAGATCATCTACCAGAAGCCTTTAATTTGGAGATTTTGCTTACGGATAACTTACTTCTTTTTGCCAAGGATTTGAATTTTGGAAAAATAGAAAATACAGACTCCCTATCAATTATAAAAAGAAAACCTTTGACTATAGATATACCGGTTTCTTTTGCTCAGGCTTTGAATAAAAAAGCTGTTTTTGATTATTTAGAGAATATTCAACCAAAGCAAAAAGAGTATCACAAATTGCGATTGGCCTTGCAAAAGTTTGTTGAAAAAAGTAGTTTATCGAAAGAAAAAGTACATGTTCAAAATTATAAAGAAGATTCCGTTAAGGCATATCACCAGGCAAAAAAATCTTTAGTATTGCATCAATATATTGCTAAAAATGATTCTGATTCTAAAATAATGGAAGCTTTGCAAGAGTTTCAAATAGATCACGGTTTGATACCGGATGGTATTGTTGGCAAAAACACCGCAGATGCTTTATCAAAAAGCCCTTATGAATATTATCAAAATGCTGCGATAAGTTTAGAAAGATGGCGCTGGAAACCTGATTGGGAATCAAGCTATCTTCATGTAAACATACCTGAGTATCGACTTACATATTATAAAAACGATACGTTGCAATTGACTTCTAATGTCGTTGTTGGAAGTATTTCAAATAGAACTCCTGAAATTTATAGTAAATTAAGTTATTTAGTTGCGTATCCATTTTGGAATGTACCACAAAGTATTTCTATTAATGAAATCATGGTAAAAGCCAAGAAAGACAGTAATTATATGCATAATAATAATTATGAAGTTTTTTCTAAAAAAAGGATAGAAATTCCATTAGAAAAAATGGAGTGGGACACACTAAATGCAAAAAATTTCAATTTTTATATTCGGCAAAAAGGAGGTTCTTCTAATGCTTTAGGATTTGTGAAATTTATTTTTCAAAACGATTTTTCCATCTATTTTCATGATACACCAACGAAATACCATTTTAATAGGGACATAAGAAGTTATAGCCATGGATGTATTCGCGTTGAAAAGGCGATGCAGCTTGCAGATACTTTACTCAAAAGTGATCGTAACGAATATAATTTAGATAGTGTGAAAGGTTATATTAAGAAACAAGAAGAAAAGAAAATGTTTTTTACACAAAAATTACCTATATATCTTCAATATATTACTTGTTCAGTAAGCCAAAATAATCGTTTAATATTTTATAAGGATATTTATGGTTACGATGAAAATATTCGAAAAATATTATTTAAATAGGGTTTAATTAGAAGCTAAAATGGTTGAAATATCCAAATTATCAATTGGACTATTAGCCAAAAGGGATTTTTTTAAATAAGAAGTATTTGGGTAATAAATAAACAAAGCGCTGCCTAATTTAATTTTACTGATAATTGCTTCGTAATCTTTTTCTGGTAAAGATGGGCAACCATAACTTCTACCTAATCTACCATTTTTCTGGATGAAATTATCACTAACATAATCTGCGGAATGGATTACTATAGCTCTTGTACGGGCGTTACTGTTTGAAAATTCTAAACCATCCAATCGCAGAGATAAACCGTGTTTACCATGGTATGTTTCGGCGGTTTTATAAAAACCTAGACTGGTTTGATGACTGCTTATTTTGTTGGAAAAATTTTGAGCAAATTCGACACCTGTATTTTGACCATGCGCTACTTTGCTTTGATGAACAACCTTTTTAACTTTCATATCAATAAGAAAAAAGCGCTCAGAGTTTGAAGATAAACTCATGTCAATAATAGTTAAATAATCAGAATTTGTCAACTCGTTTTTTGCAGCTAATTGTAAGTATCCTTTTAAAGCATATTCAAAAGCTTCATATTTTAAATTAGATATGTTTAGTTCCTTATAAAGAGTATGAGAATAGTTGTCAAATGGAACGGTAGCAAATTCTGCCGTATGATTTTCGATAGTTTTCCAAGATGTATTTGTAAAAGAAGTGATTCCAACAAATAATAATAAAAGTATATTTTTTAACATTTTTTCCTTTTCAAGCATAAAACATGTATCCTAAATAATTAAACCAATAAAACGAGGAGATTGAACTACTAAAACCTCAAAATTAAAAAATTATTGCACAAAAAATGAATTTAACAAAAAAATATTTTATTATTTCTTTCAATAACAGTTCATTAGAGGTTTAAAAACTTATAGGGGAATGTATATTCAACTAATATAATGATTTGAATTTAATCGGGTTAACTTCATGCATTAACTGATAAATTCCTTCAAAAATATCATTGACCGAAGGTTTTGAAAAATAATCTCCGTCGGTACCATAAGCCGGGCGATGCGATTTTGCAGTTATGGTAATTGGTTTGCTATCTAAATAACTATAGCCATTTTGTTTGTTAATGATTTGATCTAAAATGTAAGCTGATGCACCACCGGGAATATCTTCATCGATAATTGCCAATCGATTTGTTTTTTGAATACTCTCTAAAATATCTTGGTTCAAATCAAATGGCAATAAAGATTGAACATCGATAATTTCGGCATCAATACCAACTTGAGCCAATTCATGTGTAGCTTCTTCTACCAGTTTAAGTGTTGATCCGTAAGAAACTAAGGTAATATCATTTCCTTCTTTAATAGTTTCTACCACACCAATTGGAGTTGTAAATTCTCCAAGATTTTTTGGCATCATCTCTTTTAATCGATAACCATTTAAATTTTCAATGACTATACCTGGTTCGTCACTTTTTAATAAGGTATTATAAAACCCTGCGGCTTTGGTCATATTTCTAGGCACTAAAACATAAATACCTTGCAATAAATTAATAAGGCTTCCCATTTGTGAACCCGAATGCCAAATACCTTCTAATCTATGACCGCGCGTTCTAATAATTAGCGGTGCTTTTTGTTTACCAAATGTTCGATATCGCAAGGTTGCTAAATCATCTGTCAAAACTTGGGTGGCATAAAAAAGATAATCTAGATATTGAATTTCAGCAATTGGGCGTAATCCACGCATTGCCATACCAACGCCTTGACCAATAATAGTCGCTTCTCGAATACCGGTGTCATACACACGTTCGTCGCCAAACTTATCTTGAAGACCTTCAAGCCCTTGGTTTACATCACCAATTTTTCCAGAATCTTCACCAAAAATTAAAACATCTTTATGTGCAGAAAGGATGTGCTCAAAATTATCTCTCAAAACAATTCGCGCATCAACTAAATCGGCATCATCTTCGTAAAGAGGATTGATCTTAGCAATATTTGTTGCTTTTGTTTTATGTTCACTATATAAATGCGTGTTGTATCTTTCTTGTTGAACGGCCTTGTAATTTTGAATCCACTTTAGTAGAATTTCTTTTTCTTCAAAATGCTCATCTCTTAGGTGGATAAGAGAAGTTCGTGCTATGGTTAAGATATTTTTACGGATTGGTTCTTCAATGGATGACAGTTCACGTTTTAGTTTTTCTAGAATAACTTTATGCTCACTTTTTTGCGCTGCATTTTCCAGCAATTCAAGAAGTTTTGCTCGTTCGTTTAAAATTGGTTGAAGAAATAGGTTCCATGCTGTTCGTTTTGCCGTTGCAACTTCCTTTTTTGCTTCCTTTTCAAAAGTGATAATTTCTTCTTCATTTTCAACAAAACGTAATACTTTACCATCTTGATCTTCTAATTCGAATTGAAGAATCCATTCTCTCATTTTTGCGATACAGTCATTATCTTTTTCATATTGCAATCTTTCAGCACTTTTGTATCTCTCGTGTGAGCCTGAGGTAGAATGACCTAGAGGTTGCGTCAATCCTTTTACATGAATCAATATAGGCACATGTTCTTCTCGAGCAATTTTAGCAGCTTTTTGATACACATCAACCAGTTGTGTGTAATTAGAACCGTCAACTACAAAAATTTCGTATCCATTAGAATCAGAATCTCGTTGAAATCCTTTTAAAACTTCTGATATGCTTTCTTTTGTTGTTTGATACTTTGCAGGAACTGAAATTCCGTATTGATCATCCCAAATACTAACAATCATAGGTACTTGTAATACACCGGCAGCGTTGATCGTTTCAAAAAATGGTCCTTCAGAAGTACTTGCGTTTCCAATTGTTCCCCATGCAATTTCATTTCCTTGATTTGATAAATTGGTTTTATCTTTCAATTCGGCAATGTTTCTAAATTTTTTAGAAGCCTCTGCCAAGCCTAATAATCTCGGCATTTGTCCGGAAGTTGGAGAAATATCAGAACTTACATTGTACTGTTCTGTTAGGTTTTTCCAAGTACCGTCTTCTTGTAAAGAATGCGTTGCAAAATGTCCATTCATTTGTCTTCCGCTAGAAAAAGTTTCCACTTTAATATCTGGGTGTGCATACAAACTCGAAAAAAAATGTATAGGATTGTATTCACCAATTGCCATCATAAAAGTTTGATCGCGATAGTAACCAGAACGCCAGTCTCCTTTTTTAAATGCTTTTGCCATGGCAAGCTGAGGCAACTCTTTTCCGCTTCCAAAAATACCAAACTTTGCCTTACCTGTAAGCACCTCTCTTCGACCTAATAAGCTGCATTCACGGCTTACTAAGGCAGTTTTAAAATCGTTTAAAACTTCTGTTTTAAATTCTTCGAATGAGATACTTTTAGTAGATGCAACAGTTTTTTCTATCATAATAAAGTAAGGATTTTTGGAATTTTGCAAATATACAAAATATTAAATAAGATTATTTTTAGTTTACCGTATCAATATATCTGATTGCATTAAAAATAGGTGATTTTTCACCATTGAAATTCCGCTTGAAAATAAACTTTTAAACAAAAATTAATAGAATCCTCGTTTGATGAAATTATAAATTTTTGATGGGTTTACCGTTAAAACGAAACGGATCTTAGTAGCATAATCTGGTTTGCTTGGTTCAAAACCTAAACTTGATTGCATAGGGAAATAAAGTTCTAAAAAATTATGTATAAAATTAAGTCTTACCCCACTATCATATCTGAAGTAGGCATTTTCGCTATGATTTTTTATAAAACCTGCATCTCCATAAATTTCAATCCATTTCCAAATACTGATACTTGCATTGGTGGAAACAAGCCATTGATTCGCAAATTTTCTTTCAAAGATAGATTTAAAACCTCCTTCAGAAATTATAATTTCCTGACTAAAAAATCCAGAATTCTCCGATCTTCCCAAATAGCCATAATCAAAAAGATAATCACTTGGTCTATCTAATGCAAAGCTAAAAAAATCAGATTCTGTATCATTGTGCAAAAAAGTTCCCATAAATAATCGAAAATCAAACTGCCTATTTTTATCAGTTAGTTTTCGATATCTTAAATCAAAGGAAATTTTACTAAAATTGTCTGCATATTGTAAATCAACGAAATAGCTCAAATCGGAAATAATATCTGGTTTTGAGTAACCGTAGCGGAGGTCTAAAACATCATATTGATAATTTTCTGTGGTAACTATTCCAGAAGGAGGTTCTTTGTCAACGAGTACGTAACGCGCAAGAAAGGTTTTTCCACCAACATCTCGTAAGCTTTTTCGATTAAAATCTATTTGAAGAAAAGGGGTGAATTTTTTATATGAAAGATCTTGATCATAATGAGATTTACCCCCCGCAACTCCGGCTCGATATCGGTAAACGGAAGAATTTTCAGGTAAATATTCGTAAATGAATGAGGCAGATCCATTCAAAGTATTACTTTTAAAGCCATAGGTTGGTGTGACATTGAATAACCATTTTTTCTTGAAAATAGCTTGATTATATAATTCTGGACCTAAAAGTAAGCCATCATAATAATTATAGGCAAAAAATAAATTGTAAAAAATTTGATTGTAATAAGGATCTTCGACATCTTTAAAAAAGGTAAGTTTTAATGGACGATTCAATAATTCTTTATCAATTGTTTTCCAGTTGTTTCGTAAATTTTGCTCTGGATATAAATATTCATAGTTGAGGGATAATCGGTCTATTCCTTTTTTAGGAACTGTTATTATTCGTACAGAATCAATTCCTGAAATCCAAAATTTAGAAACAATGTCTTTTTTATCTATACCGTATAATGTTACAGGTGCCGTAAAATTACTTTTATTTGTAATTTTTACTCGTACAGAATCTTCTGTCTTTTCAATGCTTTTTATGGTATAATCAATTTTTTTTGTGGTTTTTAAATAATTGGTAAAAAACCAAGATAAATCTTGATTTGATTTTGATTCTATAAGACGTTTGAAGTCATTTGAATAGGTTAATTTATTATTATTTTCTTTATAAAACTCTTGTAAACTGTGCTTTACGATGGTGTCATTTAAATATTCATCTAAATAGCGTAATCCGATTCCGGCTTTGTATTTATTTACAATTTTTCGATTAAAATTAGATAGTGAATCTGCCCTTGTGCTTAAAGATTGATCCAAATTTTTACGTGTAGAAAACTGATATACAAAAGGGTATTTACCGTTAAAATCTAATTTTGAAATATTGTAATTTTTAATTCCCCAAATTTTTGAAATCGTACCGATAGCTTTTATTTCAGGATAAAATTCTCTTACGTACTTCATCATTAAATATATTTGAATTCCATCAGTTAACCAATAATCTTCTCTTTTATTTACAATTAATGTATTTTCTATATATCTGTTAGTTATGGTTTTAAACATTTTAATATCCCACTCAAAAACATCAGAAAACGGGGTGAGTGATTTTGGTAATTGATTTAAGCCGTAAACTGGATTTTTTAAATACGTAATTTCGTTTACCAATAATTTTTTATGTGGATATGCACCAAGATGCTCTGAAATAAAATTAAGTTGGCGATTCAATACGTCCGATTTTATGTTCTCAGTTAAATTTTGACTTTTTAAGTTTGAAATAATCTCTATAGAATCGGTTTGATAGATAGAAAAATTATTCACCAGTTGAATATTTATTTCAACATCTGTTCGACTTGAATCTTTTAAATCATATATTATTTGATCTTCGTGAATGGTAGCATGACTTGCTAAATCAGAATGCAAGGTATAACCTATCGGAATTTTAAATATCATGGTATAATCGGTCGGATTCATATAAAAATCATCCATATCTAAATTACTCGTGAGATACCATTTTTTATCATAAACCGCTGGCACTAAATACCAATACCTTAAATTATAATTTACATTGGTTACATCATAACCATATTTAGTATATTTATTAATCGGTATTTTCACAAGGTATTTAGCGGTGAAAGTGATCGAATCTTTCGGTAGTAAAGTTTTAGATAAATTGATTTTAACAATGTCGAGAGAATCTTTTAAAACATTCCATCGTACAATTTGATCTTCCGATTTTAGTGATTCAATTTCGGAAAAACCACGCTTGTCTATTTTTGCAAAATATAAGCTTCGGTCATAATTTTCAATCAACCTTTTTGCCAAAGCAGTTTTTCTATTTTTATAACCGTTGGCCCAATTGAGTAAATAAATTTCGTTTAATAGTGTATCAGAGTTATTATGGTATACTATTTTTTGCTCTATTTCGATCTCGTGTGTTGAATCATTTAAAATTGCATTGATATGTATTTTGTTGTTCTGACCTGAAACAACAAAATGAAACAATAGTAGGAAAATAGCAAAAGGGAATCTGATTCTTTGCAATTGTTTAAAATTGAAAAATGATTTTTTTTTAAAAATTCGGACTTAATAAATGCTTGTTATAGAATTTATTGATAATTTCAACAACTTCATCTTCATCGTCTACAATAGAAAATAAATCCAAATCTTCCACACTTATATTATTATGTGATTGCAATAAAGTTGTTTTTATCCAATCCATCATACCCGACCAAAATTCACTTCCTACTAAAATAATAGGAAACTTACCGATCTTTTTAGTTTGAATTAGCGTTATGGCTTCGAATAATTCGTCGAGAGTTCCAAAGCCACCGGGCATTGCAACAAAACCTTGTGCATATTTTACAAACATAACTTTTCTAACAAAGAAATAATCAAAAACTAAACTTTTGTCTTTATCAATATATGGATTATCGTGTTGTTCAAAAGGAAGCTCAATATTTAATCCAACCGAAACTCCGCCACCACGATGCGCACCCTTATTTCCAGCCTCCATAATTCCTGGGCCACCACCGGTAATCACACCATAACCATGTTCGGTTAATTTATAGGCAATACTTTCTGCCATTTTGTAATATTTTTCATCGGATTTAATTCTCGCTGATCCAAAAATACTTACGCATGGTCCTATTTTACTTAATTTTTCATAGCCATCAACAAATTCGCTCATGATTTTGAAAATTGCCCAAGAATCGTTGGTCTTAATTTCATTCCAAGTTTTTTGCTGTAAGTTTTCACGGATTCTTTTATCTTCTTTTGGGATCATTATTTTTATTTTTTAATAAATTTTTAAAACAGTTTTCTTCATTGCCGAAAAAACAATTTATAAATGTAATTCTTTTTTTAAGAATTTGGCGGTATAGCTATTTTTCTTCGTTATAATTTCTTCAGGAGTTCCTTCGCATAAAATTTCACCACCTTTTTCGCCACCTTCTTTACCAATGTCAATAATATGGTCACTTAATTTTACCACATCCAAATTATGCTCGATAACCAAAACGGTATTTCCTTTGTCGGTGAGTTTATTTAAAACATTCATTAAAATACGAATATCTTCAAAATGTAAGCCGGTCGTTGGTTCATCTAAAATATAAAAGGTATTACCAGTATCTCTTTTTGATAATTCTGCAGCTAATTTTATGCGCTGCGCCTCACCACCTGATAAGGTCGTAGATTGCTGTCCGAGAGTTATATACCCTAAGCCAACATCTTCAATTGTTTTTAGTTTAATATAAATTTTAGGAATACTCTTAAAGAATTGAACCGCCTCATGAATTGTCATATTCAAAACATCTGAAATCGATTTTCCTTTGTAACGTACTTCTAGGGTTTCCCTAGTAAATCTTTTTCCCATACAAGTTTCGCATTCGACTTCAACATCGGGTAAAAAGTTCATTTCTATGACGCGAACTCCGCCACCACGGCACGTTTCGCATCGTCCATCTTTTACATTAAAACTAAATCTTCCGGGTTTGTAACCTCTGATTTGTGCTTCAGGAGTTTTGGCAAATAAACTGCGAATTTCACTAAAAACCCCGGTATAAGTAGCTGGATTTGATCGCGGAGTTCTACCAATTGGAGTTTGGTTTATATCAATAACTTTATCAACATGTTCCAATCCTTTAATCGATTTATAAGGTAGCGGTTTTTTCACAGCCTTATAAATATGGGCATTTAAAATAGGGTAGAGGGTCTCGTTTATCAGGGTAGATTTTCCACTACCTGAAACACCTGTTACACAAATCATTTTACCTAAAGGAATCTTTAAAGTAACATTTTTTAAATTATTTCCGGTAGCTCCTGTCAGGATAATTTCTTTACCGTTTCCGGAACGTCGTTTTTCAGGAATTTCAAAAAATTTGGTTCCATTTAAATAGGCAGCTGTTAAGGTTCCACTATTTAAAAGTTCTTTAGGTGTGCCGATACTGATAATTTCACCACCATGTTTTCCAGCTTCAGGTCCGATATCAATGACATAATCAGCAGCCAACATCATATCTTTATCATGCTCTACTACTAATACCGAATTACCTAAATCGCGTAATTTCTCTAAAGATTCGATGAGTTTATGGTTATCTCTTTGATGCAAGCCAATGCTGGGTTCATCTAAAATATATAAAACGCCAACCAACTGAGAACCAATTTGTGTTGCCAAACGAATTCGTTGTGCTTCACCACCCGAAAGTGTTTTTGAACTTCGGTTCATTGATAAGTAATCTAAACCTACATCCAATAAAAATTGCAATCTGGTGCGAATTTCTTTAATAATTTCAGAGCCGATGATAAGTTGTTTTTCCGTGAGTCTTTTTTCTATGGTATCAAACCATTCTGCTAAATGAACAATATCTAATTGTGATAAATCTGCAATAGATTTTCCGTCAATTTTAAAATTCAAAGCTTCTTGCTTTAATCGTGTTCCATTGCACACTGAGCAATCAATTTCATCCATAAATGTGTTCGCCCAACGCTTTACACTGGTAGATTGATTGTCGTTATATTGTGTTTGAATAAAACTATTAATGCCTTCAAAATCAATATCGTAAGTTCTAGATATTCCTAATTCTTTCGATTGCACTTCAAATTTTTCTTTTCCACCATAAAGAATAACTTCTAATGCTTCTTTCGGTATATTTTTGATGGCATCCGACAAGGAAAAACCATACTTTTCGGCAATATAGCCGAGTTGCTTGAAAATCCATGAATTTTTTTGCTCACCCAAAGGAGCAAGGCCACCATTTTTTATAGATATATTTTTATTTGGTATAATTTTGTCCATATTTATTTCATGAACTTTACCCAAACCATTACAATGGTCACAAGCACCCTTGGGAGAATTGAAGGAAAAGGAATTGGGTTCGGGCGTAGGGTATGAAATTCCGCTTGTCGGACACATTAAATTCCGGCTAAAATAGCGAGGGGAAACAGTATTGTCTTCGGCGTCATGGGGCAAAATCATTAAGGTTTCTTCGCCATGATACATAGCAGTTTTAATACTTTCTTCCAATCTTTTTTCGGCATTATCGTCAATTAACAAACGATCAATAACAATTTCAATATCATGAGTTTTGTAACGATCTAACTGCATTCCTTTTACAATTTCTTGAATCACGCCATCGACACGAATTCGAACAAAACCCTGTTTTGAAATTTGCTGAAAGAGTTCTCTGTAATGTCCTTTTCGGGATTTAATTACTGGAGCGAGTAAAATAATTTTTAGGTTGTGAAAATCTTTTAAAATAAGGTCTTTAATCAAATCATCGGTATAACTTACCATTTTCTCACCTGTATTGTACGAATAGGCATCCCCAATACGGGCAAAAAGTAAACGCAAAAAATCATAAATTTCGGTAATCGTTCCAACAGTAGATCTCGGACTTTTACTCGTCGTTTTTTGTTCAATAGCAATAACAGGCGATAATCCGTCAATTTTATCAACATCTGGTCTTTCTAATCCGCCAAGAAACTGACGAGCATAGGCCGAAAAAGTCTCAATATACCTGCGTTGTCCTTCTGCATAAATAGTGTCAAAAGCCAAAGATGATTTCCCACTTCCGCTCAAACCAGTAATAACAACCAGTTTTTCACGAGGAATTTTAACATCAATATTCTTTAAATTGTGAACTCTTGCCCCTAAAACTTCAATATACTCTTGTTCTCTACCCATAAATGTTTTAAAAAAATGCAAATTTATGAAATTGAAACTATAAATAATTTAAAGCTTTATTGTAATTTTATATTTTATAAATTGCACCAAATAAGTAAGCATGAAATTCATTAATTCAATTCGGCATTTTTTTGAAGTGAGAGGCTTTGATGTTTCCTCAAGATTGGCCGATAAGTTAGGGATTCGAGCAACAAATGTTCGATTGTTTTTTATTTACATTTCATTTTTTACCGTTGGGTTATCTTTTGCATTGTATTTGACATTAGCATTTGTAATTCGTTTAAAAGATATGGTTTATACCAAAAGAAGTTCTGTTTTTGATTTATAAAATAATACAATTAACCTTAACCAACCGATGCGTTTATTTAGAACTAACTTTATAAAATCAAAACTCTATATTGCCTTATTATTATTGATAATATTACTGGCAATCGGAACAGTAGGGTATATGCTCATTTCTGATTTTAATTTTGTTGATGCGATATATATGACCGTAATTACTGTTTCAACAGTCGGTTTTAAAGAAGTTCAACCTTTAGATTTTGGATCAAAAATATTTACTATTTTTCTTATTTTTACGAGCGTAGCAATTCTTGGTTATGTTATTTCAGTTATAACCGAATATATTTCAAACAATAATTTAATTGAAGATTTAAAACAAAAAAAAGTGCAACGAAAAATCGATAAATTAGTAGGTCATACCATCGTTTGCGGTTATGGCAGAAACGGTAAGCAAGCTGTAGCCAAGTTAAAAAGCAACAAAAAACCATGTGTTATTGTTGAAAATAGGGCCGAGCTTATGGAAGATTTTGATTTAGATACTGAAGTAATGTATGTAAAAGGAAACGCAACCGATGATGAATCGCTCATAAAAGCAGGTATTGAGAATGCCGCACATATCATAACAACATTACCTTCTGATGCCGATAATTTATATGTGGTGCTTTCTTCTCGCCAATTAAATGCAAACTGTACCATTGTTAGTCGGGCATCGAATGACTCTTCTTACAGTAAATTGAAAATTGCTGGAGCAGATAATGTTATTATGCCTGATAAATTAGGTGGTGCCCACATGGCTTCCCTAGTAATTACGCCGGATATTATCGAGTTTATTGATAGGCTATCCATTGAAGGAGAAAGCGCTACCAATTTAGTAGAGATTTTAACCGATGACCTGCCAAAAGAATATTTGTCAAAATCTATTTTTGATTTAGATTTAAGAAAGTCAACGGGTTGTACCGTAATTGGATTTAAAACACCCGATAGAGAATACATCATCAATCCTGAGGGAAATACAAAATTACTTCCAAACTCAAAATTGATACTTTTAGGAAAACCGGAACAAATTCGGAAACTAAATCAACTTTTTTAAAAAAAATAGTTCTTCACCTTAACTATATAGATCAACTATTTTATCTCGTACAGAAATCACTGTATTTTAAAGAACAGCTATTTTGAAAAAAATTATCATCACAGGAAGTAACGGTTTATTAGGTCAGAAATTAGTTGATTTATTAATGGTAGAAAAGAATTTTGAGATTCATGCTTTTTCTAGAGGTGAAAATCAAATCGAAAACACCAAAGGCTATACCTATTATAATGTAGATATTACCGAAAAAGAAAAAGTTAGCAACCTAATTCGAACCATTCGGCCAGATTACCTTATTAATACAGCCGCAATGACTAATGTTGATGCATGTGAACTCCACCAAGAAGAATGTGATAGTATTAATGTAGAAGCGGTTCGTACCTTGGTAGATTGTTGCAAAGAAAACGATATTCATTTAATTCACCTTTCCACAGATTTTATTTTTGACGGAAAAAAAGAGGGCTTATATAAGGAAGACGACGAGCCAAATCCATTAAGTTATTACGGACTCTCAAAATTAAAGTCCGAAAAGATAATTTTTTCTGCAGATATTAAATTCACAATTCTTCGAACAATTTTGGTTTATGGCATGGTAAATAGAGCTGATAGAAGCAATATTGTGCTTTGGGTAAAAAATTCTATTGAAAGTAAAAAACCTATTAATGCCATTACCGATCAATTTAGGATGCCCACTTTCGTGGATGATCTCGCTGAATCATGCTTGTTGGCTATAAAAAAGAATGCTTTTGGTGTTTATAACATTTCCAGTAATACACTTTTAAGTATTTATGAAATTGCCTTGATTGTTGCAAAAACCTTTAATTTAGATATAAAATACATCTCTGCCTGTAAAACTTCTGATTTAAATTTGCCTGCCGAACGACCTTATAAAACCGGTTTTGATTTAAATAAGTCGATTAAAGATTTAAATTTTCCGTCTTATTCTTTTACCGAAAGATTACAAGTTTATAAAAATCAATTAGATAGTAAAAGAACTACTCTGGGTAGTTAAGAAAATTGATTATTGTTAATAACTTTGATACGATTTTTGTTTTCTATTTCTAAGTTTTGTTTTACATTTGCTGTCCCCAAAATATCTGGGTAGTTCATTAAAATTGTAAGACTAAAAATAAATTAAAAATATTTCTTTTTTTATTTGGTGGAATCAAAAATCATTGTATTTTTGCACCCGCTTAGCGAGGCAGAGATGTTTAGTGGGGTGAGTTCATT
>CBDTUD010000049.1:0-19851 GCA_965363545.1 uncultured Flavobacteriaceae bacterium | reverse complement strand
CTGTACCTTTTGTACCAAAAGAAAACCAAACTTCGGTAGATTTTGAAATCAAGACCCCATATACTATTACCTCAAATAATAAGAATTTTAGTGTCGATTTAGACACCTATTCTTTACCTGCGAATTATGTGTATTACAGTGTTCCTAAAATTGAGAAAAATGCCTATTTAATTGCTAATATTCTTGATTGGGAAAAATACAATTTATTGGAAGGAGAAGCCAATATCTTTTTTGAAGACACCTACATTGGAAAATCTTTGTTAGATGTGCGATATGCCACAGATACCTTACAAATTTCTCTCGGACAAGATAAAAATGTGACTATTCAACGAGAAAAAATTAAAGAATATACTTCAAGTAAATTCATTGGCAAAAACAAACGAGAATTAATTGGATGGAAAACCACTATAAAAAACAATAAAAGTGAGGCAATTAATATGATTGTTTTAGATCAGATTCCTGTTTCGACTTTAGAGGAAATCAGTATTGAAACTGAAGAAATGTCAAAAGGAAAATTAAATTCAGAAACAGGAGAAGTTCTTTGGAGTTTTACTCTGGAACCAAAAAATCAAAAGCAATTCAATTTAAAATATGAAGTTAAATATCCTAAATATAAAAACTTGATTATTGAGTAAGTCGTAAGTCTTTAAACCAAAAAAAACTCGAAGCTATAATTAACTTCGAGTTTTTTTATTCTTCTTTACAATTACAATAAGGTTATCGGTAAGGTGACTCTTGTCGAATCCCAACCGAGTATCATATTTACATATTTCGATTTATCTTTAAATCCGATGGAAAAAACTTCAATCGATTCTGCTCTGCTTACTTTTGCTTTTACGCGAGCAATATCATATTTTTCTTGATAGTCATCTGAACCCCAAACATCAATATTAGAACTCAAAATAAGAGTCCATTCTTTTTTACCTGGAATTCCATATAAAACATAGGCTCCAGCTTTTACTTTTTTATCTCCGAACATCACGTCTTCATAAAATTTTATTTCGGTAGCTTCATTTGCTCCAACACGCCAAACTTCCCCGAAAGGGATTAAATTACCAAAAATTTCTCGATTATCTTTTAAAGGCCTACCGTATAAAACTTTGATTTGAGGTGGCGAAATTTTATTGGTTCTAAAATATACAATATCATGCGGACTCTTATCTAAATTGGTAAATTCTTGCGCAATAGCAGAATTGGTAAGCGCTGCAATACCCATAAATAAAAACAGAAATTTGAAATAATTCTTTTTCATTATAAATATATTAATGTGGTTTCAAAAATGTAAAAAGCACGAAGTTAATCTTCACACAAAAATTATATTCTAGCAAGTATTTCTTCATGTGTAACTAGTGGAATAGAAACTCTTGTGGTATCCCATGCTAAAACCATGTATGTTTTGTGGTAATTTTTTTGAAATGCAATAGAGAAAATATCTATCTCGTTCGCTTTTTTCGCAGGAACTTTTATTCTGGCAATATCTTTTGAAGAATCATAAAAGTAAGCACCCCAAGTATCGGTATTACTATTTAAAATAATTGTCCATTCTTTTTCTCCGGGTATAGAGTGTAAAATATAAGTACCGGCTTTTATCTTTTTACCCCCAAATATCACATCGTTATAAAAATGCACTTCTGTAGCTTCATTATCACCGGTTTCCCAAATTTTCCCGAAAGGAATTTGTTCACCGAAAACTTTAGCAGCATTTTTATGCGGTCTTCCGTAAATTACTTTTACAATAGGTTTTGAAATGGAGTTATCGCGTAAGTAGGCGATATCTGTTGGATTTTCATCGATTTGATCGAACTTTTGTGCAAATAGTTGATTTTGTATAATAAACAACAATACAATACCAACCGTAATATAAACCTTTTTCATAGCAGTGATAATAGTTAATGAATTACGTGGAGGTTTTATAACGCCAAATTATGTGATTTAGTATATTTATATTTTAAGCATGTTACCATTTTTTTCGATTTTCTTATAAAATTGTTAAAAATTACATGAAAAGCAATTACCTGAGTTTATCACGTTACCATTGTCAATTTATTAACCTATTTTTGTAATTAATTAATTTCAACAACTTAAAAATGAAGTTATTAATAGTAGAAGACGAGCTAGAGTTATTGTATAGTATAAAGAAGTATTTGCAAAAAGAAGACTTTATTTGTGAAACCGCGAAGAACTATTTTGAGGGGGAAGACAAATGTGCATCTTATAAATATGACGTCGTAATTTTAGATATAGGTTTACCGGATGGCAATGGTTTGGATTTGCTTAAAAAAATTAAGGTTTTAAGTCCGGAGACTGGCGTTTTAATTGTTTCGGCAAAAAATTCTTTAGATGATAAATTAAAAGGATTGGATTTGGGTGCGGATGATTATATTACAAAACCTTTTCATTTAGCAGAATTAAACTCGAGAGTTAATTCGCTTATCCGTCGAAGACAATTTAAAGGAAATGAAAATATCGTTTTTAAAGAATTAGAGATAAATCCGAATGCCAAAACGGTGAAGGCAAATGGCAAACCTTTAGATTTAACGAAAAAGGAATTTCACTTACTGTTGTATTTTATAACCAATAAAAATCGAGTTTTAACAAAAGAAGCTATTGCAGAGCATTTATGGGGTGATAATATCGATTTAGTAGATAATTTTGATTTTATATACACACATATGCGAAATTTGAGAAAAAAAATCAAAAAAAATGGAGCTAGTGATTATTTGCAAACCATTTATGGCTTAGGATACAAATTTGGTGATTGATGAAATTAATTCAAAAAACAAAGCGTACCTATATATTATACTCAATAATTATTTTTATTATTTCAAGTGCGGTAATTTATTTTACGTTAAAAAATATCATTACCAAACGACAAGATGAAAAATTACTTTGGGATAAGGAGATTATTGCAAAAAAAATAAAATACGATTATCCACTTCCGATTTTTGATGTTGAAGATTTCGAAAGTAAAACTCCAATAAAAGATACCGTCTATTTTAAAGATACCTTAATTTATCAAGTAATCAATGGTGCCGAAAAATATGAAATGTATCGACAACTCACTTCGATTGAGACTTTACATGGTAAAACCTATAAAATTATTACCCGAAGTTCTGATGTAAAAAATCAAGACTTCTTTTTAGCAATTACAATTTCTGTGGCTATTGTTATCTTGCTTTTAATTGTTACGGTATATTTTGTAAATACTAAAATAATGCGCAATGCATGGCTTCCTTTTTATGAGAATTTAGAAATTTTAAAAAAATTCTCCTTAGAAAATAATGAACCTATATTATTGCAAAATTCCAAAGTTGATGAATTTCAAGAATTAAATCAATCGCTTATAAAACTAACCAATAAAATTAAATCGGATTTTAACAACTTAAAAGAATTTACAGAAAATGCCTCGCATGAAATGCAAACACCGTTAGCAATCATGCAAACAAAATCAGAAATGCTGATGCAATCAGAAGATTTGAAGAAAGATCAGATTCAGCAAATAAAAGCAATCTACTTAGCCGGACAGCGATTATCAAAGTTAAACAAAACACTGCTTTTATTAGCAAAAATTGAAAATTTACAATTTAAAGAAAAAGAGGCTATCGAATTAAACAAAGTTGTTGAAAAGCATTTAGAGATTTTTGAAGATTTCATTGATAATAAAAAACTCAAAATCAATAAAACTTTTGAAGAAAATGTTGTTATCAAAGCAAATCATCTACTCTTTGATATGGTCGTTTCCAATTTATTGAGTAATGCTATCAAACACAATAAAGAACACGGTAGTATTACTATTATTACAAACCAACTATTTTTGAGTTTTTCAAACTCGGGTAAACCGCTTACCATTTCTTCAGACTCTTTATTCGACCGTTTTAAAAAAGATAGTAAATCACCCGATTCCTTTGGCCTAGGTTTAGCCATAGTAAAAAAAGTATGCGATACGAATAACTGGAAAATAAACCATTCCTTTATAGAAAATCAACATAACATTACCATCTATTTTTAGTCGTACTGTAAACTTTTACATGCCAACAAAACTTTAACATTTTTGCGTATAAAACTTCAGATTTACTTTAGAAATCGCGCATACATTTGTAGTGTTATTAATTGATACTTTTTAATTAATACTATTTCAGAAAGTTCAAAATTCATTGCTATGAAGGCTGAGATAAATAATTAAATTTTAATAATGAATTATTTTATCTACATCGTGTTTTTTTGAGGGGAATTATACGAATGTATAGATAAAGTATTGCAAACATAATAGACACACTGTTTAAGATTTGCAGAAAAAGTCCTTACCACTATGAGTAAGGACTTTTTTTAAAACTTCAAATTTACTTCAGATTTTGTATTTAGATTTGCAGCATTATTAAATAGTAAAAAATAACTTTTCAGAATACTCTTTGATTTATGAAATGAGTTCTGAAATAAGATTTTAGTTTTTTATAATTTTATTTTTATTAATATTTTTTTGAGGGGAATCGTATTACTAAAAATAAAATTTTGCAAATACATTGAAATATTAAGCTATTTTAATTTGCACATTAAACCCATTTAATTTTATTAAATGGGTTTTTTTATTATAAATTTCAAAATCTGTTAAAAACTTCAGAATGTCTTCAGAATCATACTCTACTTTTAGCTAGATTTAACTTTAGAAATTTCTTTTTCTATTGAAGAGTCAAAAATTTTCTAACGAATTTAGTAATTTCTTTGTTAATTTTTAAAAATATTGGACTGAGGGGAATAGTATTTTTAAAAATTACATAGACTGCAAAAATTAATAGTTAGCTATTTAACTTTTGCGAAATAAAAAAACCCATCTGACTTCAAAATCACGATGGGTTTTTTTATTCAAAACATGCTGACAACGATATAGTTAATTTAATCAAAATTTGCCAGTTGATTTTTGAAGAAATGTTAATAACTTAAGACTTAAACTTCGTAAAAAACACCGATGAAATAAGCGATTTTATTATATTTGTACGTTTTTGAAAATTAGATAAAAGACAACTGAAAAAAAATGAGTGAAGAACCTAAAAAAAGCAATTATTCTGCCGATAGTATTCAGGCATTGGAAGGAATGGAGCATGTTAGAATGCGTCCATCCATGTATATTGGAGATGTGAGTACACGAGGATTACACCATTTGGTGTATGAGGTAATCGACAACTCTATAGATGAGGCAATGGGAGGTTATTGTGATACCATTGGAATCATTATAAATGAAGACAATTCTGTTACCGTTACGGATAATGGAAGAGGAATTCCTGTTGGATTACACAAAAAAGAAGGTGTTTCTGCATTACAAGTTGTAATGACAAAAATTGGTGCCGGTGGAAAATTTGATAAAGATTCTTATAAAGTTTCCGGTGGGCTGCATGGTGTAGGTGTTTCTGTAGTAAACGCCTTATCAGCGCATTTAACCGCCACAATTCATCGTGAAGGTAAAATATGGCAACAAGAATATGAAAAAGGAAAAGCTCTATATCCTGTAAAAGTTATTGGCGATTCTGATAAATCAAGTACTGAAGTTACTTTTTTTCCAGATGATACCATTTTTCAAACAGAAATTATATTTAGCTACGATACTTTATCAGCTAGAGCTCGTGAACTATCTTATTTGAATCAAGGAGTTACAATATCAATTACCGATCGACGAAACAAGGACGAAGAAGGTAATTTTGTTCATGAAGAGTTTTTAAGTAAGGATGGTTTAAAAGAATTTGTTCGTTATTTAGATGCGACCAGAGAACAACTTACTTCAGATGTTATCAGCATGGAAGGCGATAAAGGTGGAATTCCTGTAGAGGTTGCCATGGTATATAACACTTCTTATACTGAAAATTTACACTCCTATGTAAACAATATTAATACCCACGAAGGAGGAACGCATTTAGCCGGATTCCGAAGAGGTTTAACGCATACACTTAAAAAATATGCCGAATCTTCAGGCATGTTGAGCAAACTAAAATTTGATATTGCAGGTGATGATTTTCGAGAAGGTTTAACTGCAATTATTTCAGTTAAAGTTGCTGAGCCTCAATTTGAAGGACAAACCAAAACGAAATTAGGTAACCGTGAGGTTACCGCAGCCGTGAGTCAAGCAGTTTCTGAAATGCTTACTGATTTTTTAGAGGAAAATCCAGATGATGCTAAAATCATCGTCCAAAAAGTTATTTTGGCAGCACAAGCCAGACATGCAGCGACAAAAGCGCGTGAAATGGTGCAAAGAAAGACCGTGATGTCTGGTGGCGGCTTACCTGGAAAACTATCCGACTGTGCTTGGAGCGAACCAGAAAAATGTGAAATTTTCTTAGTCGAAGGGGATTCCGCAGGTGGAACAGCAAAGCAAGGAAGAGATCGTAATTTTCAAGCAATTTTGCCGCTTCGAGGAAAAATATTAAACGTTGAAAAAGCCATGCAACATAAGGTTTTTGAAAACGAAGAGATAAAAAGTATGTACACAGCCTTAGGAGTGACTATCGGAACTGAAGAAGACCCAAGAGCCTTGAACTTAAGCAAACTTAGATATCACAAAGTAGTCATCATGTGTGATGCCGATGTCGATGGTAGCCATATTGCTACGTTAATTTTAACTTTCTTTTTCCGCTATATGCGGGAATTAGTTGAAAATGGTAATATCTATATCGCTGCCCCTCCTCTTTACTTAGTAAAAAAAGGAGCAAAAAAAGAATATGCTTGGAGTGATGCAGAACGCGATAAGATCATGGCCGATTTCGGTGGCGGAACTATTCAGCGATACAAAGGTCTGGGTGAAATGAATGCCGAACAACTTTGGGATACAACCATGAACCCTGAATTTAGAACCATGCGTCAAGTTTCTATCGATAATGGTACCGAAGCTGATAGAGTTTTTTCTATGTTGATGGGAGATGACGTTCCACCAAGAAGACAATTTATTGAAAAACATGCAGTTTATGCAAAAATTGATATATAATTTAAAATTAAAACAAAAATGAAAGTAACCATCGTAGGAGCTGGTGCTGTTGGTGCTAGTTGCGCTGAGTACATAGCTATTAAGAATTTCGCGTCTGAAGTTGTAATTGTAGATATCAAAGAAGATTATGCCGAAGGTAAAGCAATGGATTTAATGCAATGTGCATCTTTAAATGGCTTTGATACCAAAATAATTGGAAGTACTAATGATTATTCCAAAACAGCAAACAGTGATATTGCAGTAATTACAAGTGGAATTCCACGTAAACCAGGAATGACAAGAGAAGAATTGATTGGAATCAATGCTGGAATTGTAAAAACAGTATCAAAAAGTATTTTAAAACATTCACCAAATGCAATCTTTATTGTCGTTAGTAATCCAATGGATACTATGGCTTATTTGGTTCACAAAGCAACCGGAATTGCAAAAAACAGAATTATCGGAATGGGTGGTGCCTTAGACAGCGCTCGTTTTAAATACCGTTTGGCAGAAGCTTTAGGTTGTCCTTCTTCTGATGTTGACGGAATGGTAATTGGTGGTCATAGCGATACAGGTATGATTCCATTAACACGATTAGCAGTTAGAAATAGTATTCCGGTAAGTAAATTTTTATCTGATTCTAAAATAGCTGACGTTGCTCAAGCTACAAAAGTGGGTGGTGCAACTTTGACTAAAATGTTAGGCACTAGTGCTTGGTATGCTCCTGGAGCTGCTGTATCAGCAATGGTTCAGGCAATTGCTTGTGATCAGAAAAAAATGTTCCCATGTTCTGCTTTATTAGAAGGAGAATACGATTTAAATGATATTTCTATCGGTGTACCATGTATTATTGGTAAAGGTGGTATTGAAAAAATTGTTGCATTAGATTTAACAGATGCCGAAAAAGCAAACATGAAAGAATCTGCTGATGCAGTTAGAGTTGTAAACGGATTACTATAAAAATAGAATCATTTATAATTAACTTATTTAAACAAAGGTTACTTTTATTAGCAATAATAAAGTGACCTTTTTTAATTTAACTTTTAATCTTATGAAAAAAATTACGCTTTTTGCCTTATTACTAGTATCCTTGAATTTATTCGCGCAAGAAAAAATATCTGAAGGAATAATAGTTCAAAAACAAACTCTTTCGAGTTCTAACGAGCAAATGAACACGCAGTTAGCTATGATTGGTGATATGCAAACAACTACCTATTTTAAAGTAAATAAATCTCGCTCTGAAATGTCAAATCCAATGGCCGGAGAAACGGTTACCATTATGGATAATGATAAAAAGGAAATGCTTGTTTTAATCAATAATGCGCAACTTGGGAAAAAATATGTAACAAAAAGTTTCACTCCAACGGAAGAAGCATTAAAAAATATTGTGGTAATACCAAGCGATGAAACTAAAACCATATTGGGATACGAATGTAAAAGATTTGACCTGACCTCTACAAACGACGGTGTCGAAACAAAACTTATTCTTTTTACAACAGATAAAATTGGAGCCTTGTCCGAACAATTAGCTTCTTTTGGAGATAAAATTTCTGGATTTCCTATGTATTTAGAAATTAACGCAACACAAATGGGAATGGATATGACTATAAAAATGGAAGTTATTGAAGTGAAAAATGAAAAGGTATCCGATGAAAAATTTTCAGTAGAAATTCCTGAAGGGTATGAAGATGGTTCAAGTTTATTAGGAAACTAAACCATAGTAAAAATAGTTCAACCATCCGTTTCTTTTAACGGATGGTTTTTTTTGGACTGTATCAAGATAATCCTGAAATTTTTCCGTCTTTATCAATAAACATATGCTCAGAAGCAGGTTTTCCTGGTAGACCAGGCATTCGCATCATTTTACCCAAAATAGGAATAATAAATTTAGCTCCGGCTGCAATCTCAATTTCTCGAACTGTAACCGTAAAATTTTCAGGTCTTCCAATCAAACTTTCATTATCAGAAAATGACTTCTGCGTCTTAGCCATACAAATGGCGAAATCATTAAACCCTAAACGTTCAATTCGTTGTAAATTAAGTTTTGCTTTTTTATCATAATCTACTGCAGTTGCACCATAAATTTCTTTTGCGATGGTTTCAATCTTTTCCATTACTGGTGCGTTCCAATTGTACAATGGTTTAAACTTTTTAGAGGCATTCTCTACCACTTCAACTACGGCATTCGCCAAATCAATAGCTCCATTTCCTCCTTTTTCCCATCCTTCAGAAAGTACTGCTTTTACACCAAGTTCACTGCATTTTTTAATTACAAAATCAATCTCTTTCTTAGAGTCATTCATAAATGCATTGATTGCCACAACAGGTTCTAAATTAAATTTTCTGATATTCTCAATATGCTTTTCTAAATTAGCAAATCCTTTTCTAACAAACTCTATATTTCCGGCATTCAGTTGATCGGGTTTAGCACCACCATGATGACGCAATGCGCGAATTGTAGCTACCAAAACAACCGCTTTCGGATTCAATCCGGCTGCGGCACATTTTATATTTAAAAACTTTTCCGCACCTAAATCTGCTCCAAAACCAGCCTCTGTAACCACATAATTTGAAAGAGAAAGGCCTATTTTTGTTGCTAGAATTGTATTTGTTCCTTGAGCAATATTTGCAAAAGGTCCACCATGAATAATTGCCGGATTCTTTTCTAAAGTTTGTACTAAATTTGGCTTAATAGCATCTTTTAATAAAATAGCCATCGCGTTTTCAGCTTTTAAATCTCGCGCAAAAATTGGTTTTTTATCGAAGGTAAAACCGATAAAAATATTACCTAATCTTTCTTTCAAATCTTCAAATCCGGAAGTCATGCACAAAATTGCCATAACTTCTGAAGCTGGAGTAATGTTAAAACCGTCTTCTCTCGGAATTCCATTTCCTGTGCCTCCAAGCCCAATTGTTATTTGTCGTAATGACCTATCATTCATGTCAATAACCCGTTTCCATAAAATAGTTCTCGGATCTAAATTCAAAGTACATGGACATTGTAAATTATTATCAATTAGAGCAGAAAGTAAATTATTAGCTTTTTCAATAGCATTAAAATCTCCAGTAAAATGCAGATTAATATCCTCCATCGGAACTACTTGAGAATAACCCCCACCGGCTGCCCCACCTTTAATACCAAAAACCGGACCTAAAGAAGGTTCCCGTAAAACAACTGTTGCTTGTTTTCCTATCTTATTTAGACCTTCCGTTAAACCAATAGAAACAGTAGTTTTTCCTTCTCCTGCAGGCGTAGGAGTTAATGCAGTTACCAAAATCAAGTTATTTTTAGCTACCTTTTCTTCATCAATTAAATGCAACGGAAGTTTTGCTTTATACTTGCCATATAACTCTAAATCATCCGGATCAATTTTCAACTTTTTGGCAATATCATTTATGTGTAATAATTTGGTGTTTTGGGCTATCGAGATATCGGTTAAATGTTCCATTTTTTTTAATTCTAATTTCCTGCTAATTTACTAAAAATTAGGGCTTCCATAATAATAATAAAAGGAATAAAATTCATGGTTTATTTCTTTCTAACCTAAATCTTTTGAGTATATTTGCGCGATTATTGAAATAAAGATTATTAAAATTAAATAGGAATGCAAAACAAAGGACTTATTAGATTATTTGCAATCGTTTTTAGTATAGTTTGTATATACCAACTATCCTTTACTTGGTTCGCAAAAAATGCAGAGAAAGATGCCGTTAATTATGCAGAATCAAAATCTATTGATAATGAGCCGACAGAATCGGTAAAACTTCAAAAAAGATATTTAGATTCTATCGGAAATGATCCATTACTAAATTTAGGATTTACAGATTTCAGTTATAACGAAGTAAAAGAAAAAGAAATTAACCTTGGACTTGACTTAAAAGGTGGTATCAATGCAACCTTGGAAGTTTCGGTAAGAGATATTTTACAAGGTTTGTCAAATGACTCTAAAAATTCGGTTTTTAACGAAGCTCTAGTAGCTGCTACAAAAGCACAAAAAGAAAGTGATAAAGACTATTTGGATTTATTTTTCATCGCTTTTGAAAATGCAAGCAAAGGTTCTGTAAAATTAAGTGACCCAAGTATTTTTGGTAATAAGTCATTAAAAGATAAAATTAACTTCAAAATGACTGATGATGAAGTTGAGCCTATTTTAAGAGAAGAGGTAAAAGGATCTATCAGCACAGCATTCGAAGTACTTCGAAGCAGAATTGACCGTTTTGGTGTAACATCTCCAAATATTCAACGTATTGGTGAGTCTGGAAGAATATTAATTGAATTACCTGGTGCAAAGGATATTGATCGGGTAAGAAAATTATTACAAAGTACTGCCGAATTGCAATTTTGGGAAGTTTTTACAAACCAAGAAATGGCGCAGTTCTTTATTTCTGCTAACACAACCTTGGCGGAAATCTTAAAAGCAGAAGAAGACGAAACGGAAAAAGTTCAAGACACTACTACTTCTTTAGATTCTGAAATTGACGATTTATTAGGAGAAGTAAAAGACTCTATAAATATTGAAGCTAACAACCCATTGTTGAGCAAACTTTTTGTTCGCTTTCCGCAAGCACAAAATGATATTAGCTCTGTTTTAGCCTCTGCTAATTTAAATGATACGGCTACAATCAACTCTTATCTCTCTATGAGAGAAATAAGAAACTTATTGCCTGTTGAATTAAAATACGCCAAATTTGCTTGGGATGTTAAGCCAATAAAAGATACTGAAATTATTAATTTATATGCACTGCAATCTAACAGAGATGATGAAGCTCCGATTCAAGGAGATGTAATTTCTGATGCCTCTCAAGTTTTTGACCAATTAGGAGCAAATCCTGAGGTGAGCATGACAATGAATAGTAAAGGTGCAAAGCTTTGGGGAAAAATGACTACCGACAACGTAGGTAAATTTGTTGCCGTAGTTTTAGATGATTATGTATATTCTGCACCAAGAGTAAACGATGCAATTACCACCGGTAGAACTTCTATTTCGGGTTCATTTACAATCGATGAAGCACAAGATTTAGCAAACGCATTAAAATCAGGTAAACTTCCGGCTGCTGCAAGAATTATTCAATCGGATGTTGTTGGTCCTTCTTTAGGTAAAGAAGCAATTGAAAGCGGTTCTATTTCTTTTGCAATTGCTTTACTATTAGTTTTAACATGGATGATGTTTTATTATGGTAAAGCGGGTGTCTTTTCAGATATCGCATTAGCATTAAATATTTTATTTATTTTCGGAGTACTTGCTGCATTTGGAGCTGTTCTAACACTGCCCGGAATTGCAGGTATCGTATTGACCATTGGTATGTCGGTAGATGCAAACGTACTTATTTACGAGCGTATAAAGGAAGAGCTGAGTAACGGTAAAGGGCTGAAAGAAGCAATAAATGATGGTTTTAGCGGTGCTTTATCTTCTATTCTTGATGCGAATATTACGACCTTATTAACAGGTATTATTTTATACATTTTCGGAACAGGTCCTGTTAAAGGATTTGCAACTACCTTAATGATAGGTATTATAACCTCTTTATTTTCTGCCATCTTCATTACTCGTTTATTAATCGAATGGTATATCAATAAAAAAGGAAATAGCTTGACTTTCAATACCGCTATTACCAGAAAATGGTTTAACGATATTAGAGTCGATTTCTTAAGTAAACGTAAAATGGCGTATATCATTTCTGGTTCTATTTTGATTTTAGGAATAGGATCGTTATTGACAAACGGACTAAACTACGGTGTTGACTTTAAAGGAGGTCGGACATATACTGTTCGTTTTGACGAAAAAGTTAGTCCAACAGATGTTGCCAGTAGTTTGAAAGAACAATTTGGAAGTGCTCCTGAAGTAAAAACTTTTGGTTCAGCAAATCAACTTAAAATTACAACCAAATATAAAATTGATGATAACGCAATCACTGTGGATGATGAAGTGCAAACCTTATTATTTAATGGTGTTCAACCATTTTTACCTGATGGCTTAAGTTATGATGAGTTTAAATCTGCAGATAGCGAACATAATGTTGGTATCATGCAATCTATCAAGGTGGGCCCGACTATTGCCGATGATATTAAACAAGCTGCAATATGGGCAATTTTAGGTTCGTTAATCGTAGTATTTTTATACATCTTATTGCGTTTTAGAAAATGGCAATTCAGTTTAGGTGCAGTAATCGCAGTTTTTCACGACGTTTTAATCGTATTGTCTATTTTCTCTATTTTTTACAAATTTTTACCATTTGACATGGAAATTGACCAGTCTTTTATTGCGGCAATATTAACCGTGGTTGGTTACTCTTTAAATGATACCGTGGTAATTTTTGATAGAATTAGAGAGTTCACCAACAAACATGTAAGCTGGAAATTTGATCGTGTGATAAATGCAGCATTGAGCAGTACTTTAGGAAGAACAATTAATACTTCTGCAACAACCTTAATCGTATTATTGGCAATTTTCTTATTTGGTGGAGATTCTATCAAAGGATTTATGTTTGCCTTGATCATTGGTGTAATTGTAGGTACCTACTCTTCTTTATTTATTGCAACACCAGTTATGTATGACACTACAGCCAAACTAATTAAAAAAGAAAGCAAAAAATTGAAATAATTGTAAGGAAATTATTATTTCCATAAACTTTAAAAACCTTTTGAGAGTAATTTCTTAAAAGGTTTTTACTTTTTTGTATTTTTGCACTTTTAATTAAAAATTGATTATTTCCAGATAAAATAGTGGCTTTTTCTACTTGTATCTCGAATTAAAATTAACACCTATTATCCTTATGAATCTTATCCAATTGCATGATAAATCGTTTAAACCTTTTATTGAAAAAGATAGAATCGCTAAATATGTTTCCTATTTAGCTCGTATAATTTCTGATGATTTAGGCAAAGAAGAGACTCCGATTTTTATCGGAATTTTAAATGGATCTTTCATCTTTGCAGCAGATTTTGTACGTCAATATCCCTTTGATTGTCATATCTCCTTTGTAAAATTAGCTTCTTACGAAGGAATAAATTCGACTGGAAAGATTAGAAAATTAGTCGGTTTAAGTGAAGATTTAACCGGAAAAACTGTAGTAATTCTCGAAGATATCATTGATTCAGGTAACACACTTGCTGAGATTTACGAAATTTTTAAAGATAAGAATTTAAAAAGTTTAAAAATTGCTACCTTGTTTTTTAAACCAGAAGTTTTTCGTAAAGAGTTACATATCGATTATATCGGAAAATCTATAGAAGATAAATTTATAGTTGGCTACGGTCTCGATTATGATGGTTTAGGTAGAAATCTACCTGATATTTACCAATTAAATGATAAGAAATAACAACGCAAGAAAAATAAATCTTTACTTTTACAGTACTAAATTCCATTAAAAATGAAAAATATTGTTTTATTCGGCCCTCCCGGAGCAGGTAAAGGAACGCAAGCTGATGTATTAAAAGACAAGTACAACTTAATTCACATTTCTACAGGCGATGTGTTTAGATACAATATTAAAAATGAAACTGATTTAGGCAAACTTGCAAAAACATACATGGATAATGGCAATTTAGTTCCAGATGAAGTTACTATCGAAATGCTGAAAACAGAAGTTATTAAAAACCAAACTGCTAACGGTTTTATTTTTGATGGCTTTCCAAGAACCGAATCTCAGGCAACAGCATTAGATTTATTTTTAAAGGAACATAACCAAACTATTAACGGAATGGTTGCCTTAGAAGTGCCTGAAAACTTATTGGTAGAACGTTTATTGAACAGAGGTAAAACTAGCGGTAGACCCGATGATCAAGACGAAAGTAAAATAAGAAATCGTTTCAACGAATACCAAACTAAAACCTCTATTGTAAAAGATTATTACCAAAAACAAAATAAATATTTTGGAGTGAATGGTGTCGGTAGTATTCAAGATATTACAAACCGTTTAGTTCAGATTTTTGATAAATTATAAGTTTTTTCATAACATTTTTAACGCTTCCAACAAATAGAATAAAAGATTATGACAGAAGGAAATTTTGTTGACTATATTAAAATTTATGCCTCTTCAGGTAAAGGTGGTAAAGGTTCTTCACATTTACATCGTGAAAAATATGTAGATAAAGGTGGCCCAGATGGTGGTGATGGTGGTCGTGGTGGACACGTAATTCTGCGCGGTGATAAAAACATGTGGACACTCTTTCACCTAAAGTTTAAAAAACATTTCAAAGCAGAACATGGTGGTGCCGGAAGCAAAAATAGAAGTACCGGTAAAGATGCAGATGACGTGTATATTGATGTGCCGTTAGGAACAATAATTAAAAATGCCGACACGAATGAAGTTTTACACGAAATAACCGAAAATGGTCAAGAAATTATCTTGGTTGAAGGCGGAATGGGAGGTAGAGGAAACTGGCATTTTAAAACGGCTACCAATCAAACCCCTAGATATGCACAGCCCGGAATTGACGCAATAGACGGTTGGTTTCAACTTGAATTAAAACTATTAGCAGATGTTGGATTGGTCGGATTTCCAAATGCCGGAAAATCAACACTTTTATCAGTATTAACTTCTGCAAAACCTAAAATTGCAGATTATGCTTTTACAACACTAAAACCAAACTTGGGAATTGTTGAATACCGTGATTTTCAAACTTTTGTCATGGCGGATATTCCTGGTATTATAGAAGGTGCGGCAGAAGGAAAAGGTTTAGGGCATCGTTTTTTACGTCATATTGAAAGAAATTCAACCTTGTTGTTTTTGATTCCTGCAGATAGTGATAATATACTCGAAGAATATAAAATTTTATTGAACGAACTTAAAAAACACAATCCAGAATTGTTAGATAAAGATCGTTTTTTAGCTATCTCTAAATCAGATATGCTCGATGAAGAATTGAAAAATGAAATTGAAAAAGAACTTCCGAAAGATATTCCGCACCTTTTCATTTCTTCCGTGGCACAAACTGGTTTAACGCAACTAAAAGATCAACTTTGGAAAATGTTGAATCAATAACATTGAAAATTGAATTAATGACGTTTAGATATCACTTACCCAAAGTGAATAAATACTCTAAACTTCTAAAAAAACTTTTCAAGAATAGCTTCCAGGTTAAAAAATAGATAAATCACAAGTAAAAGAATTATAAGTAAGAAAATTGCCCTTTTTTTATTTGTTTTTTTTCGCTTTACAAATTTTGAATCCATTGTATTTATTCTTTTGTTATACTTATTTTTCTAGCTCGCAGCATTTCTCGTTTTCCGGGAGGGCCTGGTAATTTTTCCACCAAAAATCCGACGGCTTGCATTGCTCTTCGTACACTTCCTTTTGCGGCATAGGTAACCAAAACACCGTCTTCTTTTAAACTGGCATACATTTTTTTAAAGATTGCCTCTGTCCATAATTCAGGTTGTACTCTAGCTCCAAAAGCATCGAAATATATCAAATTAAACGAATTTATATCTTCAATTTGATCAAAAAACTGTTGCCTTTTACAAAGAGAAAATTTATCTTTTAAAAAGTGATTCTTTTCCCAAGAAATTTGGTGCATTTTCTCAAAATATTCTTCTTCATTTTGCGCTTTTAATTCTTTGACATAGTTCAATTGTTGCACTTCTTCTTTCGCTACCGGATATCCTTCCACGCCAGTGTAAGCAATAGCGATATCTCTTTTATGGCTCTCTAATAATGTAATAAAACAATTCAAACCAGTACCAAAACCAATTTCTAAAATAGAAACTCCGGTGCCATTTTCAAACAAATCCAAGCCATTCTTAATAAAAACATGATATGCTTCTTGAATTGCACCATGTTTGGAATGATAATGCTCTTCCCATTCGGGTAAATAAATACTCGAAGATCCATCTGCTGTAATTATTACTTTTCTTTTCATGCTTTCAGTCAAAAAACAAAGTTACAAAACAAGATAGCACAACACCTTAAAACCATCAAGATGTTTATATGACAAAAAAATAGTGTTGGTTTTTATGGATGAAAAAGAATACCTCACTTAAATTCCATTCAAAACTTTCAAAAAATTAAGCTTTATTAATTACTTTTGTAGTAAAATAGGATATATTATGAGCGTAGAAGTAACTCCTGCAATACCAGTTGAAAAGACTAAAAAGTCAAAAATTGACCAAGTAGATTTTAGTAATTTATCATTCGGACAAGTTTATACCGACCATATGTTTGTTTGCACTTACAAAAATGGTAAATGGCAAAACCCGGAAATAAAGCCCTATCAAAATATTAGTTTAGACCCATCAGCAAAGATTTTTCATTACGGACAATCTGTTTTTGAAGGGATGAAAGCTTATAAAGATACTGACGGAAAAATCTGGTTATTTCGCCCATTAGAAAATCAAAAAAGAATTAATATTTCTTCTAAAAGACTGTGTATTCCTGAATTTCCAAAAGACTATTTTATGGAGGGTTTAACGACTCTTTTAAAATTAGAAAGTGATTGGATTCCAACGGCTGAAGGTAGCTCGATGTATATTCGCCCGTTTGTTTTTGCATCCGGAAACGGTTTTCATGCATCTCCTTCTAACGAATATACCTTTATCATTGCTTGTTCACCTTCTGGCGGATATTTCTCAGGAAAAGTGAAAGTTTTAATTGAAGAAAAATATTCTCGTTCTGCGAATGGTGGTGTTGGTTTTGCCAAAGCTGGAGGAAATTATGCAGGTCAATTTTATCCAACGCAATTGGCTATTGAAAAAGGATACCAACAAGTAATCTGGACAGATGACACCAACCATGAATATATTGAAGAAGCTGGTGCGATGAATATTTTTATCAGAATTGGCGATACTTTGATTACCGGTCCGACTAGCGATCGCATTTTAGATGGTATTACCAGAAAAAGTATCATTAAAATTGCCGAAGATGAAGGAATTCCTGTAGAAGTTCGTAAAATAAAAGTTCAAGAAATCGTAGATGCTTCTAAAAAAGGAACTCTAAAAGAAATGTTTGGCGCTGGAACTGCAGCTGTAATTTCGCCAATTTCCGGATTTGGATATAGAGAAAACGATTACGTCTTGCCTGTTGTCGAAAATAATTATGCTTCTCGCTTAAAAAAGAGAATTACCGATATTCAATACAATCGTGCTGAAGATAAATTCGGGTGGCGTTTTGAAGTAAAATAAGAACTTATAGTCAGGGTTTCAATTGTATTGAAACCCTGCTTTTTTTAACCCTATTTTTATTTATCTAAGATAGAATTGATATTCGGTTTGAAATAATTCGGACCTTTCATTACTTTACCATCTTCCCGATAAATTGGTTTTCCGTCTGCCCCTAATTTGCTCATGTTGCTGCGTTGAATTTCATTGAAAACTTCTTCTATTTTATATTGCATACCATGCTCTAAAATAGTTCCACACAAAATATAAAGCATATCGCCTAAGGCATCAGCAACTTCTACTAAATCATTGTTTTTGGCAGCTTCTAAATATTCATCATTTTCTTCTGCCATCAAATCATAACGCAATTGTAGTTTAGCTAAAGGTAAATTGGCAACTGGTTTTTGCTCTATTCCGAGTCCGAAAGCTTCATGAAAATCTTGAACTGCTTTTATTTTATTTTTCATACTATTTTGTAACTTTTTATTAGTACTTCAAACTTAAAATATTTGTAAATAGAAGGTATCGCAATTTTCATTCTTTTTTAAACAAGTTATTAAAAATATCATACTCTATTGTTTATTAAGTTTTTAACCATTTAGTTTTGCCCTTAAGAATTTCTTTTTTAAATTTTTATCTTTTTTTTGCTACATTTGTTTTGAAGCCTTTTGGTGAAGGTTTATTTTTTCCCCTCAAATAATCTGCTATGAAAAAAAGCACCCCTTATCTGCTTTTGTTATTGATTTTATGTTTTTCTTGTTCGGGCGATAGCGCTACAACAACAGAACCAGAAATTGAAGTCGAAAATCCACCAGATAATTCCTCAACTTACGAAACCATTAAAATACCACAAACATCACAACGTTCCGGTGATGCAACAAAGGGTTATGAGTATCTAATTAACGGAGATTATATGAGTTCGGGAATACCATATGATATTTTCTTATTGGGTAACGGCACCGACAATTCGAATATCTTGAACAGAACCGGAGAAAACGCAACGATTCCTTATGATTTTAATGCTATTAATGCACCAAATGGTGTAAAAATTGTAGCGCCAAATTGTATGCAATGTCATGCGACACAAATTAATAATGAGCTTGTTATTGGTTTAGGAAATCAAACTTTGGATTTTACTGTAAACCGAGCAGATCAAATAAACACTTTAAATGCAGCCATTACCATTTTGCATGGTAGAAACAGTGAAGAATGGGAAGCCTATGAACCCTTCAAAAAAAGCTTAGAAACTGTTGGTCCTAAAACGATTACCAAAACTAGAGGTGTAAATCCAGCCGATAAAACAACACTGGTTCTAACTGCATATCGCGATAAAAACACCTTAGAACAATTAGATAACCCAGCAATTACTATTTCAAATGAAGTTATTCCATCTGACGTTCCAGCTTGGTGGCTATTAAAAAAGAAAAATGCATTGTTTTATCATGCTATTGGAAGAGAAGATTTTTGCAGATCTATGATTACCATGATATTAGGAACCTTAACGGATTTTGATAAAGCAAAGGATGTAGACGAAAAAATGAAAGATATTTTAGCATATATCAAAACTATTGAACCTCCAAAATATCCGTTTAGCATCGATGCAAATCTGGCAAATCAAGGAGAAACGATTTTTAAAAATAACTGTGCCACTTGCCATGGAACTTATGGAAGTAGCGAATTTTATCCAAATTTATTAGTCTCTTTAAAAACGATTGGAACCGATGCTGAATTATCAAATTTCTATACACGTTCTTCCGCAGAAATGAATTATTTTAAAGATTGGTTCAATACCGGTTGGTTTGGAAGTGG
>CBDTUD010000048.1:0-20540 GCA_965363545.1 uncultured Flavobacteriaceae bacterium | reverse complement strand
GAGAAAAATTTAAATAAAAAATTTTTTTAAGAATGAGATAATATATATATTGCCTTCCACAAAATAAAAGGAACAATGCCAAACAAAGTAAAAGTTGAATTAGAATTTCCAATCCACGCGTCGCCTAGTTTTTTATTCCAGTATCTGTCGACTCCAGACTCTTTGGGTGATTGGTTTGCTGACAATGTAAATTCTAGAGGTAAGATGTTTACTTTCATATGGAACGGATCAGAGGAAAGTGCAGAGAGATTGTCACAAAAGAATGACGAATTCATTAAATTTAAATGGGTAGAAGATGAGGATGAAGATACTTATTTTGAGTTTAGAATTCAAGTTGATGCTTTAACAAAAGATGTTTCGTTGATCGTAACAGATTTTGCCGACGAAGATGAAGTGGATGAATCTAAAATGTTTTGGGAAAATCAAATCAGTGAATTAAAACATACTATAGGCGGATAACCTATATTTTAGTTAAATAAACTGAGCCTTGATTTTATCAGGGCTTTTTTTTATGCTATTTTTGCATTTCTTATATAGAATATTACCAAAATGATAAATTTTAACGAGCGAATTTTACCCAAAGATACATTGCTTTTAAGCTATCAAAATAGAGCCTTTAAATATGGCGATGCTATTTTTGATACTTTAAAATGTGAAAACAATAAAATTGCCTTTTTAGAAGAGCATTATTTTAGAATCATGTCTTCTATGCGAATGCTTCGCATGCAAATACCAATGAATTTTACGCTCGAGTATTACGAGCAGGAAATTACAAAAGTTCTCGAGGCGAATTCTTTACTAGAAAACGCACGTATTCGGGTAACCATTTTCAGAAATGATGGAGGTCTCTATTTACCAGAAACCAATACGATAGGTTTTTTAATTGAAGCAAGTCATTTGGCAATAAAAAAACACGAAAGCTATGAAATGGAGCTTTTTAAAGATTTTCCGGTATATTCCGGATTGCTCTCTACGATAAAAACAACCAATAAAATGGTACATGTGTTAGCGAGTATCCATGCTTCTGAATACGGTTATGAAAATTGTTTTTTGCTCAATGAAAAAAAGAATGTAGTAGAAGCAATGAATTCAAATCTATTCGTCGTTAAAAATGGTATTGTTATAACGCCTCCCTTAACGGAAGGTTGTTTGAATGGTATCATCCGAAAAAAAATGATCGAACTTATCCGCAAAAGCGAAAAATATAATGTGGAAGAAAAGACTATTTCTCCTTTTGATTTATTAAAAGTGGATGAAGTATTTTTGACTAATTCTATTAGCGAAATTCAATCGGTAACAAAGTATCGCAAAAAAACCTATCAAACTAAAATAACAGATGATTTAAAAAATATGTTTGAAGCAATAAAATAAAAGTGAAAAGTAAAAAAAGAATTTAATTTACTTATTTACAGGTGTTTAATTCAGGCTTGGATTTTTTGGTGCATTTGCCCAAAGTGGATAGATACCACCGAATTTAATTAGCTCATTTTTCCAAAAGTTGTTGTGACCAACTTCTAACAAATTATTAAATTCATTATCAATAACTAACCAAGAAGTTGAAAGCATTTCATCTTCGAGTTGTTCTTTGCTCCAGCCGGAATATCCTAAAAAGAAGCGGATATCATTATTGGAAACAATATTCTCTTTTAATAGGTCTTGTACAGATTCAAAGTCGCCTCCCCAAAAAATTCCATTGCCGATTTCAATGCTTTCCGGTATGAGTTCTGGTATTTTGTGTACAAAATAGAGATTGTTTTCAGAAACCGGACCGCCAAAATAAACGGTTAAGGAGGAATCTATATCCGGAAGAATGTCATTTATGGTGTATGGCGAAGGCTTATTAAAGATAAAACCTACAGAACCTTTTTCACTATGTTCAGAAAGCAAAATGACCGAGCGATTAAACGAACTATCGCATAAAATCGATGGTTCTGCTATGAGTAATTTTCCTTTTGCCAGTTTTTTAATTGCCATATTTTCCATTTACATCGTTTAAATATACAATAAAATGGTATATAAAAAAACTCTCTTTAAATTAAAGAGAGTTTTAAGATTTTTTATCAGAATAACTAATAATTAGTTAACTGCATCTTTTAATTCAGTACCTGCTTTGAACTTAACAACAGTTCTTGCTGGAATTTTAATAGTTGCTCCTGTTTGAGGATTTCTTCCGTCTCTTGCAGCTCTATTACCTACTGAAAAAGAACCAAAACCTACTAAAGAAACTTTATCTCCTTTTTTAAGAGTTCTTTTTACGTTAGCCATCATTGAATCTAAAGCTTTGCCAGCAGCAGCTTTTGAAATTCCCGCGTCTGCAGCCATCGCTTCAATTAAATTTGATTTGTTCATAATTTAAAATGTTTAAAATTGGTTAAATATTTAATTTGCTTTTCTATAGCGTAACAAATATAGATTTTATAAGGGTTCACGCAAGTTTTCCGCTTCGAAATATTCTATTTTGTTAATAATTTGAATGAAATTGTTGATAAAGTAAGCCTTTTTCAGACTATTACTAAGAAAATCCCTTTAAAGTAGAGACTTTAGAGCATTTTTACATCTTCTGAAAAAGTGTATCCGTTACATAAACTTTTGGCGTCCATTTTTCGTTTTCCAGCAATTTTTAGTTCTAAGATATTGATATAACCTTTTTTAACAGCAACTTTGATTTCTTTTTTGCTAGCGAGCACTTTTCCTATTTCAAAATCATGTGGTTCTTCTATGATTTGTGTCTCGTAAATTTTTACTTCGATTTTTTCGAGTCCATTATATAAGGTAGTCCACGCTGCAGGATACGGGCTCAAACCACGAATCTTATTATATATGTTTATCATGGAATCGTTCCAGTCAATAGCGCAGTTCTCTTTGTTTAATTTTGGCGCCGGCTTGGTATCTTCTATTAGCTGCTTTTTAACGGTATAACTTCCATTTTCAATAAGATCTACTGATTTTAAAACCAAGTTGCTTCCAGATTGCATCAATTTATCATGTAAATCACCGGCAGAATAGTGTAGGGGAATTTCAACTTCTTCTTGCAATAAAATTGCACCGGTATCTATATTTTCATTGATAAAAAACGTGGTTACACCAGTTTTAGTTTCTCCATTAATGATAGCCCAATTAATTGGTGCGGCACCTCGGTAATCGGGTAGAAGTGAGGCATGTAAATTAAAGGTGCCTAATTTTGGCATATTCCATACGACTTTGGGTAGCATTCTAAAGGCTACAACGATTTGGATGTCGGCTTGTAAATGCTTTAGTTCCTTTAAAAATTGCTCATTTTTTAAATTAGTAGGTTGCAAAATGGGTAAATTGTGTTCAAGAGCATATGTTTTTACTGCAGATTGCTGTATTTTTCTTCCTCTCCCGGCAGGTTTGTCGGGTGCAGTAATAACCCCAACAACTTGGTATTTATTTTCGGTTAAAGCTTTTAAGGTCTCGACGGCAAAATCAGGAGTTCCCATAAAAACGATGCGCAAATTCTTCATGATGCAATTTTTTCAAATTTATTTTGCAAAGTTATACGTAAAGCATTTTTTTCAACCAATAATTCTAAAGTTTTTAGAATATTTTTTTCGTCAAAAGCGAGTTTTTGAAATATTTCATCCGCGCTAAGCAAGGTATTCTCTTCGAATAAATGAAGAACTTGAATTGCAATGTCTTGGAAATCTACCTTTTCATTTTTCCGCTTTTCAGAAGCACACACATCACAGAGTCCGCATTTTTGACTATCCTTCTCTCCAAAATAAGTGAGCAATTGAATATTTCGGCAAACGGTGTCATTAGTAATATATTCGATAACATCGCTTAGTTTTTTTACTTTAATTTCGTTTTTTTTGATGATGTTTCTGGCAATTTGATGCATGGCAAATTTATCTTCACGCGGTACTAAAAACTGCAATTGAGCATTATTGTTGGATTTTTGATACAAAATGATTTTGTCTTCTTGCAATTGCTGTAATAATTGTATGGTTTGATATTTTGTTTTCTGTAATTTTTTTGCAATATAGCCTTCATTGATAGCAATAAACTGCTCAAACGTACCACCATAATTACGTAAGATTATTTTGAGCAAAGTCTCTAATTTTGGGTGAGACTTCTCATAATCAAATAAATAGCGATTGGAAACGATTACCTTAAGTGATGATTTTTTATTCGCAAATTGCTGAATTTCTACAATATTTTCATTTTCAAAAGTACTGATGGCATTGAACGTTTTTAAAATAGGCAATTGGTATTTTGCACAAAAATCTTGTAAGTCAAAAGCATAGGAATTTTCAGAAAATTCTCCGGGAATAATCTCATAATATTGATTCAATTTGATGTAAACATCACTACAAAAAGCAGGATCTGCAATTCCTTTGTTTAAAAACTCTTCACTTTCAAAAATGGTATGTTCGTTATATAGTAAAAATGCAAATGATTTTTGTTGATCTCTTCCTGCTCTGCCAACTTCTTGCATATAATTTTCAATGCTATTCGGAATATGCATGTGAATCACCGCTCGTACATTAGACTTGTCAATTCCCATTCCAAAAGCATTTGTAGCCACCATAATAGGGGAGGTTTCATTGGTCCAATTCGTTAAAGCCTGTGATTTTTCCTCATTGGTTAAACCTCCATGGTAAAAATTGCTTTTAAAATTTGTGCTGCTCAGGTAATTCGAAATCTGAATACAACTTTTTCTAGTATTGGTGTAAACAATTACCGGCTCAGAAAAATTCAAAAGAATTTTCTTTAATTTTTCAAAAATTCGTTCTGTTTTTAAAATATGATAAACCAGGTTATTGCGTTCAAAAGATTTTTTAAAAACCCTTAAATTGTCTAACTGTAAATTTTTGGTAATATCGTCTAAAACTTGTGGCGTTGCCGATGCGGTTAAGGCAATAAAATTTACGTCGGGATGCAATTCTTTTAAGATGGGAATTTTTAAATAAGCCGGACGAAAATCATGACCCCATTGTGAAATACAATGCACTTCATCTATGGCAATAAGGTTAACCTGTAGCTGACTAATTTTTTCTTGAATAAATTCAGATTGCAATTTTTCAGGTGAAATATATAAAAATTTAAAATCTCCAAATAGCAGATTATCAAATGCTTGAATTACTTCATCTTTACTATATTTTGAAGTTAGTGCAATTGCTTTAATTCCTTTTTTTTTCAAGCTGGCAACCTGATCTTCCATTAAAGCGATCAAAGGAGAGATTACAATACAAACCCCTTCTTGCAACATTGCAGGAATTTGAAAACATACTGATTTTCCAGCTCCGGTTGGTAGTAAGGCAAGTACATTTTCTCGATGTAAAACTGCTGTTATGATTTCTTTTTGTGGAGATCGAAATTCAGAATGATTCCAATATTTTTTTAAAATCTCTAATGGCGAGTCCATATTATAAGTTGATGGAATTCAAAATAAAATGAACCCTTTTTTCAACAGTTCCAAGCGGAACCTCGACAATAGCATAATCAAGTTCTCGATAGGTCTTTTTTAGATGGTTATGAATAGCAACAGATTGTTCAAAACTCTCATATCGCTCTTCATCTTCTAAATAAATCTCTTCCCATGGTGGCAACATAAAAACGTGCTGATATCGATGTTTTTTACTTATTTTCATGTAATTATCCGGGTAATCAACTCCTAAATAATTCATATAACCATGCACATCCGGAATACCCCTGTCAAAAAATATAAGATCCGCATTTTGTTTTGATGCTTTTAAAAATTGCTCTTCTCTACCATCTAAAATTAGCTGACTAAAAAGCAAGGGTTTCTTTAAAAATAGTTGATCTATTCCGTTTTTTTTTGCTTCAATCGTAATTTGTCGTGAAATTTCAGGCATGCAAATAAAATCTCGCTTTAGTAAAGCATCGACAATAGTTGATTTTCCTGTTCCGGGTCCACCGGTAATTACAATTTTTTGTTGCATAAATAGATTAAGTCTCTTTACTATTAAAATTCAAAATTAAGAAAATAATAATTGTAAATTTGCATCGTATAAATCTAAATAATTTTTTACATGAGTAAGGAAACGAAGTTTTATGAAAAATTAAAAAAAAGTCTAGAGGAAACAACTACATTTCCCACATCGTATTTATTCAAATTTATTATCCCTTCTGACGATAAAAAATTTAAGAAAATAGAGGGTATTTTCGACAATTTAGGTGCCGTGATTGACACGAAGCCTTCCAGTGGTGGAAAATATACAAGTATTTCTATTCAGGTAAAAATGCCTAGTGCGGATGCTATTATTGCCAAATATCAAGAAGTTGGTAAAGTAGAGGGTGTAATATCTTTATGATATGTTTAACAGTGTACCAAAAAATAAACAAATATTTTTGAGCCTTTTTAAGAGCCTAAAACTTTATAAAATTTAAGTTTTAAGAATTTATGATGTTGAATAAACTTTTTTTACCAATCACTTTATTATTTGTTTTGGGAATACATGCCCAAAAAAAAGAAGAAGTATTACTTACCATTAACGGAGAAAATGTATATACCTCTGAATTTGTCCGAGTGTATAAAAAAAACAAAGACATAGTCGTTGAAAATAAAAAAAACAATTTTGACGATTATTTTCATCTATTTGTCGATTTTAAATTAAAGCTGAAACAGGCTTATGATTTGAAATTCGATACCTCTAAAACGTATCAAGAAGAGTTAAAAACTTACCGGGAGCAATTGATAGAGCCATATTTACAAAATCCAGAGGCTACTAAAACATTACTAAAAGAAGCCTACGATCGCACTTTGCAAGAAGTTAATGCCAGTCATATTTTAATTCGTCTTGCGCCAGATGCTTTGCCAAAAGACACCCTTATTGCTTTTGAAAAGATTACCGAAATTCGAAATTCAATTCAAGGCGGAAAAGATTTTGAACAGGTTGCTAAAGAGTTTTCCGAAGACCCTTCCGCTAAGGAAAATGGGGGTAATCTAGGCTATTTTTCAGCTTTTGGCATGGTGTATCCTTTTGAAAATGCCGCCTATCAAACCGAAGTTAACAAGGTTTCGTTGCCTTTTAGAACACAATTTGGCTATCATATCGTAAAAGTGAATGCTAAACGAATGTCGAAGGGTGAAGTACAGGTTGCACATATTATGGTGAAGAATAATGCAAAAGATAGCGCTTTCGCGGAAAATAAAATTGATGAAATCTATAAAAAATTAAAGCAAGGTGATGATTTTGCTAAAATAGCAATAGAGCATTCCGATGACGCCAGTTCTGCTCAAAAAGGAGGTATGCTTCCACAATTCGGAATCGGTAGAATGATAAAACCTTTCGAAGATATCGCTTTTAATTTTGAAAATGAAGGAGATTTTTCTGCACCTTTTCAAACAGTATACGGTTGGCACATTTTAAAATTGGTTAAGAAAATTCCGATGGCAAGCTATGCCGATTTAGAGAAAAGTTTAGAAAGTAAAATAAAAAGCGGTAATCGTTCTAAATATGTCGATAAAGCCTTAGCAGATACTTTAACCAAGCAATATAAAATTACAGAAAATTTGAATGAGCTTTCTGTTTTTTACAATTCAGCATCCTCTACAATTACAACAGATAAAACACTTTTAGCTATTGAAAATCAAATTTATACGACTAAAGATTTTTCAAAATATTTATCCCAAAATAAAAATTTGAATATCAAAGAGGCATACGAAGAATTCAAAGCAAACAAAATAATAGGGTACCATAAAGAACATTTGGAAGAGAGCAATAAAGACTTTGCCATAACCTTTAAAGAATATAAAGATGGCTTATTGTTATTTGAACTATTGCAAGAAAACATTTGGGAAAAGTCTGAAAATGATTCTATCGGAATGCAAGCATTTTATGAAGAAAACAAAGATAAATATGTTTGGAAAAAAAGAGGCGAATTAACCATTGCCAGTTGTACAGCGAAAGACAAAGCCAATTTGGTGAAAAAATATTTGGAAGAGAATAAATCGGAAGAAGAAATTAAAAATCTCTTGAATGAGGGCGCCGCAATTCATGTGTTGTTCAGCAAAGGTATTTTAGAAGAAGGTAGCAGTAAATTACCTTTAGAATATACTTTACAAGAAGGTGTTTCCAGAATTTATGAGGATGATAAGAACCATTTTACAATTATTAAGGTGAAGTCTATCTTACCCTCATCCGTAAAGAAAATAGATGAAACCAGAGGAGAAGTAATCAATGATTATCAGCTATTTATAGAAGAAAATTGGGTCAATTCTTTGCGAGAAAGTTATAAGATTAAAATTAATAAGAAAGCTTATAAAAAATTAAAAAAACAATACGCTGATTTATAATGAAAAAAATCACTTTTATAATCCTTGTTTTAACTAGTTTATTTTCATGTATTCAAGAAAATAATAATAAAGATGCTATTGCAAGAGTGTACGATTCCTTTTTATTGGAAGAGGATATCGCAGTATTTTTTCCGCAAAATTTATCTAAAGAAGATAGTGTGTTATTTCGAACTAATTACATCAATGCTTGGGCTACAGAACAATTATTGCTTCAAAAAGCTAGGCTGAATATTGCAGATGAAGATGGGGAAATAAAAAATTTGGTAGAAACTTATCGCAAAGAATTGCTCATAGATAAATACAAACAGGCGGTCTTACAACAAGATTTAGATACCTTGTTGAAAGAAGATGATATCGAGAAATATTATCAAAAAAATAAAGAAATTTATAAGTTGAATGAAGATTTAGTGCAACTGCGATATATTTATTTCGATAAAGACCGTAAGGATGAAAAGGAACTGATTAAACTATTTCGATCGAATGAAAGTGAAGATAGAAATAAACTTATTGAAAAAGAATTGGAATTTAAATCGTTTAATTTTAATGATAGTATTTGGGTAAGTTTCAATTTAGTTTTAAAGAAACTACCTTTTTTAAAGGAAGATGAAAAAATAAAAAAAGAAAATTTTATTCAAAAAGAAGATTCATTAGGAGTATATTTGGTCGCTGTAAAAGATGTCTTATATCGTAATGATATTGCGCCCAAGAGTTATGTGGTGCCAACTATCAAACAAATGATTTTACACAAGAGAAAATTAGAATTAATAAAGAAAATAGAACAAACTTTAGTAAATGATGCTATTAAGAAAAAACAATTTGAAAAATTTAAATAAAATTACAAACACTGCATTCGTAGCGCTTCTTTTTGTAGCCATACAAGCCACAGCACAAGAAAAAGTGAAAATTGATGGTGTTGCCACAGTAATTGGAAAAAACATTGTACTTGACTCTGAAATCGATGCTTTCAAGCAAGAAATGATTCAGCAAAGTGATGGTAAAATTGAAGTAACAGATTGCGAAATGCTCGAGCAGATTATGAATAGAAAGTTACTCGCTCATCATGCCGTTATTGACAGTATTGTGGTAAGCGAAGCTGAAATCAATCAACAAGTACAACGAAAAACAGATTATTTTACCCAACAATTAGGTTCTCAAGACAAGATGCTTGAATTGTATGGTTTTGAAACTGTAAAAGATTTAAAAGACGAATTATACAGGGTAGAGAAAGAGGGCTTATTGATTCAAAAAATGCAGCAAAAGCTAACTACGGATATTAAAATTACTCCCGAAGAAACAAAGCGATATTACAGCAGTTTGAAAGATGAAAATAATTTACCTGAAATCGGTGCAGAAATTGATTTGTCACAAATTGTTTTGAAAGCAACACCGTCAGCAGAAGAAACGGAAAGAGTAATTGCCAGACTGAAGGAAATTAAGAAAGAAGTTGAAGAAGGTGCTAATTTTAAGATGAAAGCAATCTTGTATTCTGATGATCCAGGCGTAACACAAAATAGTGGGTTTTATACTATTGACAGAAACAGCCAGTTTGTAAAAGAATTTAAAGAAGCCGCATTTAGTATTGAAGAAGGAGAAATTTCTGAACCTTTCAAATCAGATTTTGGTTACCATATATTGCTAGTAGAAAAAGTCAAAGGGAAAGAACGAGATGTGCGTCATATTTTGATGCAAACCAAAATCGATGATGAGTCTCTTGCTATTAGACGGGACTCCTTAGCAAAAATCAGAGAAGATATTTTAACGATGAAAATAAGCTTTGAAGATGCTGTTTTAAAATACTCTGAAGATAAAGATACAAGACTAAACAAAGGTAAATTGATGAATCCTGTTTCTGGTGATACACATTTTGACTTAACCAGAATGGATCCTGATTTGTATTCTAAAGTGAGTAATTTAAAAGAAGGAGAAATCAGCGAAGTGTTTTATGACCAAACGAGAGAAGGGGAAAAAATGTTCAAAATTTTAAAACTGGAAACTAAAACCGAATCACATACCGCCGATATTTCTAAAGATTATGTGAAAATACAAAATTTGGCCTTGCAAAAGAAAAAGGCTGAAACCATTAATAAATGGGCGAAAGATAAAATAAAAGATACATATATTAAGATAAACGACAGCTATTTAAATTGTAGTTTTGAAAGTAATTGGGCAAAAAAATAAGCACAATGGGTGATGTAGAAACGGTTCAAAAGTTAGTTCGTACTTTTAAAGACTTAAAAGCAGAAATTTCTAAAGTAATTGTTGGGCAGCAAGATGCTATCGACCACGTATTGCTTTCGGTACTTTGTGGCGGACATTCTTTATTGATCGGTGTTCCCGGATTGGCAAAAACTCTTTTAGTACATACCGTGGCAAGTTCATTAGGCTTGCAATTTAAACGCATTCAATTTACTCCTGATTTAATGCCTTCAGATATTTTAGGAAGTGAAATATTAGATGAAACGCGGCATTTTAAGTTTATCAAAGGGCCTATTTTTTCCAATATAATTTTGGCAGATGAAATCAATCGAACTCCGCCAAAAACACAGGCTGCCTTATTGGAGGCCATGCAAGAAAGATCGGTAACCATTGCCGGACATCATTACAATCTTGAATTACCTTTTTTTGTATTAGCTACGCAAAATCCAATTGAGCAGGAGGGAACCTATCCTTTACCCGAGGCGCAATTAGATCGATTTATGTTTTCTATCTATTTGAATTATCCCTCTTTCGAGGAAGAAGTTTTAGTAGCGAAAAACACGACCAATGACGACAAGCATTTGGTTAACCCAGTTGTTAGTGCGCAAGAAATCTTAGATTTTCAACATGTGATTCGACGCATACCTATTGCAGATAATGTGGTGGAATACGCGGTGAAATTAGTCGGAAAAACGCGTCCGTCCTCAGACCTTTCTCCTGAATTGGTTAAAAATTATGTCGATTGGGGTGCTGGTCCACGTGCTTCTCAGAATTTAGTTTTGGGTGCAAAGGCACATGCCGCCATAAATGGTAAATTTTCTCCCGATATTGAAGATGTTAAAGCAGTAGCTTTTGGTATTCTTCATCATCGAATCGTAAAGAATTATAAAGCTGAAGCTGAAGGAATTTCAGAGACAGACATTATAAAATCCTTGTTATAAGTAGTCATTTTTCTATAATATTCTGCTGGACAGTAATTATACAATACAAGAATCTTCTTAGCAACTGAAAATCAGTGTGTTTTTATTTAAAAAGGCTATTGTAAAATCAATTATTTGTTTCTATCTTTGCAGCCCTTTTGAGCGAATGTCAGATTACAAAAGGAAAAAACCAAAAAATAATAACACTCTTATCAGCTTTAATCGCTTAAATATCTGAAAAGCAATAAGATACAAATTTAATGGACATATGTCTAAATTAGAAGAAAAATTAGAATTATACACAGCTGAAGCAAAAAAGCTAGGTATTACATTAGATGCAGATTTATTCAAATTAGTAACAAAAGGTCTTGGCCCATCTATTTACAAAGAGGATGCTGAAACCGTATCTTGTAGTCAAAGAACTGAATTAGAGACTGTTAAAAACAATTTCTTAATCAAAAAATTAGGTCTTGAAGAAGATGAAAATTTGGATGCAGCTATCTTAGCCGTTTGTGAAAAAATGGGAAGTAGCAATAAAAAGAAATACAGAGCTATTTTTTATTATTTGCTAGTAAAAGATTTAGCAGCTGAAGCAGCTTACGTTGTGGCAGATGGTGATGAAGAAGTTGAAGAAGAAATTATTGAAGAAAAAGTTGTTTTGATTGATGATGCTGAAGAAGTAAAAATTGATCCAAAAGAATTTTTAGCTAGTTTCAACTGGCAAAAATACGAAGAAGGTATTGAAGCAGTAGACGAAAGTAAATTGATAGAGTTTGAAAAAGCTTTAGAAAATACTATTGGTTTTGTTGAAGAGCGTCAGGTAATTGAAGGAACTGTTGTTCGATTAACAGATCGTGAAGCAATTATCGATATCAATTCAAAATCAGAGGGTGTTATATCCTTAAATGAATTCCGTTACAATCCACATTTAAAAGAAGGTGATAAGGTTGAAGTGAAAATTGACAAATTAGAAGATAATACAGGTCAGTTAGTTTTATCACACAGAAAAGCTAGAGTAATCAAAGCTTGGGAAAGAGTTAATAAAGCACACGAAACACAAGAAATTGTTACCGGTTATGTAAAATGTAGAACTAAAGGTGGTATGATTGTAGATGTTTTCGGAATTGAAGCATTCTTACCAGGTTCTCAAATCGATGTGAAGCCAATTAGAGATTACGATCAATTCGTTGATAAAACTATGGAATTCAAAGTAGTTAAAATCAACCATGAATTTAAAAATATTGTAGTTTCTCATAAAGCGCTTATCGAAGCTGATTTAGCAGAACAGAAAAAAGAAATTATCGGTCAATTAGAAAAAGGTCAAGTATTAGAAGGAGTTGTGAAAAACATTACTTCTTACGGTGTATTTGTTGATTTAGGTGGTGTTGACGGATTAGTTCATATTACAGATTTATCTTGGAGTAGAATTAATCATCCAAGTGAAGTGGTTGAATTAGATCAAAAATTAAACGTTGTAATTTTAGATTTCGATGATGAGAAAACTAGAATCCAACTTGGTTTAAAACAATTGAGCAAACATCCTTGGGATGCTTTAGATGAAAACTTAAAAATTGGTGATAAAGTAAAAGGTAAAGTTGCTATCATTGCTGATTATGGTGCATTTATCGAAGTTAGCGAAGGTGTTGAAGGTTTGATCCACGTTTCTGAAATGTCTTGGTCAACTCACTTACGTTCTGCGCAAGATTTTGTTAAAGTTGGTGATGAAATAGAAGCTGTTATTTTAACATTAGATCGTGACGAAAGAAAAATGTCATTAGGTATCAAACAATTACATCCTGATCCTTGGACAGATATCACTAAAAAATACCCAGTTGGTTCAACCCATACAGGTACCGTTAGAAACTATACTAACTTTGGTGTATTTGTTGAGTTAGAAGAAGGTATTGATGGTTTGGTTTATATTTCTGACTTATCATGGACGAAAAAAATCAAACATCCATCTGACTTTGTAAAAGTTGGTGATGCTTTGGAAGTAGAAGTTTTAGAATTAGACGTAGAAGGAAGAAAATTAAATCTAGGTCATAAACAAACAACTACAAATCCGTGGGATAAACACGAAGAAACTTATACTATTGATTCTATCCATAAAGGAACTGTAAAAGAAATTACAGATAAAGGAGCTATAGTAACTTTAGACGATGAAGTTGAAGCATTCGTGCCGGGACGTCATATGGAAAAAGAAGACAAATCTAAAATTACAAAAGGGGAGTCTTTAGATTTCAAAGTGTTAGAGTTCAATAAAGAATACCGTAGATTAGTGGTTTCACATTCTGCTGTATTTAGAGCTCAGGAAGAAAAGAATATTAAAACTGCTAAAGTAAATTCAGATAATGCTGAAAAAACTACTTTAGGTGATATTTCTGATCTTGCAGATTTAAAAAAGAAAATGGAAGCAAATAAAAAATAATCTGAATCCATTTTAACCATAGAAACCGTTCAAATTTCGATTTGAACGGTTTTTTTTATGGAACAGATTTAAAGTTTTTGTTTTCAAGAGAAAAAGTTTAAATCAGTTCATTGTCCAAATCGATCGATAAAAGTATATTTGTAACACTTAAATAAAAATTATGACTTTAATAAAATCTATCTCAGGAATCCGCGGAACAATTGGCGGAACAATAAACGATAATCTAACTCCAATCGATGCGGTAAAATTTGCATCTGCCTATGGTGTATGGCTTTTGAAAAGACATGCCAACAAAAAGCAATTAAAAGTTATTCTTGGTCGAGATGCCCGTATTTCGGGTAAAATGATCAGTAGTTTGGTGTCGAATACCTTAGTCGGACTAGGAATTAATGTCGTTGATTTAGGTTTATCTACCACACCAACTGTAGAAGTAGCTGTACCTATTGAAAAAGCAGACGGTGGAATCATTATTACCGCTTCTCACAATCCGAAACAATGGAATGCACTTAAATTATTAAACGAAAAAGGGGAGTTTATGAATGGAAAAGACGGAGAAGAACTTCTGGATATTGCAGCTTCTGAATCTTTTGTTTATGCCGATGTTGATCGTTTAGGATACTATAAAAAGAAACCAGACTATATTAAAAAACATATTGAAGAAGTAATCAAATTACCTTTGGTAGATGCACTTGCAATCAAAAAAGCGAATTTTAAAGTTGTAGTAGATGCCGTGAATTCAACAGGAGGTATTGCAATTCCGCAATTGCTCGAAGAACTGGGTGTTCGTTGCGTAAAATTATATTGTGATCCGAATGGAGAATTTCCGCATAACCCAGAACCTTTGGCGCAGCATCTCACTGAAATTTCAAAGTTAGTCGTTAAAGAAAAAGCAGATTTAGGTATTGTCGTTGACCCAGATGTTGATCGTTTGGCTTTTGTCAATGAAGACGGATCGATGTTTGGCGAAGAATATACATTAGTCGCATGCGCGGATTATGTTTTATCAAAAACAAAAGGAAATACGGTTTCCAATTTATCTTCTTCCAGAGCTTTACGCGATGTTACTGTAAAACATGGCGGAACGTATCAAGCAAGTGCTGTTGGTGAAGTAAATGTGGTAGAATTGATGAAAAAGAATAAGGCAATTATCGGAGGAGAAGGTAATGGTGGCATCATTTATCCTGAGATTCATTATGGAAGAGATGCCTTAGTTGGAGTTGCTTTGTTTTTAACGCATTTAGCCAATAAAAACATGTCTTGCAAAGAGTTACGCGATTCGTATCCAAGTTATTTCATGAGTAAAAATAAAATAGAATTGACTCCGGATTTGGATGTAGATACTATTTTAGTGCAAATGGCAGACAACTATGAAAACGAAGAAATTAGTACCATTGACGGTGTAAAAATTGATTTCGAAAACGAATGGGTGCATTTGCGAAAATCAAATACTGAGCCTATCATCCGTATTTATACAGAGAGTAGCTCACAAAAAGCTGCAGATAATTTAGCAGAAAGAATTATGGCAGAAATTGCGGCTATAGCGAATGCCTAAAATAGTCCCATTTTTAGCTTATTTTTGTACTATAGCGCTAATATGGATTGAATTTTTAGAATCATGAGTTTAGAAAAACATTTTGAAACTTTTCGGAAGAATATTGTTGGAATAGATCAGACATTTCCATCTCCTTATGGAGAGCAAAAAATGATCTATGCAGATTGGACTGCCAGTGGCAGGCTATATCAACCAATCGAAGAAAAAATGTTGCATAAATTCGGACCATTTGTGGCGAATACACATACAGAAACCACATTTTCAGGTTCTGCAATGACCATGGCGTATCACGAAGCTAGAAAAATCATCAAAAAACATGTGCATGCCAATGCCGATGATGTTTTGATTATTGACGGTACCGGAATGACAGGCGTAATCAATAAATTTCAACGAATTTTGGGCTTACGTGTGCCTGAAAACTTAAAAAATGCCGCAAATTCTGTACCCATCGAAAATAAGCCGGTTATTTTTATAACACACATGGAACACCATTCCAATCAAACTTCTTGGTTGGAAACTATTGCCGACGTTGAAATCATCCCTTTTGATGAAACCGGATTGGTCGCAATAAATGGCTTAAAAGATTTATTAAAAAAATATAAAAATCGAACACTAAAAATTGCTTCGGTTACAGCTTGTTCTAATGTTACTGGAATACAGCCCGATTACTATGAAATTGCAAAAATAATGCATCAGCATAACGGACTCTGTTTTGTAGATTTTGCTTGCGGAGCGCCATATATGGAAATTGATATGCATCCCGAAAAGGAAGAGTGCGCTTTAGATGCGATTTTCTTTTCTCCCCACAAATTTTTAGGTGGCCCGGGTACTTCTGGCGTATTAATTTTTAATAAAAAGTTATACCATAATCTCGTACCTGATAATTCAGGTGGTGGAACTGTAAATTATACAAATCCTTGGGGAAAGCACAGTTATTTAAATGATATTGAAGTGCGTGAAGATGGCGGAACACCTGGTTTTTTACAAACCATTCGTATCGCTTTAGCTATTCAATTAAAAGAAGAAATGGGTGTTGCGAATATTCATCAGCGTGAAGTGGAGATTAACACGCAAATATTTAAAAAATTAAAGGCAATTGACAATGTAGTCTTGTTAGCGCAACAGCACGAAGATAGGTTAGGGGTATTTTCTTTTTATATTAAAGATTTGCATTTTAACCTAGGCGTAAAATTATTAAACGATAAATTCGGAATACAAACACGTGGTGGCTGTTCTTGTGCTGGAACATACGGTCACTTTTTACTTCATGTAGATCAGCACACTTCCGATGTATTATATGAGCAAATAACAGAAGGCTGTTTACTCGATCGTCCGGGGTGGATTCGAATGTCGATTCATCCAACCACAACCGATAAGGAAGTGGCTTATATTTGTGAAAGTATTAAAGCTTTGGCGGAAAATTTTACCGAATGGGAAAAGGAGTATTCCTACAACCAAGAAACCAATGAGTTCCGTCATGTTTCTTATATCTCTCAAGAAAAAGAGTTAGTTCACTCTTGGTTTCAAACAACAAAAAAATAATATGAATTCTTATGTCGCCTTGCTAAGAGGAATTAATGTTAGCGGACATAAACTCATAAATATGAAAGAATTACAGCACTCTATTTCTTCTTTAGGTTTTAGTGCTGTTATTACGTATCTTCAAAGTGGTAATGTAGTTTTTAGAAGTGAATTAAACGATATCCTAGAAATAGAAAACCAAATTTGTTCTATAATAAAATCAGATTTTGGCTTTGACGTTCCGGTTTTTGTGCTGCGTAAAAAAGACTTTTTGAAAATTAATTCCAATAATCCTTTTGGTCACAACTCGGACTTCGATATTAAAAAAATTTATACGGTTTTTCTTAAAGCAGAAGCGGACAAAAATACTTTCCAAGACATTGCAACTAATCCAGTTTTTTCAGAAAAAATGGTTTTAAAAGAAAAGGTTATTTATATGTATTATGAAAATGGCTACGGAAAAACAAAAGTGCATACTAATTTTTTTGAGACAAAATTAAAAACGATTGCCACTACAAGAAATTGGAACACCGTTCAAAAATTAGAAAGCCTTTTGCAAGGGACTTAAAAAATAACAGATGAATACTCACTATTCAGAAAGTTTAAGTATCCTGTTCCAAACACTCTCACTTATCGGAATTCCTTCTTTCAAATTCTTTATTCTGGTTTGCGCACTTTGCTCTCCCGGATAATATGTTTTATCTCCAGGCTGCATGGGAGCTACATCATGCGTGTAACCAATAATTTCATTGATGAGTTTTTCTTGTAAGTTTTTATCATTAAAAATTTCAGGGTAAATACAAAGGTATACTTGGGAAACACCAGTTTCAAATTCTTTCAAACCTATTTTATAGGTCGAATTTCCTGCTGATAATAAGGTGGCCAACATATCTAAAATAATGGAAAGAGCGGAACCTTTCCAATAACCAATCGGCAAACCGCGTTCATTTTGTAAGATTTTTTCAGGATCGTTAGAAAGTTCATTGTTATCATCCCAACCACCAGGGAAAGGTAATTTTTTGCCTTTTAGTTTGTAATCGTTGATTTTACCAAAGGCAAATTGTGAAATCGCCATATCTAAAATCACATTTCCTTGTGCTCTTGGTATGGAAACAACTAAGGGATTATTGCCAATTCGGCTGTCTTTACCACCCCAAGGCGGCATATTTGGTTGTGTATTGGTAAAAAGAATAGAAATGCAGCCGGAATCTGCAGCTTGTTTTCCATAAGTGCCTCCACGCATCCAGTGGTTTGTGTTACGCAATGCCACCAATCCCATACCGTTGGTTTTCGCTAATGCAATGGCTCTATTGGTGCATATTGTTGCATTGATAATTCCTGGACCGAAATTACCATCCCATCGTTCAATACTGCCAAATGATGCTACTTTTTCGGCCTCATTATCAATTTTTACCAAACCTTTTTCTACATATTCTATAAAAAGAGGTAAGCGATTGATACCGTGCGAGTTTACACCTGTAAGAGTGCTCTCTGTACATACATCGGCCATGAGTTTTGCTTTTTCATCGGTAAACTTATATTTCACAAAAAGTTTGTGCAATATATTGGTCATTTGTTTGGATGAAATTCGAATAGATTCTTTAGTCATTTAAATCGGTATTCAATAAAAGAGACAATAATTTGATCCAATTATTTCGGATTCCTATTCTTATTGGCATGCTTAAAGCGTTTGTGAGTCCAAAAATAATATTCAGGTTTCTTTTTAATTTTTTCTTCGAGCTTTTTCATAAAGAGATCCGTCATATCAAAATCGAGAATATCTCGGGGGTTTTCCGTTAAAATCTCCATTCGGGCTTCATAATAACCACGTTTAACTTTCATGGTATCGATATACATCACGGGATAATTATATTTTTTCGATAAAGATTCGGCACCAACAAATACGGGAACTTGCTGACCGAAGAAAGACGACCAATGATACGACTTATCTAATCTTGGCGATTGATCACTTAGAATTCCGTAAACAAATTTAGCACCAGAAGCGTCATTGTTGGCAACTGTTTTCATAAACTCATGTGTAGGAATCAAAGAGGTATTAAAACGGCCTCGCGATTTTACAATAAATTTATTAAAATAGGGATTCTTAACTTTTTTATAGGCTGCAAACCCGTTATGCGTTACCAATAGGTTCAAACTGAACAACCATTCATAATTTGCGTAATGCGAACTCATGAGCAAAATATTCTGATGTTTTTGCATAAAATCATCAAGTTCTGTTTTATTAACAAGCTTGAAGCGTTTTAGAATTTCTTCATCCGAAATGGTAAAAGTTTTAATCATTTCCATAAAGATATCTACAAAATGATGGTAGAATTTTTTACGAATTACTTTTAATTCTTGCTCTGATTTCTCGGGAAAAGCAATTTTTAAATTCTCTAGAACTACTTTTTTTCGATAACCGAAAACGTAGAATAGTAATAAATAGATTGTATCCGAAAGTAAATACAATAATGGGAAAGGCAGTATGGATACCAATAAAATAATTGGATATACCAATATGAAAACTAAGAAATGTACCATAATTAAATGCAAATATCGGATATAATTTTATCTTTGAACAGAAAAAAAATAATAATGAATAAAGTAGTTCTACTGATTATCTTGGTTAATGTTTTGGTTTCGTTCAAAGGGTTTAAAGATCGATTATTTTTCGAGAAATTTAAATTCCAAATCGGTCCGATTATGAATGGAGAAAAAATAAGAATGGTTACCTCTGGTTTTTTACATGTAGATACCTCTCATTTATTTTTTAACATGCTTACTTTATATTTTTTTGCTGATGCTGTTATTGACCATGTCGGAATTTTAAAATTTTTGGCGGTTTATTTTGGTTCTTTGTTAACTGGGAGTTTACTAGCTATGAGTTTTCATAAAAAAGAACCCTATTACAGTGCTGTTGGAGCTTCTGGTGCAGTTATGGGAGTGTTATATGCAGCGATCATGCTCAACCCGGGAATGAGTTTGTATCTTTTCTTTATTCCAATTCCAATTCCAGCGTATATTTTTGGAGTAGGTTACTTGGTTTACTCCATGTTCGGGATGAAAAAACAGTGGGGAAATATTGGTCATAGTGCCCATATTGGCGGTGCTGTTGGTGGCTTTATTATAACACTAGCCTTATATCCTCAAGTTTTAAATTTCAATAGAAGCATGGTTTTTATTCTTGCCATCCCCATTATTTTGATGTTTATTTTTAAAGATAAGTTAGAGCGAGATTAAGTTCAAAAGTCGTGATTTGGGATGATGATTAATAAGACACGTCATAACGAGCGATTGAAAAGAGCGTGGTTATCTGTCGAAAAGTACTTCAAACAAATTTCTATCCAACAACAACAGATTGCCACATCATGAAAAGTCATGATTCGCAATGACGTTTAACCTTTAACAAGGCAACATAAGATTCCCGCGTCCGCGAGAATGACAATTACCAATAACAATCAACCAACAACCCTTACCAACAATAAAAAACCCCTTACTTTTAACCTATTATTAACTACATAATATTTGTTTAAAACCATATATTTGCCTTTTAAATAAAATTATTAATCAATTATTCAAATCAACATGAAATTACGCATAGTTTCTCTTTTGTTTTTATGCAGTGTCTTTCTAAGCTAC
>CBDTUD010000047.1:0-20569 GCA_965363545.1 uncultured Flavobacteriaceae bacterium | reverse complement strand
ACTAATTGTCTAATTTGTTTCATAGAGTTAATTTAATTTTAAGCATTAATTTTTTATTAATTACTTGCTATTTTTTAATATTTCACGGGGTGAATTTAGAGCTTTAACAGAAACTTAACACTGACATTTGTCATTGAAAAAATCACGAAAACGTTTTCGTGTTGATAACTTTTTTCACTATAACGTTATAGTGTCGTTATGTTTTTTTTAGTGATAATGCAATTTTGAAGAATTTATCAACATCTAAATAAAAATTTAAAGATTTAATGCGTAAAATTTATTAATTCAATAATGCTTATTTTTGTAAAAGCATTTCTGGTAAATCTTTTTATTTTGAATTTATGAAAACAAAAATCACGCTTAAAAAAATCGCAAAAGAATTTGATGTCTCAATTTCAACGGTATCTAAAGCATTGAAAGACAGTCATGAAATAAGCGAAGAAGTGCGTGAAAAAATAAAGGCTTTTGCCGCTTATTATCATTATAAACCAAATAGCTTAGCACTAAATTTAAGAAATCAAAAAACGAAAACGGTTGGTGTTATTATTCCTGAAATTGTGCATCACTTCTTTTCTAAAGTAATTAGTGGAATTGAAAAAATTGCTAATGCCAATGGTTACAATGTCATGATTTGTGTTTCTAATGAGTCTTATGAAAAAGAAGTTCTAAATATGGAAATGTTAGCCAATGGAATTGTGGACGGAATCTTAATTTCAGTTTCAAAAGACACGGAAAAAAGAGGCGATTTTACCCATTTTAAGGAGCTAATAAGTGATGGAATTCCGTTAGTTTTATTCGACAGGGTTATTGAAGAAATTGATTGCAATAAAATAATTGTTGATGATCTAGGAGGTGGTTTTTTAGCAACCAATCATCTGCTAGATATTGGTTGTAACCGAATAGCAATTCTAACAACACCAGATCATGTTTCGGTTGGACTTACCCGAAAAAATGGTTACCTCAAAGCATTAGAAGAAAGAAACATTCTCATCGATGAAAATCTAATTGTTAAAATCAAAGAAAAAGAAAATATTGCCGACCAAATTGAGCGATTGTTTGCATTAAAAAATCCGCCTAACGGAATTTTTGCCGTAAATGAAGAATATGCCGCAATAGCAATAAAAGTAGCAAAAAAACACAAAATTAAAGTGCCTAAAGACTTGAGTGTCATAGGTTTTACTGACGGCGTTATTTCTGAGTTTTCATCACCTTCTTTAACTACCGTTGCACAACATGGCTATACAATGGGAGAAAAAGCTATGGAGTTATTATTAGATGAAATTGGGCATCAAAACATGGACTATCCGCGCAAAACTTCAATCATTAATACTGACTTAAAGATTCGAGAATCTACCAAAAAATTGAAATCTAGTATTCTAAAATAAATTTTATATATTTGTCCTTGATTTAGTAATTATTTCACACTTGCTACTTTTAATACTTCACACTTTTTGAGAAATTAAAATTTCTCTTATCTTTAATAAATCTAACCGTATTATTTTAAAGTTATATGTCTTTTTTTAGATGTATATAATAAGTGTGATCAAATGAAAAAACAAAAACTAAGCTTTTGGCAAATCTGGAATTTGAGTTTCGGATTTTTAGGCATTCAAATGGGTTTTGCACTGCAAAATGCAAATGCAAGTAGAATATTGCAAATATTTGGGGCCGATGTTCACGAATTATCATGGTTTTGGATTGTTGCTCCTTTAACAGGTTTAATTGTTCAACCCATTATTGGATATTATAGTGATAGAACATGGACCAAGCTTGGCAGAAGACGTCCATATTTTCTAACAGGTGCATTGTTGGCTTCTATTGGATTGGTTTTAATGCCAAATGCCGATATGTTTACCGCATTTTTACCTGCTTTATGGGTTGGAGCCGGGATGTTAATGATAATGGATGCTTCATTTAATGTTGCTATGGAACCATTTAGAGCATTGGTTGCAGATGTTTTACCTTCCGACCAAAGAACACTTGGTTTTAGTATTCAAACAGTATTAATAGGTATTGGAGCTGTTATTGGTTCTTGGTTACCATATGTATTAACAAATTGGTTTGGCGTTCTAAATGAATCGCAACCAGGTGAGGTACCTACCAATTTATTATTATCATTTGTTATAGGAGCATCCGTTTTGGTAATAAGTATTTTAATTACGGTGTTTACTACCAAAGAATATTCTCCTGAAGAAATGGCACAATTCAGTGTCGCCGAAGAAGAAATTGAAGAAGAATCTTCTAGTTTATTTGATATTTTTTCGGATTTTAAGAAAATGCCTTTAACAATGAAGCAATTGAGCTCGGTCCAATTTTTCTCTTGGTTCGGATTGTTTGGTATGTGGGTATTTTCAACACCCGCAATTGCACATCATGTGTATGGCTTGTCATTAGATGATCACGGAGATGCATACCAAATTGCTGGTGACTGGGTAGGTATTTTATTTGGGGTATACAATGCCGTTTCTGCTGTTTACGCTTTCTTTTTACCTGCAATAGCTAAAAAATTAGGACGAAAAATGACCTATGCAATTGGATTAGTTTGTGGAGGGTTAGGTCTAATTTCAATTTATTTTGTGCCAAACGAAAACTGGTTATTCTTATCAATGTTCGGAATTGGAATTGCTTGGGCAAGTATTTTAGCAATGCCATATGCAATTTTAGCAGGTTCAATACCCGTTAAAAAAATGGGCGTTTATATGGGTATTTTTAACTTCTTTATTGTTTTACCACAAATTATCAATGCATTAATAGGTGGTCCAATAGTTAAATATGTGTATGGAGGTAATCCAATATTCGCATTAATAATTAGCGGTGTTTCTTTATTAATTGCAGCAGCCCTAGTAACAAAAGTAAAAGATGTTGATGACACAGTACTTATTGCAAATAATTAAAAATGAAAAAAGAAATAGCTTTTATATTTGATTTAGATGGTGTTATTGTAGATACCGCGAAATACCATTTTTTAGCATGGAAAAATTTGGCCAACTCTTTAGGCTTCGATTTTACCGAAGAACAAAATGAATTATTAAAAGGAGTGAGCCGGGTGAAATCGTTAGAGATTTTATTGGATATCGGAAAAGTATCTTTATCCGATGAAAAAAAACAAGTCCTTTTACAGGAAAAAAATAAGGAATATTTAGAGTATGTAGAAAAAATGACAGCCTCTGAAATTCTTCCCGGAATTTCCGAACTCCTAAATTATTTACAAGAAAAAAAGATAACCTTCGCTTTGGGTTCAGCAAGTAAAAATGCACCCATGATTTTAGAAAAGGTAGGCTTATTGAATAAATTCTCAGCCGTTGTTGACGGTAACGATGTTTCAAAAGCAAAACCTGATCCGGAAGTATTTTTAATTGCAGCCAAAAAACTACATAAAAATCCAGAAGATTGTATTGTAGTAGAAGATGCCCAAGCTGGAGTTCAAGCAGCAAAAAATGCAAGAATGACCTGTATTGGCATTGGCGATGACAAGGTATTGAAAGAAGCTGATTATGTATTGGCCAGTACAAATAAACTAACCATTGATTTTGTTGAAAAACTAATCTCTTAATTAAAAAAGAACAAGTATGAATCTGAATTATATCATCCCAAACAAGTGGTCTATAATTGAAGAAGGTTTCGATAAAAAAAATGTAACCGCAAGCGAGAGTATTTTCAGTATTGGAAATGGTGTCATGGGGCAACGAGCCAATTTTGAAGAAAAGTATAGCGGAGACACTTTTCAAGGAAGTTATATCGGTGGAATTTACTATCCGGATAAAACTCGTGTGGGCTGGTGGAAAAATGGTTACCCGGAATATTTTGCCAAAGTTTTAAACGCTCCGAATTGGATTGGAATTGATATTTCTGTCAATGACATTACACTGGATTTAAACCAATGTAAAGTTTCGCAATTTAAACGGGAATTGAATATGAAAGAAGGGGTTTTATACCGTTCTTTTCATGCAGAATTGGTAAATGGCAATCGAGTAGAAGTTTCTTCTATTCGATTTTTAAGTCGCGATATCAATGAAGTTGGAGCCATAAAATATAGCGTGACTCCATTAAACTTTAGTGGTGAAATTGAATTCACACCATATGTTGATGCTGGAATTTTAAATGAAGATTCGAACTATGATGAATTCTTTTGGGAAATACTGCAAGTAGAAGAAGGTAAAAACGAAGCTTTTATTGTATCCAAAACATTGAAAACCGATTTTTATGTGAGTACCGGAATGAAAGTTGAATTTGCCATAAACGACGTTGCGATTTCACTTACCAATACTATTGAAAAACAAGAAAAAAGTATTTCTTATACATACAAATCCAATGTAGATCAAGGCGAAACCATCAGCATCACAAAATACGGTTGCTATACCCAATCGATGAATCACGCGAAAGAAGAGCTGATTAATGCATCGAAAAAAGTATTGCAAATAGCAGCGACAACTGGTTTTGAAAATTTACTAAAAAATCAAAAAATAGCTTGGGCCAAAATTTGGGAAACTGCAGATATCGTTATCGAAGGCGACATCAAAGCACAACAAGCCATTCGCTTTAATATTTTTCAATTGAATCAAACGTATTCCGGTGAAGATTCTCGATTGAATATTGGTCCGAAAGGATTTACCGGTGAGAAATATGGCGGAAGTACGTACTGGGACACAGAAGCTTATTGCATTCCGTTTTACATGAGTACCAAAGACAAAGATGTAGCGAAGAATTTGTTATTGTATCGTTACAATCAATTGGATAAGGCTATAGAAAATGCTACAAAACTAGGTTTTAGTAACGGTGCAGCATTATACCCAATGGTTACCATGAATGGTGAAGAATGCCATAACGAATGGGAAATAACCTTTGAAGAAATTCACCGTAATGGCGCTATGATTTATGCTATTTACAATTATGTGAATTATACCAATGACTATAGTTATATTCCTGAATTCGGAATGGAAGTTATCATTGCAGTCGCTCGTTTCTGGCATCAAAGAGCTAATTTTTCAAGCCTTAAAAATGAATATGTTATTTTGGGAGTAACCGGTCCAAATGAATACGAAAATAACGTAAATAACAACTTTTATACCAATTACCTAGCAAAATGGTGTATTGAATATGCCTTGGAAAATTTAGATATTGTAGCCGATAAATATCATAAAGATTACGAAAGAATCATTGCTAAAACAAACCTTACCAAAAAAGAGTTGCTTCAATGGGAACAAGTTGCTGAAAACATGTATTTTCCTTATAGTCAAGAACATGACGTATATTTGCAACAAGATGGCTTTTTAGATAAACATTTAGTTTTGGTAAAAGATTTGCCAAAATCAGAACGACCAATCAATCAAAAATGGTCTTGGGATCGAATTTTACGTTCACCATATATCAAACAAGCAGATGTGTTGCAAGGAATCTATTTCTTTGAAAATAAATTTGATGATGAAACTATCAAAAAGCACTTCGATTTTTACGAACCTTTTACGGTTCATGAATCTTCATTATCACCTTGTGTACACTCTATTTTAGCTGCAAAAATTGATAAAATGGATAAGGCATACGAAATGTATTTGCGTACATCTCGACTTGATTTAGACGATTATAATCATGAGGTTCATGAAGGTTTACATATTACAAGTATGGCAGGAACCTGGCTATCAATCGTGCAAGGTTTTGGAGGTATGCGAAATTTTGATGGACAATTATCTTTTTCTCCGCAAATACCAAAAGAATGGGAATCGTATTCGTTTAAAATTAATTTTAGAGGAGCTACATTGAAAATTTTTAAAGATCAAGAAAGTTCTAAATTCACGAATGAATCAGAAATACCTGTAGATATTTTAGTAAATGGCAAAAAAATAACCATTTCATCAAACGAATTGGTAACTGTTTAAATCCGCTTACTAGTAATTAGGTTTTCGAACTTTTTATGAAATACACGATTAGAAATGAAAAAAATAATAATTTTACTGTTAATCATAAATACCGCTTGGATGTATAGTCAAAAGATTGATAAAGTTGAGCCACCATTTTGGTGGGCAGGTATGAAAAACCCTTCGTTGCAAATCATGTTGTACGGCGAGAATATTGGTGAGTATTCAGTAAGTATTTCCGATAAGGAGATCGTTCTAGACAGTGTTTCAAAAGCAGAAAATAAGAACTATTTATTTCTAAATCTCAATTTAGAAAAGATAACTTCTTCTAAAAAATTCGATATTCAACTGCAAAAAAAAGGGGCAAAAAAGTTACGTTATTCTTATGAAATAAAAGCGCGTGAAAATAATGCAGCACAACGTGAAGGTTTCGATAGTTCGGATGTAATTTATTTAATCACTCCAGATCGATTTGCTAACGGAAATCCAAATAAAGATATTGTTGGTGGATTGAAAGAACAAAGTATTGACAGAAACCAAGCTTACTCAAGACATGGTGGTGATATTCAAGGTATTACTGAGCATTTGGATTATATTGAAAACATGGGTTTTACCGCTATTTGGCCTTCTCCACTACTCTTAAATGATATGGAATCTAGCTCGTATCACGGCTATGCAATGACTGATTTTTATCAAGTAGACCCAAGATTCGGGAGCTTAGATGAATACATTAATCTCGCTAAAAAAACACATGACAGAGGCATGAAATTAATCATGGATCAAGTAGCAAATCATTGTGGTAGTGAACATTGGTGGATGAAAGACTTACCTTTTAATGATTGGATAAATTTTCAAAATGAGTTTGAAAATAATGAAGAAATTTTAAATTCAAACCACCGAAGAACTTCCAATCAAGATTTATATGCATCAAAAAAAGATCAAGAATTGATGAGCAATGGTTGGTTTGTTAAAGCAATGCCCGACTTAAATCAAAAAAATCAATTTCTTGCAACTTATATTATTCAAAATAGTATCTGGTGGGTTGAAACTCTAGGTTTGGGTGGAATCCGACAAGACACCTATCCATATTCCGATAAAGAATTTATGTCAAACTGGGCAGGTGCCATAATGAATGAATACCCTAACTTTAGTATCGTTGGCGAAGAATGGAGTTTGAATCCGTTAATCGTTGGGTATTGGCAAAATGGTGCTCATAATAAAGATGGGTACAAATCAAATTTATCTTCTACCATGGATTTTCCGATGCAAAGAGCCATCATAAATGCATTGAATGAAGAAGAATCTTGGGATAAAGGTTTAGTTAAAATATATGAAGGTTTAGCAAATGATTTTTCTTATGCAAAACCTGATGATATGTTGATTTTTATGGATAACCATGATATGGATCGGGTTTTTACCCAATTAAATAAAGATATCGTAAAAACAAAAATGGCATTGAGCTATATATTGACCTTACCAAGAATTCCTCAAATTTATTATGGCACCGAAGTGTTAATAGATAATAGTTCCAACCCAGGAGATCACGGATTAATTAGAACTGATTTTCCCGGTGGTTGGGCAGATGACAACGTTAATGCTTTTACAGGAGAAGGTTTGACAGACGAACAATCAGATATGCAATCTTTTTTGCGCACTGTACTTAATTATCGTAAAAATAGCCAAGCAATACATAAAGGAAAAACAATTCATTTCGCTCCTGAAAACGAAACTTATACTATTTTTAGAATTGAAGATGACGAGATTGTAATGCTCATTTTAAATAAAAATGACAACCCAATAACATTAGATGTAAACAGATTCGAAGAGTTGGGCATAAAAGATAAGCAGTTTAAAAATGTTCTTACAGGTGCGGAATTTATTATGAATGACATCATAAATTTAGATAAAAAAGGATTCGTTCTTTTGACTACAAAAATGAATTAAGCTAATGAAGGCTTTCCATTATTTTATTTTAATTCTTCTTGTTTTTTGTTTTCAAAAGACTTTGGCGCAAGTAACTTTTGTTATCGACAAATTGCCTGAAAACACTTCTGAAAATGTGAATATTTTTATTTCAGGAGATTTTGAAGGTTGGTCTGGCGGACAAGCAGCGTACCAACTTTCTGAAAAAAATAGACAGTTTTTTATTACAATTCCGAAGCCGAGTAAACCCATTCAATTTAAATTCACTCAAGGGTCTTGGGATTCTGTTGAAGTGAACACAAATGGAGAACAATTAGAAAATAGAACTTATAATATTGTAAATCAACTAGATACTTTGCGTTTTCAAATTACCGGATGGCATACTATTACCGAAAAAAAGACTACTGCTGCAAAAAATGTTTCCATGCTGAGTGAAGCTTTTGAAATGCCGCAATTGGAAAATAGAAAACGAAAAATTTGGCTGTATTTACCACCCGATTATGAAAATAGCCAGAGAAATTATCCGGTTTTGTATATGCATGATGGTCAAAATTTATTCGACGACCTAACTTCCTTTTCGGGAGAATGGCAGGTAGATGAAACCTTGAATGCACTTTATGAAGAAAAAAAACTTGCTTTTATTGTAATCGGAATTGAAAATGGTGGCAGCAAAAGATTAGACGAATATTCACCCTGGAATAGCGAAAAATACGGTGGTGGAGAAGGAGATTTGTATGTAGATTTTATAGTTGAAACACTAAAACCTTATGTAGATGCAAACTTTCGAACATTAACCGACGCTAAAAATACCGGACTTATAGGCAGCTCTTTGGCCGGCCTGATTTCTCATTATGGGGCATTGAAATACGCCGAAGTTTTTGGAAAAATTGGAATTTTTTCTCCATCTTTTTGGCTTTCAAATTCTTCCTTTGATTTTGCCAAATCGCACAGTAATTTAAAAGCCTCTAAACTAATTTTTCTCGCTGGTGATGAAGAAGGAGATGATGTCATTCCAAATTTGGAAAAAATGATAGCAATAATGACACAAAATGGTTTTCCACCAAAAAATCAGATCTTAAAAATTATTCCGGGAGGAAAACATAACGAACAACTTTGGGCAACAAACTTTAAAGATGCTATAGTTTGGCTTTTTGAAAATAATAAATGAAACATGATTAAATAAACAACATATGAAACATATTTTAAGCCTTTTACTATTACTTATTTTTGCCTTTGGCTGCAAAGAACCTGTGCCGAAAGAAGAAAAAACGGCTCTAATTGAAAAAGATTTTCCATTTGTTTGGGAAGGAGCAAATCTCTATTTTTTGTTAACCGACAGGTTTTACAATGGAAATCCGAATAACGATGTAAACTTCGACAGAACGAAAAAAACCGGAGAATTAAGAGGTTTTGAGGGTGGCGATATAAAAGGAATTACCGAAAAAATTGATTCGGGTTATTTTGAAGATTTAGGAATCAATGCAATTTGGTTTACGCCTATTGTCGAACAAATTCATGCAAGTGTTGATGAAGGAACTGGAAATTCGTACGGTTATCATGGGTATTGGACGAAAGATTGGACTAGTTTAGACCCTAGTTTTGGCACCAAGGAAGATTTAAAAGAATTGGTAGAAAAAGCACATGCCGAAGGAATTCGCATCGTTCTTGATGCAGTTATTAATCACACAGGTCCTGCAACAAATCAAGACCCAGTTTGGCCTGAAGAATGGGTGCGTACAGAGCCTCAATGCGATTATAAAAGCTATGAAACTACTACAGCCTGTACTTTGGTAAAAAATTTACCAGATATTAAAACCGAGAGTAATGAAAACGTTGAACTCCCTGATTTTTTAATCAAAAAATGGAAAGACGAAGGTAGATATGATATGGAAATGCAAGAATTGAATGCCTTTTTTGAACGAACCGGTTACGCAAAAGCTCCGCGTTTTTATATCATAAAATGGCTTACCGACTTTATTACTGAATTCGGAATTGATGGTTTTAGAGCTGATACGGTAAAACATACCGAAGAATATGTTTGGGAAGAATTTAAAAAAGAATGTGAATTTGCTTTTGCCCAATGGAAACTAAATAATCCAACGAAAGTTTTAGACTCTAATAACTTTTTCCTCGTTGGTGAAGTGTATAATTGGAATATCAGTCAAGCAAAAGCGTTCGATTTTGGCGATAAAAAAGTAAATTATTACAACTACGGTTTTGATGCCATGATCAATTTTGAAATTAAATACGATGCCAAAGGAGATTATGAATCAATTTTCTCGAAGTACAATGAAATTTTAAACAATCATTTAGAGCCTGGTAACACGGTTTTGAATTATCTATCTTCCCATGATGATAGTTCTCCGTTTGATAAAGAAAGAGTAAAACCATATGAAACCGGAACAAAATTACTTTTGACACCAGGTATTTCTCAGGTTTACTATGGTGATGAATCCGCTCGTTCTTTAATTATTGAAAGTACCGAAGGTGACGCAACATTACGTTCAAACATGAATTGGGATAAAATAAATTCCGATACCGAAACCCAAGCTATTTTAAAACATTGGCAAAAATTAGGACAATTTCGAAGAGATCATCCGGCAATTGGTGCAGGAACGCATACTATGATTTCGGAGAATCCGTATGTTTTTAGTCGTAATTTAAAAACCGATACCTATGAGGATCACGTAATTATCGGATTGGATTTACCACTTGGAGTAAAAGAAATTAAAATGGACTCTGTTTTTATGGATGGGATCATTTTAAAAGATAGATATTCAGGTGAAGAAGCAACCGTAAAAAAAGGTATTGTATCTTTGAACACAGAACAAAATATTGTTTTATTAGAAAAAAAATAAGTCATGAAAAAAAGTCATATCCTTGTTTTATTCATGTCGATTGTAATAAGTGTGAGTTGCACTTCAAAAAAAGAAGAACCTGTTTCCAAAATGAAAGAAAAAGAACATAAAATAGTAGTTTATCAAGTCTTTACAAGATTATTTGGTAACGATAATACCACCAACAAACCTTGGGGAACTATCGAAGAAAATGGAGTTGGAAAATTTAACGATTTCTCGGATAAGGCCTTGCAAGAAATTAAAAATCTGGGTGTTACACATATTTGGTATACCGGAGTGCCGCATCATGCAACCATTACCGATTACACGAAATATGGAATTTCTAACGACGATCCCGATGTGGTAAAAGGTCGTGCAGGATCTCCATATGCCGTAAAAGATTATTATAATGTGAGTCCGGATTTAGCTGTTGACCCAGCAAAACGATTGGAAGAATTTGAAGCTTTAATTGCCCGTTCTCACACAAACGGATTAAAGGTTATTATTGATATTGTACCGAATCATGTGGCACGTCGTTATGAAGGTAAATCAAATCCAGAAGGAGTTCGCGATTTTGGTGCTGATGATGATACGACCAAAGAATATGATAAAAACAACAATTTTTATTATGTCGTTGGCCAAAAATTTAAAGTGCCGGTTTGGATTAATAATTATTTGCCTCTTGGTGGAGAAAAGGATTCTTTAGTAGATGGGAAATTTGAAGAAGTTCCTGCAAAATGGACCGGTAATGGATCGCGTTTACCACAACCTGATTTTTACGACTGGTATGAAACTGTCAAAATAAATTATGGGGTTAGACCAGACGGAACAAAAGATTTTGAAGAATTACCAGAAGGTTTCGATACGAAAACTTACCAAGAGCATTTTGATTTTTGGCAAGGAAAAGAAGTGCCAAGTTCTTGGAAAAAATTTAGAGATATTGCCCTTTATTGGATAGAAAAGGGTGTAGATGGATTTCGCTATGACATGGCTGAAATGGTGCCGGTTGAATTTTGGAGTTATATGAATTCCTCCATTAAAATGAAAAACCCAGATGCTTTTTTATTAGCTGAAGTTTATAATCCGGCACAATACCGTTCTTATATTCGTCAAGGCAAAATGGATTACCTCTACGATAAAGTTGCACTGTACGATACGATAAAACACATTATGCAAGGTCATGGTTCAACCGATCATATTGCTGGAATTCAACATGATTTGAGCGATATTGAACATAACATGTTACACTTTTTAGAAAATCACGACGAGCAGCGCATTGCTAGTCCAGAATTTGCAGGTGCCGCTGAAATCGCAAAGCCTGCTATGGTTGTTTCTACCTTACTAAGCACAGCCCCAACTATGGTTTATTTCGGACAAGAAACAGGGGACGCTGGTGCTGAAAATGCAGGTTTTGGTTCTTCATCTCGAACTTCTATTTTTGATTATGTCGGTGTGCCAAGTTACCAACGATGGACAAATCATAAAGCATTTGATGGTGGACAATTAACAGATAGGGAACAGAATTTGCGCGATTTTTATAAGCGATTATTAAATTTTACTATTGCCAGCGAAGCTCTAATGGGCGATTATCAAGAAATTCATGGCTTTAATCGTGCAACTTCAGAGTTTTACAACGACCGAATTTTCTCATTTGTTCGTTGGTCTAAAAACGAAATATTAATTATTACTTCTAATTTCAGTGCAAACGAAACTTATGGTTTTGATTTAAACATTCCAGAAGATATTATTTCGAAATGGAAGTTAAAAAATAGATCTTATGAGGTTAAAGACCAACTATACGAGACGTATTCTTCTACCTTAAACGTAGAAAATGGAGTAGGTAAAATTCGAGTGGATTTAAAGCCTTTAGAATCTGTAATTTTAAAAATTAAAAAGCCTTAAAAAAAGAAGCTGTTTTGAAAATAGTATATTTCTGAACGTTTTTTTACCGGTAATGCTAGAAAGGTCATCTAATTTCTATCTGTTAAGAAAAATGATTTCCGAATAGCCTTTTTTATGGTAAAAATGAAGTGCGAAATTTTCATAATTATTTTCAAAACAGCTTTTTTAAAAAAATGGGGGCATTTAAAAGAACTTATTTATTTATGGATTATTGATTAATAATTTTTGCTTGTGGGCTTTCATAATATCTTTAACAATACCAAATATTTTCTTTTTCACAAATTTAAATTTTAGTGCATAATTATGGAATTCTTTTTCAATTTTATAATGTTCACTCTTTATAATTTCTTCTAAAATAATTTCATTTCGTTCTACCAACTCACCCAAATGACTGTTATGTACTTTTACATTTTTTAATAAGTTAGCTCCAGTTTTTTCAGCTTCTTTTAAATTTTGAATTATTTTTTTAGTTGGTTCAAATAACTTTGGAGAACTTAAATCTAAAAAATGAGAGCTTAACAAGTTTTCTAAAAACTTTTGTTCATCTTGTGAAAACTCTAATTCTTCCATCCATTGATTTGATTGTTCGTGAAATTTGAATGCCACTGATATTGGATCTGTTTTTATTAATTCTTTATTTTTCATGGCTTTAATTTTACAATGTAAAAAGGGAGTTCTCCTCCCTTTTTTGATTAAGAAATTTTAATAACTCTTTTTTTAGCGATTTCTTTTACATCCATTTTACCTAAAACTAATTTCAAAATTCCATCTTTGTAAACAGCTTCAATTTTTTCATCTTCGTTCACATTTTCAGGTAAAGTAAATCTTCTAGAAAAAGAATTATAATTAAATTCTTTACGAGTAAATTCTTCTTCTTTTACTTCTTTTTCCTCTTTTTTTTCAGCGGAAATACAAAGAACTCCGTTTTCAATAGTCACTTCGAAATCTTTTTTATCAAAGCCGGGTGCGGCAACATCAATTTCAAAATTTCCTTTTTTTTCTTTGATATTCATTGCAGGAATCCATTTATCGTCCAACAATAAATCATTGGTAAGCAATCTGTCTGTACCAAGTAAATCGGTAAACATTGTGTCATACCAAGGCAATCGACGGTTTTTAAATTTTACTAAAGTCATGACATTTGTTTTTAAATTAATACTCCTTTTAAAAGATAAAATTACTTTACCAAATGAAATAAATCAATGACGCGCATCAAACCAAACTATGATTCTCATCAAGATTTATGTTTTCTTTAGAGTTTAGGTTCTCTTATTACTCTTCCTTTTTATGCAAAATTAGCAACGGAATATTGGTGTGAAAACTTAATTTTTCAACAATTGGTCGAAAAAATAATCGTTCAAAAATATTATGATGTCTAGCTACAATGGCTATCATGTCAATGTTTCCTCTACTTTGCGTAAAGCAATTCAAGGCAGCCTCAAAATTGGTGTTAGTTAAAACATGAAAGTCATGATTAATTTCCTTAAAGCTTTTAGACAAAGACTTTTGGTTCTTTTCTTGCTGCTCATCTAACGATTTTTCATTCATGACATGTATAACCCGAATCGCTGCATTGTGCAGATTAGCAATGTCAATTAAGCCTTTTAAATCTTCCTTTTTATAGGTAAACTTATAATCTGTCGGAAAGGTTATCTCTTTTGGATCTTGGTAATTTGCATTTTCTGGAATGGCCAAAATATCACAAGCTACTTTTAAAATAACTTCACCCGTATTACTGCCTAAAAATATTTCTTTTGCACCTGTTGCGCCTTTTGTTCCCATGACAATGGTGTCGATTTTTTTATATTCAATCGTTTTTAAAACTGAATTGATAAAGAAATTATAATCACTAATAGTTTTAAATTTATGAAGTGGATTCTCGTGTAAACCGTGAATAATTTTTTTTAAGTTTTGCTCTGATTCTTTAAACAAAGAACTTTCTAAAGTTCCTTTTTTAGCCGATTCATAATAGGGTATTTCTTGATCGGTTAGAAACGGAACTCCGTAAACATGTAACAAATAAAAGGTACACGGTATTTCTTTATATATTTTTGTTGCATAATGGATTGCATTGATAGAATTTTTCGAAAAGTCAGTAGGTAAGAGTATGTTTTTCATCACTTTTATATTAGCATTGCTAACTAAATTAAGAAGAAAAACCGGGTTGTTAATTGATTTGAATCATGTAAAATAATGATTTTAATCAACATTCGTAACATAGTTAAAAAATTGGAGACACTTGAAAATAAATTGAAAAACTACTATTCGCCTGATAAGTCGATTTCCTCGTAATTTTCAAAACTTTGGGAAAGCTGTTTGCTTATTTTTATCAAATAAATTGTATCACTGGATCTTACTTCAACCGCTTTAATTGTTTCGTCTTTTGCATTTTTAAACGAAATTACGTCAGAATCAGAATATCCATCAGGATATTTTTGCTTTAATAACTTAAAGATTTCTTGTGTTAAACTTTGGTAATTAACTATAATTCTTTTCATCACACAAACATTTTTACCGCATTTATGCTTATCTAAAAATAACGATTTAATACTCTTTTTTGTAGTCTAGAAAATATTTTTACCTTTCAAACTGATACCTGATACTTACTGTTTTGTTAGGGTTTCAGAGAACAATTATAAAAAATAATTACATACCAAATCTAAAATAAACAAAAAAATATTCATTTGTTAATATTCTCTTTAACAAGGATTAACAAAAATTATTGCGTTAAAATTAAATTATTGAAATTGATTTGTAAAAGAATGAAATCAATTTTGATAGAAATTGAGGGGGAAATCTAATCCACCTTAACTCCGTCTTTAAAAGTCCCTTTTGAAGATAAGAGTCCGTTTTCGTCATAGGTTTCGTATGCGCCATTCTCTTTTCCATCTTTAAAAAAGGTTTTTCTTTTTAATTTTCCATTTTCATGAAACATGGTAAATATACCTTCCTTATTATTGTCTTTATAGAAAGATTTTACATATAAAATACCGTTTTCATAATAGGATTCATACGAACCAATTAAAGCATCTTCTGTATAATTCGACCTAACTTTTAATTGACCATTTTCATAATAACTTTCAAAAACTCCTTCTTTTTTGCCGTTGCTGTAAAAACTCTTGGTACTTAATTGTCCGTTTTCATAAAATTTTTCAATAAGACCGTCATACAACCCATTTTTATAGGCACCTTTTCCTTCTAAATTTCCGTTGCTATAATAAATTTCAATGGGGCCATCATATCTTCCACTCTGAAAAGATGCTTTGATATAAATTTGCCCGTTTTCAAAATATTCCTCGTAAGAGCCGTTGTACTTATCTTCTTTAAAAATTGTTTTCCTTTTTATTTGTCCATTTTTATAATAGGAAATATACGGGCCTTCTTTTTTTCCGTCTTTCACCGAATATTTTACCTTATCGGATACATAATTTTCATAAACAATACCATCATAAACTTTACCTTCAAAAAATACAAGAGATTCCCCTCCAACATTCCGTTCTTCTATGTTTGAAACCGGCACCTCATTTTGCGCTTTCACGATGTGAAAAGCAAACAGCAGTAAAATCAAAAACTTCATACGCATACCAAAATATTTTTTTGTTTAAGATTCGCAAAAGTACTTAATTCAATCAAAATTTTAAAAACATTTTAGTTAATTTCCTAAGAAACATTTATATATAGAAAATTAAGATTAAATATTTTTGTTTAGAGATGAAAAAAATTGATTGGAAAAGATAATTTGATTTCCTAAAATCCCAGAATCCTAACCTATGTAAAACTTTGAATAAAAAAAATGTATTTTTACAAAAATAAAAAAACCCTGCAAACAATTGTTTTACAGGGTTTTGTGCTTTAAAAAAGTGGTACCTCCAGGAATCGAACCAGGGACACAAGGATTTTCAGTCCTTTGCTCTACCAACTGAGCTAAGGTACCAATTGCTTTTTAGCGGGTGCAAATATAAATTTATTTTTTCTAGTTATCAAAACATATCATTAAAAAATCTATTGTATTTTTGCATTTCATTTCAGAACTCGATGAATTTAAGTATTGATATTGGAAATACTCGTATTAAAGCTGCTGTTTTTAAAGCAAATACAATGGTACATCAAAGTGTATTTCAACAAGAAGATTTTTTATCTGAAATCAAAAATATTTTAAAAACATATACCATAACGGATGTTATTATTTCTTCTGTTGGTCACTTAAAGCCAAATCAGCTCGAATTTTTACAAGAAAATTTACGGGTATATTCCTTAGATTCTAATACAAAACTGCCCTTTATAAACAACTATGCCACACCAAAAACTTTAGGAGTTGATAGAATTGCATTGGTTGCAGCTGCCGTTACACAATTTCCAAATCAAAATGTGCTTATTTTTGATGCTGGAACTTGTATTACGAGTGATTTTGTAAACCACAAGAAAGAATATTTTGGCGGTGCGATTTCTCCGGGTATTGAAATGCGCTATAAGGCATTAAATTATTTTACGGCGAGTTTGCCCAAATTATCGAGAATTGATGCCATTCCCCAACAGGGAAACTCAACAGAAAATGCGATTCATTTAGGAGTTTTGAATGGAACGATTCAAGAAATTGCAGGCATTATTGAGCAATATAAAGATATTTATAAAAAATTAACAATAGTTTTAACAGGTGGAGACACAATTTTCTTGGCAAAAAACTTAAAAAGTACCATATTTGCCAATCCAAATTTTCTGTTGGAAGGATTGAACAATATTTTGACCTATAATAAAAACGAATGATAAAGAAAATAATAGTTTATACTATTCTAATAATTTCTACTACCAGTTTTGCACAAAGCACAAATTCATCACCATATTCGTTTTTCGGAATCGGCGATCAGGCAAAAATAAAATCTGTTGAAGAAATAGGTATGGGTCAAATGGGCGGTACTTTAGATAGTGAGTATCAATTAAGTTTTACCAACCCCGCCTCTTACGCAAGTCTGCTTTGGACCACCTACGCATTTTCAGGAGCTAATAAATTTATTAAAATTAATGACGGAACGGATACCCAAAACAGTTCATCTGCTTCGTTAACGTACATTGCACTGGGAATTCCTTTAAATAATAATCAAGGTATGTCATTTGGTTTGCAATTAAACACATCGGTTGGATATTCTCTTCTAGCTAAAAACTTTGATGCCGATAATGTTTTAGTAGAAACCAATTTATTTAGTGGTGTTGGCGGTACTAATAGAGTTTTTATTGGTTACGGATATAAATTTCCCTTTAATCTTTCTCTAGGTGCAGAAGTTGCCTACGTTTTTGGAGATATTGAAAATAGTATTTTAAACCGAAGGTTAGATGTGCAATTGGCTACTAAATACAAGAAAGAATCTTATGTAAAAGGGTTTAATTATAAGTTGGGTGCACTTTATTCTAAACCTATTAGCGATAATTTAGAGTTAAAATTAGGAACTACTTTTGAACTAGGGAATGATCTAGAAGAAAATGGCGATGAATATCTATTCACCTTAAATAACGCTGAAGATGCCATCGAAATTCCAACAGATACTATTTCAAATTATAGATCAACTATTAGCATTCCTTTAAAAACTATTTTGAGTGCAGGAGTTGGAGAAAGAAATAAATGGTTTGTTGGTGTAGATTATTCTTTTCAAGATGCCATTGATTTTAAAGGTGGAATTTACGACCAGCAAAATAATTATAATTATATAAAGTCAAGTTTAGTATCTTTGGGAGGTTTTTATATCCCAAAATTTAATTCGATTACCAGTTATTGGAATAGAGTAACTTATCGAGCAGGTTTTAGCTATAAAAAATTAGGTTTAATGGTTAATGAAACCGAGATTGATGATTATGGCATGTCTTTTGGTATTAGTTTACCGATGGGACTTAGAATATCAAATGTCAATTTGGGGTTTGAATTAGGTCAAAGAGGCGAAACCTCGGGTAATTTAATTAAAGAAAATTACTATAACTTTAGACTTAGTTTGTCATTAAATGATAAATGGTTTAGAAAACAAAAAATTTATTAATATTAACAAATCTTACACATGAAAACAAAAAAGACGCTTATGATAATAGGAATGTTTCTATTTTTAGGAATTTCATTCTCTGTTAATGCACAAGAAAAATACGGAAGTGATCCTACGAAATGTAGAACAAACCTTTCGCTATTTAACGAAGCTGCAAAAGTAGGAAATTACAGCGCGGCCTATGAACCTTGGAATTGGTGTATGGATAATTGTCCGGAATCATCAAAAGTTCTATATGCTCTCGGTTTGAAAATGGTAGAAGCAAAATATGATGAATCCGCTGGTTTTATAACTCCCGTAAATGGTAAAAAAATAGAAGAAGGTGGTACTATTGTCAAAGTTGAAGGCGATTATTACGATACCTCTAAAATGAATAAGGCAGAAATGGCAAAACACGCTGCTGAAATTGAAAAAGTTTACAAGCAACGTATTCAGTATTTTCCTGAAAATTTAGGAAAAGTATATAGTGATTGGGCTAATTCATTATTTAAAAGAGCCCAATTAGAGAATACTAGTAATTATAGTGAAGAAATTTATGATAAATTAGGTAAATCTTTTAAAGAAGACCCTAGTGGGATGAGCGTAAAAAACTTGGCAAAATATTTTGAACTTTTTACCGAAAAAAACAAAGACACCAATCCACAATTAGTATTTGATACCTATGATAATATCAATGAGGCAGTGAATGATAAAATGGATGGTTATTCAAAAGGTTTAGACCAAATTAATACCAAAGTAGATGCTGGTCAAGCGCTTACAAGTAAAGAGAAAAAACAAAAATACGCAGCTGAAATTAACTTAACAGCTCTTGGTCAAGTAGAAGGATATTTAGATAATTCTTTAAGTGAAATTGCAACTTGTGAAAGATTGATTCCGTTATATACTTCAAACTTTGAAAAGTATAAAACAGATCCTGTTTGGTTGAAAAGAGCAGTTTCGAGATTGAATCAAAAAGAATGTACCGCAGATCCTTTATACCCAAAAATGGTAGAAGCTTATGTCAATGCTGACCCTTCTTCTGCAGCTTACGTATTTTATGCTGGTATTTTATTAGAAAGCAACCAAGATACCAAAGCGATGGAATATTTTAATAAAGCTATCAGCTTAGAGAAAGATAATTACAAAAAAGCTAAGTATTATTACCAACAAGCACTCATTATGAAAAATAAAGGTGCAAAAGGTCAAGCAAGAGATTTGTCTTATAAAGCTCTAAAAGAAAGACCAAGTATGGGAAGCGCTTATTTGTTAATCGCTAATTTATATGCTTCAAGTGCAAATTCATGTGGAACCGATGAATTTTCTAAACGTATGGTTTATGTAGCAGCAGCAGATAAAGCAGCTAGAGCAAAAGCAGTTGATCCAGGTATCACTTCTACTGCGAATAAATATATTCACAGTTATATGGCAAGTGCTCCAACAAAAAAATTAGTCTTTACCGAAGGATTAAAATCAGGTTCGCCATATAAAGTTGGCTGTTGGATCAATGAAACGGCATTAATACCGTAAATTAATTCATGAATAAATCCACATTAAATAAATTTTTTAACATTGCTACTATTTTTTTAGTAGCAATGTTTTTTTCATGTGGTAACCAAATTAAAGAAGTAGAAGATTTTTTAGCAGAAAAAAATCTACCAATCGGAACTGCAAAAAATGTTTTTTTGGTTTACACGGATTCTGGTCGAGTAAAAACAAAATTAATTTCTCCGGTGATGAATGATTTTTCTAATAGAGAAGAACATCCTTATACCGAATTTCCTGATGGAATTAAAATCATATCCTATGATGAAAAAGGAGATTCTGTTATTTTGACGGCTGATTATTCGGTAACTTATACAAAAACAAATATTTCAGAAGTAAAAAACAACGTAAAAGTTGTTAATTTTGCCGATCAAACAACCTTGAAAACCGACCAACTTTTCTGGGACTCCGGTGAGCATTATATTTATACTGAAAAAAAGTTTACCTTAATTACAAAAACCGATAGTATCTTTGGAACCGGATTTGAATCGAATGAAGATTTGTCAAAACT
>CBDTUD010000046.1:0-20828 GCA_965363545.1 uncultured Flavobacteriaceae bacterium | reverse complement strand
ACGCAATAAAAAGCCCCGTTTTTATAATAGCTCTTTCTAAGGTTTTTAACGTAATTGGTTCTTCTAAGTTAGCACGTAAATCCATTCCGGCAGAAGCCGAAGTTTCGTAACTTGGAGTTTGATGCTTCGATTTATTGATTATTTGAATCGTCATTTTTTTAAAATTTGTTGTATTTCAGTTCTTTCATTCCAGCCTATAAATCCTATAAATAGAACCACTAAAAGGCTAGATATAAATAGGTTACCTCTAAATAGTAAAAAGGATAGGTAAGAAAATCCCACAGAAAGAAATAAATATAAAAATATATTTGTTATTTTATATGGTATGGCATAATATTTTTTTCCGATTAGATAAGAAATTACAGTCATTAATCCATACGCTATCAGTGTTGCCCATGCCGATGCCATAAAGCCAATAATAGGTATAAAAATAATATTGAAAGAGATTGTAATTATAGCTCCAATAATCGAAATATACATGCCGAATTTAGTTTTATCGGTTAGTTTATACCAAACGGATAGGTTGTTATAGATACCCAAAAACAAGTTTGCCAATAAAATGATAGGAACAATTGACAGCGCGTCAAAATATGCTTCATTGATTAAAATTTTAGCAAATACATCTATAAAAGCAACAATAATAAGCATGAAAATGGCACCGATAACTGTAAACCAATTTAATATTTTGGCATACGTATTCTTTGCATTTTTTTCTTTTGCATGGTTAAAAAAGAAAGGTTCCGCTCCCAATCGAAAAGCCATAATATAAAGTGTCATAAATACGCCCAATTTATAACAAGCTGCATAAATACCCATTTGCTCTTTTCCAAGATATTTGGTCAATAATAATTTGTCTAAATTTTCATTGGTTACAAATGCCAGACTACCAATCATAATTGGGAGTCCGTAAGTTAACATTTTGAAAAGTAAGCTTTTATCAAAAGATATTTTGAACTTAAAAATGAAGGGCAATAACTGTAAGAAGGTAACAATACTGGCAATTAGGTTGGCAATAAAAATGTAGATAACCAATGGTTGTTCGGCAAAAGATACAGATATAACTTTAGGAATATAGAAATCGTTTTTTAATGCATAAGGCACATAAAGTAAAAAGTAGAGATTGAAAAAGGCATAAATAAGAATATTTACAATTCTGTAAAAAGCGAATTTTATTGGCCGATTTGTAACTCTTAAATAAGCATAAGGTATCACTACCAAAGTGTCAAATGCAGTTACCAAAATTAATATTTGCAAATACAACGCATTTTCAAATCCGAAATAGGAAGATATATTTGTGCTGAAAGTCAACATTATAGCTAAGAACAACAAGGTGGTGACCATTAGGGAAATAAAGGAGGTTGAAATAACTTTTCCTTTGTCTTTTTCTTTCGTGAAAAACCGAAAGAAGGCAGTTTCCATTCCGTAAGTTAATAGTGCATTAAAGTAGGCGGCGTAAACGAAATAAATGGTGTTTTCGGCATATTTATCTGATTGCAAGGTGTTTGTATGCAGTTTTACTAAAATAATGTTTATAGCTCTGGGCAAAACGGCAGCAATTCCGTAAATAATGGTGTCTTTAAAAAACCGCTTTAATGTACTCAAAGTTAAATGTTTATTTTAGTAACGAACAAAAATAAAATATATGTTAGATAAAAGGCAGGAATATTAAAATAAATTTCATGCGTTTTAAATGTCTTAAAACAAAAAAAACCTTGCGCATTGCAAGGTTTTTATATTTGTGTCTTAATAAAAATTAAGCATCTATAGGATCTATAGAAACATAAGATCTATTATCTTTTTTCTTTGTAAATGTTACGATACCATCAACTTGAGCATGTAATGTATGGTCTTTTCCCATATAAACATTCTCACCTGGGTGATGCGTTGTTCCTCTTTGACGAACTAAAATGTTACCAGCGATAGCACCTTGACCTCCAAAGATTTTTACACCTAATCGTTTCGATTCTGATTCTCTACCATTTTTCGAACTACCGACACCTTTTTTATGAGCCATGATCTAAATTTTTAAGTTATTATTTTTTTTCTGGACTTTCTTTTTTCGCTGCGGCTTTCTTAGGAGCGGCTTTTTTTGGAGCAGCTTTCTTCGGGGCAGCTTTTTTAGGAGCTTTTTCAGTTTCTTTTTTCACAGCTTTTTTTGCAGCTGGTTTTTTAACCTCTGCTTTTGGAGCCTCAACTTTTTTAGCTTCTTTAGTTTCTACTTCTTTTTTAGCAGGTGCTTTATCAGAAATAGAAATGCTATCAATTTGGATTTGAGTCAAATATTGGCGATGACCATTTTTTACTCGATATCCTTTTCTTCGTTTCTTTTTGAAAACGATAACTTTATCACCTTTCAGATGACTAAGTATTTTGGCAGTAACTACTGCTCCTTTTATAGCCGGGGCGCCAACTGTGATTTTGCCATCATCCATTAAAAGAACGTTGTCAAAAGATACTTTTGAACCTTCTTTTTCAGATAAACGATGAACAAAAACTTTTTGGTCTTTTGCTACTTTAAACTGTTGCCCTGCTATCTCTACAATTGCGTACATAAGTTTTATTCGCTTTTTGTTAAAAAATTATTTTAATGCCTTAATTTAAAGGCGGGTGCAAATATACATCTTTTTCATCATTCAACAAATAAATTTATTTCTTTTAAAAGGATTGAAAAAAATGTCCAATTAATGTTAACTTTTATTTTGAATAGACACTAATAAGTAATATTTTTAAAAAATTAAATTGCCTTTTATGGCTTCGTTAAAAGCAGCGTTTCGACGCTAGTATTAATTCAAATCAATTATTTCTTATGAGAAAAATTTATGTACTTAGCTTTTTAACTGTCCTTTTTGTTGCAAACGCATTTGCTCAAAAAGTTACTTTTGAAGAGTACGATTTAGACAATGGATTGCATGTTATCTTACATCAAGATAATTCGGCACCTGTTGTAACAACCTCCGTTATGTATCATGTTGGAGCCAAAGATGAAGTTGCAGGTCGAACAGGATTTGCACATTTTTTTGAACATTTATTATTTGAGGGAACAGAAAATATTCCAAAAGGAGAGTTTTTTAAAATTGTTTCTGCTAATGGTGGAAGCAATAATGCAAATACCACACAAGACAGAACCTATTATTACGAAACTTTTCCTTCTAACAATCTCGACCTAGGTCTTTGGTTGGAGTCAGAACGCATGTTGCATCCGGTAATTAATCAAGATGGAGTGGATACGCAAAATGAAGTTGTGAAAGAAGAAAAGCGCGCAAGAATTGATAATGCACCTTATGGAAAAATTATTTATCGTACCGGAATAAACAAATATGTATTCGATAAACATCCATATAAGAATTCTGTAATTGGTTCGATGGAAGATTTAAATGCGGCCAAATTAGAAGAGTTTAGAGCATTTAGTAAAAAATATTATGTTCCGAATAATGCTGTTTTAGTGGTTGCCGGAGATTTTGATTCCGCGAAAGCGAAAAAAACAATAAAAGATTATTTTGCTGATATTCCTCGTGGAGAAGATGTTTCGAAAGTGAATATAAAAGAAACAGACATTGCCGAAACAAGAAAGGTTATCGAATACGATTCGAATATTCAAATTCCGATTAAATTATTTATTTATAGAACTCCGTCCAATAAAGATAAAGATTCCTATACATTAGATATGGTATCTTCTATTTTAACCGATGGTAAAAGTTCGCGAATGTACAAGCGATTGGTTGATGATAAAAAAGCTCTACAAGTTTTGGCGTTTAATGATTCTCAAGAAGATTATGGAACCTATATCATGGGCGCATTACCAATGGGAGAAGTTACTTTAGATCAAATTGCCAAAGAAATGGATGAGGAAATTACCAAATTACAAACCGAATTAATTTCTGAAAGAGAATATCAAAAATTACAGAATCAGTTTGAAAATAATTTCGTTAATTCTAATGCTGGTATTGAAAAAATTGCCAATACATTAGCGAGAAACTATATGTTGAAAGGCAATACAAACTTAATCAATGATGAGTTGAAAATTTACCAATCCATTAGCAGAGAAGATATAAAAAGAGTTGCAAACACCTATTTGCAAAATAGTAAAAGAGTTGAAATGGATTATCTTCCTGAAACTAAAAAACAATAATAAAGATGTGTAAACAAATGAAAACAAAAATATTAGCTTTAATTGCACTATTTATTCTTTCTATAGGAGTGCATGCGCAAATCGATAGAACGAAACAGCCAAAAGCAGGGCCGGCACCTAAAATAAACCTGGGTAAACCGGAAACTTTTCAGCTAAAAAATGGATTAACGGTAATGGTTGTTGAAAATCATAAATTACCAAGAGTAAACGGATCTTTAATTTTAGATAATGGTCCGATTTATGAAGGCGCTAAAGCCGGAGTAAGTCAAATTACCAGTGGTATGATGGGTAACGGAACTACTTCCATACCAAAAGATGCCTTTAATGAAGAAATTGATTTTTTAGGAGCAGGCTTAAATGTTTCTAGTCAGTATGCTGGTTTTAATACCTTGTCGAAATATTTTCCAAGAATTTTAGAATTGATGGCAGATGCTACTCAAAATCCATTGTTGACCGCAGACCAATTTGATAAAGAACAGGCACAATTAATTGAAAGTATTAAATCTGACGAAAATAACGTTGGAGCCGTTGCCGGTAAGGTACAAAGTGCTTTGACTTATGGTAAAGAACACCCTTACGGGGAATTTGTTACCGAAGAAACGGCTAAAAGTGTTACACTTCAAGATACCAAAGATTTTTACAAAACCTATTTCAAACCAACGAATGCCTATTTAGTTATTGTTGGAGATGTTAAATTTAAAGAAGTAAAAAAATTGGTAAATAAATACTTTGGTAAATGGGAAAAAGGAGTTTTACCTCCGTATGCCATCCCTAAAGTAACCAATGTTGCAGCGACTGAAATTGATTTTATAGATATGCCAAATGCAGTGCAATCGGATATTGCAGTAATAAATACGGTAGATTTAAAAATGGGAAATCCTGATTATTTTCCGGTACTTCTAGCGAACAAAATTTACGGAGGTGGAGCAGAAGGGCGCTTATTTTTGAATTTACGAGAAGATAAAGGATATACGTACGGTGCTTATTCAAGAATTGGATCTGATGAAAGAACAGTTAGCACTTTTAAATCTGCAGCTACAGTTAGAAATACGGTAACAGATAGTGCTGTTGTTGAGTTTATTAAAGAAATCGATTTAATTAGAGATACGAAAGTGACAAAAGAAGAATTAGAAGTTGCAAAAGCAGCATATATCGGAAATTTTGTAATGGCTATTGAAAGACCATCTACGGTTGCTGATTATTCATTTAATATTGCAACTAAAAATTTACCGGCTAACTTTTATGAAACCTATTTAGAAAAAATCAATGCGGTTTCTATTGATGATGTTGAACGCGTAGCTAACAAGTATTTTAGTTCAAAAAACGCAAGAGTTATTGTGGTTGGTAAAGCTATTGATGTGCTGCCAAATTTAGAGAAATTGCCTTATAAAATCAATTATTATGATAAAGAGGCAAATACAAGCTCAAAACCAGAAATGACAAAACCAATTCCTGCTGGAGTTACTAAAGAAACTGTTTTAAATGATTATTTTAAAGCTATTGGCGGTATTGATAAAATCAAAGCTTTGAAAAGCACTTTGACAACCTATGAAGCGGAGGCAATGGGTAATAAAATTTCCTCTACAGAAAAAAGAACTGCAACACAATACGCGAATGAAACTAGCATGGCTGGTAATGTTGTTATGAAAGTTGTAATGACTGAAGCCGGTGTTTTTATGAACAAGCAACCACTACCTCCTCAAATGGCAGGAGATATGAAAAGCAGTTTAGGAGCAATTGGTGAAATCGGTTTATTGACCAATGAAACATCAACTTTAACAGGTATTGAAGTTATTGACGGCAAAGATGCTTACGTAATTTCTACCAAAGGAGAAGTTGTTTCCACTTCTGTTTATTTTGATGTGGCAACCGGGTTGAAAGTTAAGGAAACTCAAGTTGTTTCTATGGGAGGTCAAACTCAAAATCAAGAAGCTTCTTTTGGTGACTATAAAGAATTTGATGGTGTACTATTCCCTGCGAAGAAAACAGGTAGTTTAGGGCCGCAAAATGTAGAATTTACCCTAGTAGATGCGAAAGTAAACAGTGGTGTTGCTGCTGCAGATTTCGAATAAAATAGGTTTAAACTAATAAGAAAGACTCGATATTTTCGGGTCTTTTTTATTTGGACTTATTTACTAGATAAACGCCTAAAATAATTATTAATCCGGATAAGATTTGCGGGAAAGTTATTTTTTCACCATCTAAAACTCCCCAAAAGATGGCGACTATTGGAATCAAATAAGTTACAGAACTTGAAAAAATAGGGGAAGACATTTGAACTAATTTATTGAATAAGGTTTTAGCCAAAGCTGTGCCGAGTATGGCTAAAATAAGTAAATAAAACAAAGAGCTTTGAGATGATTCCATATATTCCAGATGAAAAAAATCAGAAGTCCAAAGTATTACTGTTGCAGGTAAGATGAGTAATGCAAAATTTCCGGTTGTTATTGTTAGAGCATTGACATCGTTGAGGTGTTTTTTTAATATATTGACATTAAACGCATAACCAACAGAAGCAATTACTATAAGAAGTGCATAAGAATAATTTTGATCCGGATGAACCTGGGCACCTTTTAAGATTAAGAATGCAGCACCTAGTAATCCAATAATAACACCGAAGATTTGTTTTCTTAAAAATGAAAATCCATAAAAAGTTGCACCAACAATAAGAGTGTTTAAAGGTGTTAATGAATTTAAGATGGAAGCGATAGAGCTATCAATTTTTGAAATTGCAAAGGCAAATAAAAATACTGGGAAAAAGGTGCCTAAAAAGCCAGTTAAAAAAATATAAAACCATTGCTTTTTGGTGATGGTAAAAATGGATTTAAAAGAAATTAGTAACAAAGTTATTGCGGTAAAAATAATTCGTAAAGCTCCTACTTGAATTGGTGTAAGATGAATCAATGCCTTTTTCATTAATATAAAGGAACTTCCCCAAATAATGGAAAGTACAATTAAATAAAACCATCGCAATTGCTTTTCATTCATAAATTAACAAAATTCTAATGTCGAATACACTATATATTATTTAACTTTGTTGCATAGTTATAAAAAATAATCCTAATGAATAGTTTTAAAAAAGTATTTTATTTTACTCTATTAAGTACCGCTATGGTTGCTTGTAATGCAAAAAAAGAAGAAAAAATAGAGGTTCCAATAGATAAAACAGAAGAGGTAGCTCAAAATTTAAAAAATGTAGAAGTCCAAATCGAAGGAATGACCTGCGAAATTGGTTGTGCCAGATTAATTCAATCAAAACTTTCGAAAACAGATGGCATTACTTATGTACAAGTTAGTTTTGAAGATAAGTTAGGAAACATAACATTTGATGAGAATATAATTTCTAACGAAAAAATTAAGGAAGAAATTCAAAAAATAGCTGGTGGTGATACCTATAAAGTTATTGATATAAAAGAAGTTACAAGTTTTGCACCTTTCAAAAAAGATACTTTAAGCACTGTTAATTAACTATTTATTTGAATATGAAACATTTTTTTTCAAACTTTGGCTCTAGCTTTACCCTTAAAATCAAATAGTATGAAATTATGCAAAGTTTTTTTTGTCGTTATGCTAATTAGCTTAGTAGCATTTTCATGTAAATCTGATAAAAAAGAAACCACAGATACCATACAAGATGCAGCTAAGGATGTTTCTGAGGTAGTAGAAGAAGCTGCTGATGATGTTGTCGAAACAACGGAAGAAGTAATAGATACCGCTCAAAAAATGGCTGAAGATGCTGTTGATGCTGTTTCTGCGGGAATAGCCACAACAACAGGTGCTGTAACAGTTGCCTTAATTCCAGTTAATTATCCTAAAGATACTAAGTTAGCTGGAGAGGTTAATGATGCTATAAAAGATTTAGTAGCCGGAAATCCATCTTTAACAACAAATTTTAGTAAAGCTTATGGGTATGTTATTTTTCCTCAAATCACTAAAGCTGGCTTAGGTGTTGGTGGTGCAGGAGGTAAAGGACTTGTTTTTCAAAATAATAGAGTTATTGGATCGGCAAAAATGGCACAAGCAACTTTGGGCTTACAAGCTGGAGTTCAACAGTATGCGGAGGTTATATTTTTCGAAAATAAAGAAGCTTTAGATAAATTTAAATCGGGTAAATTGAAGTTTTCAGGACAAGCATCGGCGGTAGCCCTACAAGAAGGAGCCTCTGCGGATATTGCTTATCAAGAAGGTGTTGCTATTTTTACCAAAATAAAAGGTGGAGTGATGGCGGAAGCATCATTAGGTGGTCAAAAATTTACATACATTGACGGAATTTAATGCGATTTTTCATTACAAAGGTCTGTTATAGTTGTTTAAGGTATTTTTATTTTACTTAAGATTAATAAGTTAGATCAAATGGGAAGAATTAAAAAAGTTAATAATTTTTTCACTTTTTTTTGATTCGTATTAAATTATTCCCGTAATTTGCCCCTCAATAAAAATATTTAACTAAATTATCCAACTATGAAATTAATTAAAGGATTATTAGCTATCGCTATAGTAAGTTTGATAGCCGTTTCATGTAACGAAACAAAAAAAGGACTTGAAAATGACGCTAAAGATGCTATTGAAGCAACTACTGATGCAGCTACTGATGCAATTGATGCTACACAAGAAGCAGCTGGTGATGCAGCTGATGCTATTGAAAAAGCAGCAGATTCTGTAAAATCAAAAGCAAACAAAGTAATTGATTCAGCTAAAACTATGGCTGACAATGTTACAATGAAATGTGATGGTAACTGTTCAAAAGATGGTAAATCTTGCAACGGTAGCTGTAAAGCTTAATTACCCAATCAAAAAAAATTGAAACTACCTTAGGGTAGTTTTTTTTTGCTTTAAAGTCTTGTCAAGGCTACTTTAGCTGACCCAAGTATTGTTCTTTTTGACCTGTTCTTCATTAAATATTTTTTCCGTAACTAGGCTATGCAATGATTTTTTGCCTTGATCAGATGAAAAATAATAGTTACAAAGTCTGCACAGTAGCCTAGATATTGCCTAATTTGAAACTTTGATTTTTCGTAAAGAAAAATATAAAAATAAAAGACTTATAAAATAGAGCAAACCGGTAAGTTGATGCATTACTCCATAAAATATAGGAATACCCGTTTTAATTTTGGTCAGTGTTAAAATTCCTAAAATTACCTGAAAAATTATCAAAAAGTAGGCTGCTGTAAGCCATTTTATAGATCGGGTATACATTTGATTTCTCTTTCTAAAATAATAAAAAATAGTTAGAGCCAATATAATGTAGGCCAATAACCTGTGGGTAAATTGCACTAATGCTGGAGCAAAATCGTAACTGTCATAATTGGTTAAATTATGTAAATTCCAATGAGATGCTATTTTTAAAACTTCAGGAACTACTTGTCCGTTCATGGATGGCCAAGTCGGAAAATAGGGTCCGGCTCTCATTCCCGACATTAATCCTGCAAAGATCATTTGAACAAAGGTTATTGAAATTAAAACAATAACAAATTTTGTATTGCTTTTTTGACTTTTAATCTCTAGTTGATACACGTCGGCTATCATTTTAACCATAGCGCCAATGGTAAGAAGAGCTAAAATAAAATGTAATGTTAATTTATAGGCGTTAACCCAAGGTCGATCGACCAAGCCACTTTGTACCATAATCCATCCTGCGGAAGCAGTTAAAGCCGCGAAAAGCACTACTACTAATAGGCGTTTTATTAAATAAAAATCAATTTTCTTTTTAATTATAAATAAGATGAACGGTATTAAAAAAATTAATCCGAGAGCTCTTACCCAAAGACGATGAAAATACTCCCAGAAATAAATGAATTTAAAATCTTTTATAGAAAAATCAGCATTAATTTTATGATATTGAGGTGTTTGCTTATAAAGTTCGAAAGCGGAAATCCATTGTTGTTTGTCTAATGGAGGAATTACACCTGTTAAAATATCCCATCTTGTAATGGATAAACCAGATCCGGTTAATCGGGTGATTCCACCAATAACAACTTGGCCGATAAGCATCACTAAGCCTATAAAAAGCCAAAATCGCACAGTTTTATTATATTTAAGAGTCTTCAAAAAATGTAGTTTTAAAATATTATTTTTTCCATTCAAGCGTTTCTATTAAATGCTTTATGTCGTTTTGCAAATAACTAATTGCCGGTAAAATGGAATCATAATTAGGTTGAACATTAAAATAAACGGCTCCAGTTATAAAATTATTGGTACTGTCGGTAATATGAAATTGTATGGGCGAAGCGGCATTTCCTGTTACCTCATAAATAGATCCATAAACTTTTTTTATGGCATTGTCATAAGGTACTGAGCTAATTCCGTCTGCTTTTATGGCATGGTTAAAAGTTAATTTTTCCGATTCGATAAATAGTTCTTTTAAATTATTTTCAATCGGTCGATAGGTTAAATTTATCGTTGCATTGAGGCTAGGGTACTCAATGTTCATCCAGCATTTTTCAGTTGTTTTTGCTATGGTTTTTGTTGAAATTTCGAATTGATACGGACAGTCAGATTGAGTATAAACGTACTTCGGGTTTTCATAACTTAATCTAAGTTGCGCTTTAGGTTTTGGCAATACATCATCTTTACATCCAATAAAAAAGAGTAAGAAAAATATGCCTAATAAAACTATTTTGAGGGAATCTGTATTAGTCATTTTAAACAATATTTGGTAAAGTTACTTTTATTTGCTTGATTCTTTTATGGTCAAGAGCCTCAATTTTAAAAGTATAGCCTTTATATAAAACAATTTGATTTTTTTTAGGAAATTTACCGGTTATTTCTAAAATAAATCCTGCTAAAGTTTCTGCTTCAAATTCATTTTCTTCAAAAGCAACCTCATCTATTTGCAATACTTTATAAAAATCTTTTAAGGCTATTTTTCCTTCAAACACATAATTATTAGTATCTAATTTCGAATAGGATAAGTCATTTGTGTCAAATTCATCTGAAATATCACCAACAATTTCTTCAATAATATCTTCTAAAGTAATTAAGCCCGAGGTTCCACCATATTCATCAACTACAATCGCTAAATGATTTTTCATTTCTTGAAACTCTTTTAACAAATCATCTAATTTCTTGTTTTCGGGAACAAAAAATGCCTCACGAATAATTTTAATCCAATTGAATGTTTTTTTGTTGATATGCGGAATTAAATCTTTGGTATAAAGAACACCAATAATATTGTCGATATTTTCTTCATAAACCGGTATTCTTGATTGCCCGTTTTTTACTACCTTTTCAAGAACTGTTTTAAATTCCTCATCCGATGAAATGGCAAAAATATCAATTCTCGGACACATAACTTGTGTTGTTTCGGTGTTGCCAAAATTCACAATTCCTTGTAGTATCTTTTTCTCTTCTTTGGTTATAGCAGACTTTGAAGTTAATTTAAACGCTTGAGACAAAACTTCTACGGAGAAGTCTGAATTTTTTTTGCTCAAACCTCTTTCCGCAATACTTGTAAGTTTCATTAAAGGATAGCTTAAGAAGGAAAGAAATGAATTCAAAACCACCATTGGTTTTGCCATAATATTAGCAAATTTAAAGGCATTTCTACTGGCGTAAACTTTGGGCAGAACTTCTCCGAAAAGTAAAATTAAAAAAGTTACTAATACAATTTCAATAATAAATTTCAAAACTTCTGAATTGATGTTGCCAAAAAAGTATTCGCCAACGTATGCAAAAAGCAATACAAAAAGAATATTAATAAAATTGTTGGATATCAAAATAGTTGCCAATAATTTTTTTTGATTCTCTAATAATTCAATAATCAAATTTTTATTGGATTTAGCTGTATTTTCTTTATCGAGAATGGATTTCGAAAGAGAGAAAAATGCGACTTCGGTTCCGGATATCAAAGCGGATAGCAATAAAAGAAAAGCCAAAACTATCACTGCGGTTACAACCGGCCAGTCAATAGTTGAAATTAAAAATATACTCGTGGGTTCAGGATCCAATGAAAAATGAATTTAATTAGTATTCGATTTACTTAAAAAGGTAAATCATCATCAATCGTATCATGGTTGTGATTTTCGGTCGAATTTTTTTTGATTTCCTCTTTTGAAGAACTCGATTTTTGGTCTTTGGTCAAATCACTTTTTGTATTTAAAAATGTCATGTCGGTAGCGTGAATTTCGGTAGAATATCTCTTGATTCCATCTTGTTCCCATTGGCGAGTTTTAATTCGACCTTCAATATAAACACGATCACCTTTGGTTAAATATTTTTCACATATTTCGGCTAATTTATTTTTCACCACTATATTATGCCATTCGGTCGTGGTAATTTTTTCTCCCGTTTGCTTGTTGGTATAGGTCTCATTGGTAGCAATCGGAAACCTGCCGATAGAGTTCCCTCCTTCAAAATAGTGCATTTTCACTTCGTCGCCCAAGTGCCCAATTAGCATCGCTTTATTTAAAGAATTTGCCATGATTAACAGATTTAAAAGTCAAATATAACACAAAAATTACTCTCTTTTTTTATAATTGTCAACAAAGTTTTGAATCAAAGTTGGAAGTGCAAAATTACTTAAGTTCTGCCATAAAACAGCATTTTTTATTGGTTCATTTGTGTCAATTATCCAAAATGTCGTAAACAGGTGTTGATGTGTAAGTTTGTGAATAATTTGTGTGTTATTGAACTTTGATATATTGTAAGAATTCTTCTCAACGAATTTGCTTAGAATTTGATTGGTGACAATATCTTGAATCTCTAGTTCGGTTTGAGATTCTACTAAGGGAAATTCAAACAAATTTTCCCAAATACCTTTACCAAGGCGTTGTTGAATAACGGTATGTTTATTATTGCTATTGACAACCAGATAATTAAAATGTCTTTTTCTTATTTTAATTTTATTTTCCTTAACGGGAAGTTGTTTTACTTTGTCATTTTGTAAGGCGTAGCAACTAGTATTAAATGTGCAATTTTTGCAATCTGGGTTTTTAGGCGAACAAATCAAAGCGCCAAATTCCATCATTGCTTGATTGTGTGTTCCGGAATCGTTACTATCTAATAAGGTTTGCGCAAGTTCTTTAAATTCTTTGATTCCTTTAGAGGAATTAATTGGAGTAGTAATTCCGAAATATCGAGATAGTAATCGATATACATTACCATCAACAGTTGCATTAGGTTCATTAAAACAAATAGAAGCGATTGCTGAAGCAGTATAATCTCCGATACCTTTTAGTTTAACAAGATCTGTATAATTATTAGGAAATACTCCGTTTAAATCCTTGCTAATATACATGGCAGTTTTATGCAAATTTCGGGCTCTCGAATAGTATCCTAATCCTTGCCAAAGTTTTAAAACTTCTTCTTCCTTTGCATTTGCCAGGTCATGAACGGTAGCAAAATTTTCAATAAATTTTAAGTAATATGCAGTTCCTTGAGAGATTTTAGTTTGTTGCAAAATAATTTCCGATAACCAAATTTGATAAGGGTTTTTATTTTTTCGCCATGGTAAATCGCGTTTGTTTTTTAAATACCACAGTATTAATAGGTTAGTAAAAGGTGTATTTTGCTGCATTTTGCAATAGTACAATATTTTTATCTAATTAAATTTTAATGAATTAGCTTTCCGAAATTGATTTAATGTATTATATTTGCCGACTCAAATCACGAATTAAAATTATTAATAAATAAATTAAAATGACAAAAGCAGAAATAGTAGCCAACATTTCAGAAAAATCTGGCATTGAAAAAGGTGATGTTTTAAGAATAGTTGAAGATTTAATGGTTGAAGTTAAAGATTCATTAAATCAAGGAAACAATGTTTATTTAAGAGGTTTTGGAAGTTTTATCGTAAAAGAAAGAGCTGAAAAAACTGGTAGAAATATTTCAAAAAACACTACGATTAAAATACCTGCTCACCATATTCCAGCATTTAAACCTGCAAAAGTTTTTGTGGAGAGTGTGAAGAAAAATGTACCTGTAAAATAGTAAGAATCAATTAATTCAGTGTAATTATGCCAAGCGGTAAAAAAAGAAAACGTAGTAAAATCTCTACGCACAAGCGTAAGAAAAGAAGTAGACAAAACAGACATAAAAAGAAAAAATAGTAAATAGGTGATTCGTCACCTATTTATTTTAATCTTTTACGTTCGTAAGTTCATTGAAATAGAAATTTGTTTTTAAAAGAACAGATTTTGTTGGTTATTAAAAATAATAACCTGTGAAATATATTATTAATCTATCTACCGTATTGTTTTAGATCAAAGTTTTTGATTTAAATAATGCGATGGGTTTAAAACAAAATACAGAGTGAAAACAGAATTAATTATTAGATCGAGTTCCTCTGATATAGATTTTGCCTTATTAAAAGATGGAAAACTTGTTGAATTACATAATGAAACAATAGATAATAAATTCTCCGTTGGAGATATATTTTTATCTAAAATTAAAAAAACTTTAACAGGTCTTAATGCAGCATTTGTAAATGTTGGAAGTGAAAAAGATGCCTTTTTGCATTATCATGATTTAGGTCCGCAATTATCCTCATTAACGAAATTCACAAAACAAGTAAGCACAGGTAAAAGAAAAGAATTCACTTTAAAAGATTTTCCTTTTGAAAAGGATATAGATAAAAACGGTAAAATTGACGAAGCAATTAAAGCGGGTCAAAATTTACTGGTTCAAGTTGTAAAAGAACCTATTTCTACAAAAGGACCACGAATTAGTTCAGAACTTTCTATTGCAGGAAGATATTTGGTTTTAGTGCCATTTTCAGACCGAGTGTCTGTATCACAAAAAATTACAAATACAGCAGAAAAAGAAAGACTGAAAAGGCTTGCACAAAGCATTAAGCCAAAAGGATTCGGGGTTATATTGCGAACAGTAGCTAAAGATATAAAAGTTGCTGATTTAGATAAAGATTTACAATATTCTTTGCAGCGATGGGTAAATATGTGTAAACAAATACAGAATGCCCAAGCACCACAAAAAGTACTTTCCGAATTAAATAGAGCTTCCTCAATTTTAAGAGATGTTTTTAACGATTCATTTACGAGTATTATTACTAACGATGAATCTCTACACCAAGAAATAGTGGACTATTTAGAAAGAATTGCCCCGGAAAAAGTATCTATTGCGAAAAATTATAAATCAAGAGTACCAATTTTTGATCATTACGGCATTGAAAAGCAAATAAAATCTGCCTTTGGCCGAACTGTTTCAATGAAAAAAGGTGCCTATTTGGTTATAGAACATACTGAAGCTTTACACGTTATCGATGTAAATAGTGGTAATCGTTCTAATAAAGCCAATTCGCAAGCAGACACTGCATTAGAAGTAAACATGATTGCTGCTTCTGAAATTGCCCGACAATTACAACTTCGTGATATGGGTGGAATTATTGTAATTGATTTTATTGATATGCACACAGCTGAACATAGAAAAAAATTGTATGATCATTTGCGTGAAGAAATGAAATCAAGCAGAACAAAACATAAAGTTTTGCCACCAAGTAAGTTTGGTTTAGTACAAATTACAAGACAACGAGTACGACCAGAACGCAACATTAAAACAGATGAAGAAAACCCAAATAAATTAGGAGCCGAAGTTGAAGCGTCAATTTTATTGATTGATACGATTGAAAACGATTTAGATAAAATAATGAAAAAAGATGTAAAAGGTACATCACTACATGTGCACACCTTTATTGCATCACATCTTACTAAAGGTTTAAAATCAATTCAAGTTCAGTGGTTTTTGAAATACAAAAAGTGGATTAAAATCATACCTAGAGATGCTTTTCCCTATTTAAAATATCAGTTTAACGACAAAGATGATAAATTAATAAGGTAAGTAAATATATCATAAAACCCGTTTATCTAAGATAAACGGGTTTTTTTTATGGCATTATTTTTTTGATCAAAACCCTTGAATTGTCTAATTTGACATGTAAAATATTAACTCCTTTTTGATGAAATATGGTCTTAGAAATCTGTAACTCATTACCATCAACTAATTGATTCATTACTATTCGCCCTAAAATATCATAAATTTTTATTGTTCTAATTTTGCTGTTTTCTCGCGTTGTAACAGATATAAAATCGGTTTCATTTTTTATTAGTAGTCTATCTGTTTTTGAGATTGTATTTTCTGTATTCAAGATTTGTTGGTTAAATCGCATTGAAAAACGATCATCGAATTTTCCTTCAAATTCAGTTTCAAAAACATAGTCTTCCAATTGCAGGTTGTGTATTTTATTCAACAGATTATCTTGTAAATAGACCTCTTTATCAGCTAATTTTCCTTCGATATGATCAATGCTAATTTTTAAAGTAATTTTCTCTTTTATTTTTGAGGAAAAGCCCAATGGAATAACCATATCGTCTTGCCATGCTTTAGTACCTTGAATGGCAAGATTTTTATTTTCGGCGATTGAATAAAAAGAAACAAAACTATTACCGTCAAATCGCAAGCCGTCAAATTTTTGTTCAATGGCATCAGTTGCATCTTCCAAAAAGCCAATTAATATTTGGTTAAAAGCACCACTATCATTGTGTAAATTCAACCAGATTTTGGTATCGTTTTTTTGATTTTCTTCTTTTGAATTACTCTCTTTAAAAAAGTTATTGTTCCCGTTGTCAATTCTCATTTCATTCGAAAAAATCAGGGTTTCATCTTGAATAGCATTTACTAGAAAACCTTGACCACTAGCAATTTTTCTTGTAGGAATTTGTCCTTGTGAAACTGCCATAATTCCTCCGGTACCAACGGTATAAACGGCATAATCATCAGAACTATAGATGTTTTGATCGACGGAGGAGTTATGTGTCCAAAAATAGATAGTTCCCTCAACTGCGGTTGCATTTGAGGTATGATTCAAAAAAGAGACCGCATCAATTGCTGAAGGGTAAGGATTTCCAATTAAATTGAAATCATCCGCTGTGCTATTCGTGTTGGCACTAACATAAATAGGAACATTAACAATACCATTATTTACCTCACCGGTGAAAATTACAGATTGCGTATTGAGAAACGGATTGGTATTTGGTGCCATGGCTGTATAACCTATGCCAGCAGTCATTTGTCCTGATACTCGCTGCCATGCATTTTCGTCATCATCAAAACTGTCGTCATTCAAATCGCTATAGTTTTTCGTATTGAAAACATAAAATGAATTTTGAGGGGAGGCATTAAAAACAGTTTCCAAAATTGCGGTTTTTACCGGAGAAGACCAATAAGTATAATCGTATGGTTTAATAATTGTGGTAGTTTTATGAACATTAATATCACCGTTATTGGTTGTCAAACCATTGTTGTCAAGCATTAAAAGGGAGCCTTCATGCAATACATTTAAAGTTCCGTTAACGGATAAATTGGATTGAATTGTAATAAAATTGTTTGAATAAATGTCCAAGATACTACCTGTGTTTATAGTAAGATTGCAAGAAGCAAAGTTGGAGTAACTAGTAGTATTATAATTACTATCTATGATAACATCTCTGTAAATATCAGGGAAACCGTTGTTCCAAGTATTAGTGTTTTCAAAAGTGGTGTTTCCGGTAAAATGTTGTCCTAAAACATAATTAAATCCGGTACTTGCATTATCAATTTCCGAGGTTTCAAAAACTATCCAATCGCTTAAAGAAAACCCGGTATTTGGTAGGCTCTCGTTGCAGCCATATTTTCTAACAAAACTTTTGTTTTCTCCCCAATTCGTGCTGTTGCCAATAATATCTATCTTGTTTTCCCAGCAAGTTGCATCGTCTGTAGTTGAAATTACTAGGATATCGTCACCGTTAAACCGACATATTTGTGTTGCGATTTCATTACCGTTTAATGCGTAAATTGGTTTGGAAGGAGATAGAGTACTTCTATATGTTACCACTTCGCCCGGTTGTAAAATAGGAAGTGTTATTTTGACATTCGGATTTTCACCCACAGGATTCTCTGCTTTTTCATTGCTGAATAATGCCAAATAGAAAAAATTTGGAGCAGTAGCACTTTGGCTAATGTTTGTAATTTCGAGCCATTTATCGTTGCCATCACCTTCGTAATATTGCGAAATTAATAGAGGGCTATTACTAATGTCGGTTCCTTCAGCTTGTATTAGAAATTGAAAAGGATTTTCAGATGCATCATCATTATGAATTCTAATGGTTGCATTTTTAATTCCGGAAGATACTGTTTGAAAAGCGATATTAAAACTAATACTATCATTGGGGAGAATGCTGGTGATGAGATCGTTATCTAAGGTGAAATTATCTGCATTTATTCCTACAATTTCAATGCCGGAGATATTCAAATTTGTATTTCCGGTATTTTTTAGCGTAAATATTTTTGAGATAATTTCTTCCGAATTTGAGTTTATAGCCCCGAAATAGGTATTGTTAAAAGTTGAAGTCGAAGTGGCTTCGTCGGAAATGGAATTAAAATTTCCTGTAACCTCAATTTCAGGAATAGCTCCGCTACAGCGAGAAACATGCTGATTTATATTTTTAACATTCTCGAGTTCGTAAACATCCCATTCATCGGGATTGAATTGTGTATTTGCATTCTGAATAGCGCTTTTTCTTCTTAGAGTAACATCTTTGGCATAATCAACAGAATTACCAATTTTACCAATAAGATCAATGATGTTTTCTGAATTTCTAAGTGCTATTTTATCGTCTCCTGTAAAATCCATTACAAAACTATTTGTTGAAATGTCAGCATTTACTATAAGATTTTCTGTGCTATCTTCAATCAATAAAACGCCATAACTTGGAATATTTCCTGTCAAGGTCAAAGTATTGGAAACGGTTAAGCTATTCCCCGTATATTTCACCAAGTCATAATTTTCTAGAGAGATGCTGTTCGAAGTCGGATTGTATATTTCTATATAATTATTTCTATGATTTATGCTGGAAGTTCCTTCAATATATTCTGAAATAAATAAATCATTACAAGGAATAATTGGTTTACCTACCAATTTTAGATTGTCAATTGCAGCATAATCAACTTCCGAATTTTGCTTAATAATTAATCGTAAACCAACATTATTTGTGGCATTCTGGATGAAAACAGAAATTAGCCCTTGTCCGTTTTTAACTAGTGTTTCCGAGGTGGAAATTATTCCATCTTCTATAACTTCATAAATGATATAATCAAAATTTTCAAATTCAAAAATTTCGAAATCAAAAGTAATTTCAACGTCAAAATAAGTGCTGACATCAATATTTGCAAATGTTATAGTAGCTTCTGCATTGGTTCCGTTTTCCGATTCATCGTTCAAGTCATGAATAAATAAAAAATCATTTTCTATGGCTGATGAAGTTATGCTATTTGCTTGTAAAGAAAATCCAGTATCATTGGTGTCGGCGTCATTATCTCCGTTATGAATTCCGAAAAAACCATCTGAGGAATTATCAAAAAATGGCGTATCTGTGCTGAAGTTCCATTCAGGAGTGGCTTCATCAAAATCTTGAATGGCAATTGAAACAGACTGGGAAAAACAAGTAAATGAAATAATAAAAGCTAAAATTATAAAGTAATACTTCGTCATAATTATGTAGTTTTAGGTTTGGAAAAAGTGGTTCTCGATGAATGAATCATCGGATAGGTGTCTATAGTTAATACCATGAGAAATAAAAAGTTAACATTTACGGTGGAAGAAGCCAAAAGAAGTTTGGAGAGTTATTGTGCATATCAAGATCGTTGTCATCAAGAAATTGAGAGAAAATTGTATACTATGCAAATGATACCTGAAGCTCGCGAAATGATAATTTTACATTTAATGGAGCATGATTTTTTAAATGAAGAACGTTTTTCAAAAAGTTTTGCTCGAGGAAAATTTAGAATAAAGAACTGGGGAAAACGGCGTATTATTCGAGAATTGAAAATGAGAAATATTTCATCATTTAATATCAATACAGCTTTAGGTGAAATTGATGACGAAATGTATATCAAAACTTTAGAGGATATTACCATAAAAAGATTTGAGCTTATAAACGAGAGCAATGTTTATAAAAAAAGGAAAAAGTTAACCGATTATTTGATGAGAAAGGGATTTGAAAATAATTTAATTTATGAAGCGGTTAGCGAGGTTTTTAAAATTAAAAAATAAGAGTTTTAGTTTTCATGTGATGAATTGTTTTTAGTATATTTGTGGCCCATAAAATAGATACGCAATGAGTTTACAAAAGGAAGTAATGGAACAAATGAAAGTAGCAATGAAAGCAAAAGATACTGTTGCTTTGGAATCTTTACGTGCGTTGAAATCAGCATTTTTATTAGAGAATACTAGTGGAAGTGGTGTTGTTTTGAGTGAGGAAGAAGAAATGAAAATTGTTCAAAAATTAGTTAAGCAACGCAAAGATAGCGCGGCTATATTTAGTGAGCAAAACAGAGAGGATTTGGCAGAACCTGAACTAGCACAAGCAAAAGTTTTAGAGCAATTTTTACCAAAGCAGTTATCTAACGAAGAATTGAAAATAGCGATAGGAGAAATTGTTGCACAAACAGGAGCAGCTTCTATGAAAGATATGGGTAAGGTTATGGGAATTGCTTCAGCACAATTAGGTGGAAAAGCAGATGGAAAAGCAATCTCTGTAGTAGTAAAAGAATTATTGAGTTAAAAGTCGACAGACTATAAAGAAAACATATTTATTGGCCTCGTAGTTCAACTGAATAGAATATCAGATTTCGGCTCTGAGGGTTACAGGTTTGAATCCTGTCGAGGTCACGAATAAATCAAAAAGCAAGCGAAATCATAAAGCTTGCTTTT
>CBDTUD010000045.1:0-21004 GCA_965363545.1 uncultured Flavobacteriaceae bacterium | reverse complement strand
ATTTTATTCCCATTTAATGGCAAATGAAGAAAGAGCTATTGAAACATTACCAAAATACGTAAAAGATTTATTAACAGATCATAACGATTGCTTACAAGAACTAAAAGTTTTAACTTCTGGTGCATCTTCTAACCAGAATATGCCGGTAACTTGGCATGGACCAGAACCTGGAATTGGATTAAGAGCTTCGGCTAAACTTTCTCAAATTCCGTATAGTTTTGATAATACTCTAGTAACAAAAGAAGTTTTCCCTCAAGGGAATTTGGATGCCGATTTGCAACAAGTTGATTTGCGCAAGACAAATAGTTGGAGGTTAAAACTGGGAGAAATTGAGACTACCGAAATGATCGAAGTACAATTAGTGAATTCTGTTGCGCCTTTTGTATTGTGTAATCGACTTTCAGAGGTGATGAAAAAAGACAATACCGGAAAGAAGCATATCATAAACGTTTCTGCCATGGAAGGAAAATTTCATCGTTTTTTCAAAGAAGATCGCCATCCTCATACTAATATGGCTAAAGCGGCTCTAAATATGTTAACACACACAGCATCGGGTACTTTGGCAAAACAAGGTATTTTTATGAATGCAGTAGATACAGGATGGGTAACGGATGAGGATCCAGCAGAATTAGCGAAAAGAAAACAAGAATTGCATGATTTTCAGCCACCATTAGACATTGTCGATGGTGCAGCTCGAGTTATGGATCCGCTATTCGACGGCATCAATACCGGGAAACATTGGAGCGGTAAATTCTTAAAAGATTACCGTCCAATATCGTGGTAAAATAATTCGATTAGACTAACCTACCTTAGTTTTTCGTTAAAAAAATCTATTGTTCGCTGCCAAGCAAGTGTTGCCGTATCTTTATCATAACGAGGTGTTGTATCGTTATGAAAACCATGATTTACGTTTGGGTATATAAAAACTTGGTATTCTTTTTTATTTTCTTTTAAGGCTTTTTCGTAATCCGGCCAACCGGCATTAACGCGTGTGTCTAATTCTGCATACTGAATGAGCAAAGGTGCATGAATACTCGCAACTTCTTCTTGGGTAGGTTGTCCACCATAAAACGGAACAGCTGCTCTTAAATCTGATATTTTTACCGCCATCATATTAGAAATCCAACCACCAAAGCAAAAACCAACAACGCCAACTTTACCGCTGCATTCTGGATGCTCTTTCAAATAATTATAAGCTGCAATAAAATCTTCGAGCATTTCATTAGCATCCCGTTGTTTTTGCAAAGCTCTACCATCATCATCATTACCCGGATAACCACCAAGAGGAGTTAATGCATCTGGCGCTAAGGAGATAAAATTTTCTAATGCAGCTCTTCTTCCCACATCTTCAATATACGGATTCAATCCACGATTTTCGTGTACCACAATGATTCCAGGTAATTTGTTTTTCTGTTCCGCTGGGCGTGAAAGTAATCCTTTGATTTCTCCCCCGCCTTTTGGTGAATTATATGTAATAAATTCAGACTTTAATCTAGGATCATTCGCTTTAATTTGCAGCGTGTCGCTGTAATTTGGCGACATAAAGCTCAATAATGACGGAACAGTAATTCCGCCAATAGCGAAAAGAGATAAACGTTCCATAAATTGTCTTCTTTCAATTTTATTATGTGCATAATCATCGTATAAATCGAAAACTTCTTGCTTAATGTCTTCTTTTCTAAGTTTTTTCATAAGATTTCTTTTAAAATGAAATTGGAACTAAAATTTTACAAATCAGAGTACTAAAAATTATCTTTTAGCAAAATAGGGAATACTTTGTCAAATATAACAAAAAAACCACCTGTTAAAAAAGAAGTTATTACCTTTCAGGTATTTCTTATTTTAGCATATTTTGTAGAAAATGCATAAGCCATATTTTTAACCCTTTTTAATTTTTTTTTACCGCCAAAATCAGTCTATGAAGCACAAAAGAGGCAAAATAGTAAAAATAGTATTCATTATTTTAGGAGTAGTGCTTCTTTTATTTTTTGCATTAGTGCTTTTTATTAGAAGTCCTTGGGGTCAACATAAAATTGTGAATTACGCGACTAATTACGTTTCTGAAAAGACCAATACAAAAGTTGAAATTGATCAATTATTTATAACTTTCGATGGTAATTTATTGGTTAAAGATCTCTTTTTAGAAGATATAAAAGGGGATACTCTTATTTATTCCAAATATCTGGAGGCAAATGTACCGTTATGGTCGATGATAAGAGGTGGTGGTTATGGCGTTGACGCTCTAAAATGGGAAGGTTTGCGAGCATATATTCATAGAAAAGATACTATAAATGGCTATAATTTTCAGTTTTTACTGGATGCGTTCGCTAGTGCGGATTCTACTATGTCTGTCGAGAAGGATTCGACAGCTTCACCACTAACTATTATAATTGGCGACCTACATTTCAAAGATATTGATCTAATTTTTGAAGATGCTGTATTAGGAATTGATACACATCTTGTTATAGGTGAGCTGGATGCCGTCATGAAGGAATTTGATGTAAATAGCATGACTTTCAAACTTGATAAAGGTGCTGTTTCCAATGCTAAGATCAGCTATAAGCAAAAGCCTGTCGTAAAAAAAGCGAAAACAGAACCTTCAATCTTGCCTTTTTTGGTTATAGATCAACTAGACTTACGAAAAGTACATATCGTTTATACCGATTTGGAAAAGGGTATAAACACTTTGCTAGACATTAACCATTTTTATGCGGAGATTCCGAAATTGGATCTTGCTAAGAATTCTTATAAAATTGAAGCTCTTGAATTAGAAAATTCTTTATGCAAGTTAAGCCTTGAAAAAGAGGAAAAACGGCAAGTAATTGATTCTGTTACAACTGAAAACACGGTATTTTCTTGGCCAGAAATAGATATTGACGTTTCCGGAATTGATTTTAAAAATAATAGGATTCAATATGATTTGGGTAAGCTACAAACAAAAAGAGATTCTTTAAATTTTAATCATTTGTACATTAGTGAATTCAATTTAGAAGCAGAGACATTTTCTTTACGGGAAGAAACATTAAAAATTAATTTGGAAAAGTTTGAGTTGAACGAGAAATCGGGTATTCATCTAAACCAATTTGCTTTTGACGCCCAAATTACCGATCAATCTTTGCTTGTTGAAAATGTATTATTCCATGTGAACAATACTAAAATTAATGGAAAACTCAGTGCAAATTTTACAAAATTGGCAAACTTTTTACAAGAGCCGGAGAAATCAAAATTTGATTTAAACTTGTCGCATTATCAATTTGAAATTAATGATTTGTTTTATTTACAGCCCAAATTAAAAGAGAATGTTTATATACAAACTCTTAGTGAAAAACTGGTTTCAGGAGACTTAGCCATGTTGGGTTCTTTATCTTCTTTCCAATTGAAAAAAGCAAATCTATCTTGGGGAGATTCTACAAAAATTAGCATGCAAGGAGGAATACAGCATGTGACGAATATTGAAAAATTGCAATTTTCTATTCCAAATTTTATCGCAAAAACAAATCAAAAGGATGTTTCCCTATTTTTAAGTGAAAAAGACTTAGAAATTAACTTGCCTACCGATATTTCACTTTCTGGGAATGCTCAAGGTACGCTACATAATGTATCCGCAAAAGCGAAATTAAATACCTCTCTCGGAATTATTACCTTAGATGGAAGTTTTAAAAATCAAAAAGAAATAATTTATGATGCTGCAATAGAGCTAAAAGAAATAAAATTAGGTAAAATATTAAATAACAATAAATTAGATAGTTTTAACGCAGCTATTACATCAAGTGGTAATGGCGCTAATTTAAATGAGCTAAATGCAAAAATTGATGCTCAAATATCAAGTTTTACCTACAATACATACACTTTTAAAGGTCTCCATATTTTAGGAAATTTAGAAAATGGTACGGGTAATATCAACAGTACTTATAAAGATGAAAATTTGAATATGACCTTGGATGCTACGGTAGTTTTAGACTCTGTTGCATCTGAAATTGGTTTAGATCTTCATGTTGCTGGGGCCAATTTGCAAGCACTTGGAATTATAAAAAGAGACCTTCGCACAGGTTTTAATCTTACTGCCGATTTTAAAGGTAACAGCACTAGTTTTGACTTTACCAGCAAAGTAAATGATAATGTTATCGTATATGATAATAAAACCTATATAGTGGGGGATATTATAGCAAATGCATTTGTACGCCCTGATACCACTTCTGTATTTGTAAAAAACAGACTATTTGATGTGAACCTAGAATCAAATACCGATCCTCAAACCTTTAGCCAAGAAGTAAAGAGTCACGTCATGAGTTATTTTTATAGAGATTCATCCACTTTGGATAAGTCAAAGATTCCTGTGAACTTGAGAATGAATGCAAAAATTAAACAGGATCCACTATTAAATGATATCTTTTTTCTCAAAATAAAAGACGCTGATACTATAATTCTTGCTTTGGATTTTAAAGAGAAAACGAGGGCTTTAAAAGCACAACTTAGCGTTCCGAACATTATGTATGCCGGAAATGAAATTGATAGCCTAGCGCTAGCTATAGAGACTAATAAAGAAGAATTTACTTTTAACTTGGGCTTTAAAGAAATTAATGCAGGGCCTTTAGCTATTCCTAAAACTGTTTTTAAAGGAAATCAAGAAAATGATAAAATGAATTTAAAATTCACATCCTATTTTGATGATGAAATTTACAATTCAGTTCAAGCAGAAATCACTGGTAAGCAAGATAGTTTGCGATTGCATATTTTTCCCGATTTACTGAAGTTAAATAAATTAGACTGGGAAACACCTCAAGACAATACAATTCTATATACCAAAACGAAAATTAATTTTAACAATTTCAAGTTTTCTCATGAGGATCAAACTTTCGAAATTACAGATCGTTTGCCAACTATTGAAAAAGAACATCTTGCTCTTGATTTTCAAAATTTTAAATTGAACACCTTGTTTAGCTATCTGAATGCTGAAAGCAATTTAGTAAATGGCGAATTAAATGGGCATTTTATTATCGAAAATCCTTTGGAAAATAGTGGTTTTCTCGCAAATTTAAGCTTAGATAATTTGAGTTTTCTAGATGTTGATTTAGGCAGATTAACGGCAAAAGGAGGTTCAAAAGGGGACGATCGCTATGATTTTAACCTTGATTTGTCCGGAGGAGCTATTGATTTAAAGGTTACAGGTGATTATACAGCCTCAGAGCAAAATCCTGATTTAAGTTTAATTGCAGATTTAAAATCTATTAAAATGGAGGCATTAGAAGCTTTTTCACAAGGAGAAATTATTAATGCATCGGGTAATATTACTGGAAAACTAAATGTAAATGGCACTATAGAAAACCCTGTTTATGAGGGGAAAATAAATTTCAACAATGCTAATTTTAAAATAAAAAAACTCAATAGTGCTTTTACCTTAGCTAATGAAACCATCGAAATTAATAAATCTAATTTTGCAGTGAATAACTTTACCGTACAAGATATAAACGCAAGCACTTTAACGATAAACGGAAAAGTTGGGACCATGAATTTCTTAAACCCAACGTTCGATCTGAAAATGGCTACACAAAATTTTCAGCTCCTCAATGCTAAAATGGAGGACAATGATTTTTTGTATGGATTGGCAAACTTTGACGCCACGATGAACTTGACCGGAGACTTGAATATTCCTATATTAAAATTAAAATTTAAAGTAAATAAAGCAACGAACCTAACCTACTTTTTACCAAATTCAGCCGTAAATATAGAGAGCAGAGAAGGTGTTGTAGTCTTTGTAAATAAAGAAAACCCCGATGCTATTTTATCAAGAACCGAAGAAAAATCTGCAAATCTAACCGGATATGATATTCAAGCCTTAATTACAACCGATAAAGAAGCCTTATTTACGGTTATCATTGATAAACAAACAGGAGATAATTTTCAATTTTCTGGTGAAGCAGATTTAAATTTTGCAATTGATCCGAATGGTCGTATGTCTCTTTCCGGATTTTACAATGCAAACAAGGGGCACTATGAAATGAATTTATACAATTTAGTAAATCGAAAATTTGAATTGGCACCAGATAGTCGCGTTACTTGGAGTGGCAGTCCTTATGATGCCAATTTAGATATCCGTACAATTTATAATGTGAAAACATCGGCATATTCCTTAATGGCGGCACAGACTTCAGGTTTAGATCCTACCACAAAAAATAAATACCAACAGGCATTGCCCTTTTATGTATATTTAAATATTGGCGGTGAATTAATGCAGCCTAAAATAAGCTTTCAACTGGATATGCCAGAAGAAGAGCAAGGTGCAATCGGTGGGCAAGTTTACGGAAGGGTGCAAGAAGTAAATCAAAGAGAAGATGAGCTAAATCGCCAAGTTTTTTCCTTATTGGTTTTAAATCGATTCTATCCAGAATCGGGTAGTGACGGTAGTAGCGGAGGAGTTTCTGCAATTGCAAGATCTAACCTAAACAGCTTGCTTTCGGATCAATTAAATGTTTTTTCAGATAAATTAATGGGTGATACCGGTGTAAAACTTGATTTTGGTTTGAATAGTTTTACCGATTATCAGGGTACATCAGAAGAGCAACGAACGCAACTGGATATCAATGCTCAGAAAAAATTATTTAATGATCGACTTATCGTTAAAGTAGGAAGTGAAGTCGATATTGAAGGCAGCGGTACGCGCGGAGCGGAAACATCTATGCTAGGTAATGCCAGTTTGGAATATTTACTGAGTGAAAGTGGTAAATATCGCCTAAAAGCTTTTCAAAAAAGTGAATTTGAAACGGTAATTGACGGACAAACCAAAGTAAGTGGTATCGCTTTAATTTTTACCCGAGAATTTAATAAATTCAGAGAATTATGGGACGCCATGTTTTATGCAGAAAAGAAGAAACAAAAGCAAATTGAAGCAAAGGAAGCAAGAGAAGAAGAAGTTCAAGAAATCGAAAACAAGCCAAATTAAGGAAGAAATATGTTCAAAATTAAAAGAAATAAGATATTATTCCTAATCTCTATCCTTAGCGTTTTGCAGGGTTGTGGTATTGATAAATTCATCCCTGAAGGGGAATTATTATATACCGGTGCTACTTTAGAAATTGTTAATGACTCTTTAATCGAAAACCAAAAGAGCATAAAATCAGAACTCGAAAACACACTGAGACCTGAGCCAAATAAAAAATCTCTCCATAGCTATTTTGGTTTGCACTCGTATTACAAAAATCAAAAAGAAAAACCGGGTTTTATTAATAAATGGATCTATAAAAAAATAGGGGAAGAACCTATTTATCGATCAAATGTTAAAACTTTAGAAATCGAACAAACATTGATAAACCGTTTAGAAAATAATGGTTATTTCTACAGTACAGTAACCTCCAATTGGCAAGAGAATGAAAAGAAAAAAACGGCTTTAGCAACCTATACTGTTATTGTAGGTAAACCGTATAAATTAGCTACATATCAATTAGATACAATTTCTGAAACTATTTCAAGCGCGATTAAAAAAAGCATAGATACTTCTTTATTTAGTACTGGTATGCAATTTGACTTATCTGCAATGAAGTCGGAACGTGAAAAAATTGATGGGGAGCTTAAAAATAAGGGTTTTTATAATTTTAACAGTGAGTTTTTAATTTTTGAAGCTGATACGAATCATTACAAAAATAGGCAGTTTGATTTGTTTTTAAAACTAAAGAAAGAAGTGCCAAGAAAGGCGTTGATCCCCTATAAAATATCTAAAATAAATGTGTATTCCAATTATGATATCCAGAGTGATTCCTTGCGAAAAGATACACTGCGATATAATAATAAGAATTTTGTCGAGGTAGAAAAATTTTTCAAACCGAAAAAATTAGATCCATTTATACTAGTAGAAGAAGGGCAATTATACAATTCGAAAACTTCAAGAAATACATCCAGAAGACTTTCGAGTATTGGTGTTTATAAGTTTGTAAATTTTCAATATGAAGAAAAACCAGTTCAAGAAACAGATAGCATAGGTTTTTTAGAAGCAAATATTTTTCTTTCACCATTAAACAAAATGGCACTTAGGGCAGAACTCCAAGCAGTAACCAAATCCAACAGTTTTGCCGGTCCTGCATTAGAATTGACCTATAGTAATAGAAATATCTTTTATGGTGGTGAAACGTTAAATTTGAGTTCTAATGTCGCTTATGAAGTGCAATTGGGAGGCAATCAAGCAAGCCAGAGTAATACATCGGTAGGTTTTAAATCGGAAATAATTTTTCCTCGAGTAATTTTCCCATATAATTTTAGGAACAATTTTTTTAAATATTCTGTGCCAAAAACAAAAACCAGTTTAACTGTTGATTTTTTAAACCGAACCAATTTCTTTACTGTATTATCAGGGCAAGCTCAATTTGGCTATATCTGGAATGAGAATAAATATACGACACATGAAATTAATCCAATTTCAGTGAATTACACGAATTTATTAAAAACGTCGAATGAATTTGATCAAATTTTAGAGAATAATCCTTTTTTTAAACTAAGTTTCGACCAACAATTCATTGCAGGATGGAATTATTCGTTTACGTATAATGGCATGTTGGATAGCCAAAAAAAACATCAATTTTATGTGAATACCACCTTGGATATCGCAGGTAATTTTTTGAACCTATTCGGAAAAAATCAAGGAGAGAATCCACAAACTTTTTTAGGTTTGGAATATGCGCAATATGCTAAAGCAGATATGGATTTTAGATATCATTTTAACTTTGGAAAGGAAGCTAAAATTGCAACTAGATTATTTGGCGGTTACGGCTATGCCTATGGTAACTCAGATGTAATGCCTTATGTCAAACAATTTTATTCGGGTGGGCCTAATAGTGTTCGTGCTTTTTCAATTCGTTCGCTTGGGCCTGGTACTTATACGAGTCCAGATAATGGCAGCAATACCTACATAGATCAAACCGGAAACATTCGTTTAGAGGCAAATTTGGAATACCGTTTTCCTATATTTTCTTATTTTAAAGGAGCACTTTTTGTAGATGCGGGAAACGTTTGGTTATCTAAAGAAAATACAGATCTTCCTGGCGGAAAATTCACTTCAGATTTTTATAAGCAATTGGGTATTGGTGCAGGCATTGGGGCTCGGGTAGATGTTCAAGGATTTGTAATTCGATTTGATTGGGCAGCGCCAATTAATGACCCTTCTTTGCCAGAAGGGGAACGATTTGATGTAAGAATTGATGAAACAATCTTTAATTTTGCCATTGGATATCCGTTCTAGAAAAAGGGTTAATTAACGAAATACCATTTAATTTAATATCGCATGCCGTGCTTTTTCGGTTGCTACCGGAATTAAATTTGTCAATGTAGACATACAGTGCAATACATGTATAAAAAAAAGAAAAGGTTCCACAAGTAGTGAAACCTTTCAAAAATAAATTATTTGAGATTATGATTGAAAAAATTAGTCAATTAGAGTAACTAAATCTTTCATTGGCTTTCTTACCTTCTTAAGGTCAACCAACCAATCTTTTTCTGCATCACGATACCCTAGAGGTAACATTACGCAACTTCCTAATCCTTTTTCTTTTAAGTTTAATATTTTATCTAAAGCTTTCGGATCAAATCCTTCTAATGGTGTGCTGTCAACACCTTCAAAAGCTGCGGCAGCAATCGCCTGAGAAAAGGCAATATAAGCTTGTTTTGCGGCATGATTGAAGTTTACTTCGGCATCTTTTTGCGGATAGCTGCTCAACAACAGTTTACGGTAATTCTCCCAGCCTTCATTTTTAAAACCACGAACTGTATTAGTCAAATCGAACATTTTATTAATCCGTTCCGGGGTATACGTATCCCAAGCGGCAAAAACAAGTAAATGAGAACAATCGGTGATAACGGATTGATTCCAAGCAATTGGTCTGATTTTTTCTTTGATCTCTTGATTCGTAATAACGATAATTTCAAAAGGTTGCAACCCACTTGATGTTGGTGCAAGAGAAGCTGCCTCTAAAATACGATCTACTTTTTCTTGTGGTACTTTTTTACCATTCATTGCTTTAGTAGCATATCTCCATTGTAATTTTTCTAATAATTCCATTGTAATTAATTTTTTAATTTTTACTTCTAGTTTTAATTTTGTGTGTGAGAAAAAAGGTTTCTACACTAATACTGTTCCAAGCAGCTTTATAGGCTTCTTCGATTTCTTCTTGATTTATGTTAAAAACACCTCGTTGTTTCATAGTCGTCAAAAAGGATAAAGGGTAAATGGTATACGCATATAACAAATAAGGAGAAATAGCTTTAATAATTCCTTCGTTTTGTCCGCGTTCCCATAAGTCGAGTAGGGGTTGCAAATGCTTTAGACCTACTTGACGACATTCTTCGTCGATTACCGGACTGCTATCACATTGCGATAAGAACAAGGCTTTTTCTAATTCATTAAGTTTAAAATCTGCAATTCCTTTCCATATCGTTTCAAATCCTTTTTCTACCGGAAAAGAAGCGTCATATTCTTGGAAAGCGAAGGCTGTAAAGTTTTGTTTTATATCTAGATATACTTGATTAACCAAATCTTGCTTGTTTTCAAAATACAAATAAATCGTGCCAGGAGAAACATTGGCAAGCTTCGCAATTTTTGATATGGGTGTTGCATGAAAACCGTTGTTATTCACCAAATAAATAGTGGCGTTTACTAATGCTTCGCGCTTATCCAAACTTTTTTGTAATGCTGCCATTTGTGTTTTTTTACCTAATTCGGTGCAAAGATACAAAAAATGAATGTTCATTCATATAATAAATACTACTTTATTAGTTATATTTATCTTTTGAAGCATGGCTCTTTTTTATTATTTAATTAAAAAAGGTGTATATTTCGAACAAGGTTTACTTTTTAAAACCTATTTGAAGATATTCATATGTAAATTCAATTAGCATGTTAAAAATTGTACGATTTCAGAATTTATGGATTTTTCTTTTACTATTGACGTACTCGTGTACAGAATCTGAAGATTCAATACCTAAATATATGGTAACCACAACTGTTAGAGGAAATGTATCCGATGTAGAACGTGGTATTATTCATAAGAATTTTAAGGTAACGGTTGTACAATATGTTTATGGAGGTGGCTATTGGAGTGGTTATGGAATTTCGGAGACTATTCCAATTGATGATACCCTTACCGACGATCAAGGTAATTATGAAATTATTTTTGATTATGATACAGACCCAAAATATAAATACGGTTTGCAATTTGAATCGTTAGATTCTGCAGTTGGTCCATTTGCAGATATTCTTAACACAGATGGGTTTTTAGAAGAAGGCATTATAAATATTCGTGATATTGACTATTGGTATGCTAGTATTTTAAAATTGAATTTGAAAGTAACTAATAATGGTAACCCTAAATTGTATATTAGAAATAACGTTTCTAATAACATCACTTATTTTTTTATGCCTGCTGAAATAGTGGCACAAACTGCTGATACTATAATTTATCTTCCAACAAAACCTAACGCCAATATTGATCTATTATTTAATTATTCTACCGGGAACACCAATGCAGATGCTCATAAAAAAATCGAATTTTTAACTAATTCCGCTAAAGACACTATAGAGGTATCTTATGAAATTGATTGCGCTTCATTTTAAGATAGTAAGTTGCGAAGTAAGCGATTGGATAAACTATATATAGAATAGGTGTTAGAAACCCTTATTACTCCAACACTTTTTGCAAAACCGCCCATACATTGTTAGCTACAATTTTTTGACCTTCTTCGGTTGGATGAATTCCATCTTCTTGGTTAAGTGTAGGAACACCACCAACATCTTCCAATAAAAACGGAATTAATGCCAGAGCATTCTTTTCTGCCAATTCAGTAAATATGTCTCGGAATTCTGTGCTGTATGCTTGTCCCATATTCGGTGGTAACTGCATTCCGGCAAGAACAATTGTAGCTTGCGGGTATTTTGTTTGTACTGCATCAATAATGTCTTGCAAATTCTCTCTGGTTTTCGTTAACGGAACACCGCGTAAACCATCATTTGCACCTAATTCGAGAACGAAAACATCAATTTTTTGGTTGAGTACCCATTCGATACGGCTTTTTCCACCAGCAGAAGTTTCACCACTTAACCCCGAATTGATAACGGTATAATTCAAATCTAAAGAATCTAGTTTAGTTTGAATCAACCCGGGAAAGGCATCGTTGATATCTTCCAATCCATATCCGGCCGTTAAGCTATCCCCAAAAAACAATATGGTCTTCTTGCTTGTTTGGGTTTCAGGAAGACTTTCCGTGACAACGGTATCTATTTGTTCATCTTTCTCTTTTTTAGCAGTATCGCCGGCACAAGAGAGCAGAACGGTAGCAATTAAAAAATAACAAAACTTTAAGAAAATCTGTTTCTGTCTCGGGTGTGAATTAAAAATCATTTGCTTATTTTGCTCGTTTTTCATTTCTTAAAGTATAATTTCAAAATTAATCGAATGTCAAAGATATTAAAGATTCATGAGTTAGAGAAAACATATACCAGCGGTGCCAAAAAATTAACGGTTTTGCACGATATTTCATTTGAAGTTGAGCAAGGAGAAACCTTTTCTATTATTGGCCCTTCCGGAAGCGGAAAAACTACCTTACTTGGTTTATGTGCCGGATTAGATCATCCGGATTCGGGGACTATTGAATTATGCGGACATAATTTGCAAGATTTGAATGAAGATGAGCGAGCTCAACTGCGTAATAAAGAGGTTGGTTTTATATTTCAAAATTTTCAATTGCTGCCAACACTTACTGCCTTAGAAAATGTAAGTGTGCCATTGGAATTGCAAGGCGCAAAAAATGCAGCTAAAATCAGCAAAGAATTATTGGATAAAGTTGGGCTTACAGATAGGTACCATCATTATCCGTCGCAATTATCTGGTGGTGAGCAGCAACGTGTCGCATTGGCGAGAGCTTTCTCTAACAATCCTTCCATTTTATTTGCCGATGAACCAACCGGGAATTTAGATGAGGAAACCGGTGAAAAGGTAATTCAACTTCTGTTTCAATTGAATAAAGAAGCAGGCACAACTTTGGTAATTATCTCCCATGATTTGGATTTAGCAAATAGAACCCAACAAATTTTGAGATTAAAAGGTGGTAAGATAGCAGCAAACGAAAGAACAGTATTGGTTTGAGAAAAAATATAACATCTTCAAAAGCCGGTTTGTCTTGGTTGTTTACTATGGCATGGCGCGATGGTAAAGCAAGTCGTTCACGGTTGCTACTATTTATGGCATCCATTATTTTAGGCATTGCAGCAGTAGTTTCGATTCAATTGTTTAGCGAAAATTTACAAAACAATATAGAAAGGCAATCAAAAGCCTTGATGGGAGCCGATTTTATTATTGATAGCAGGCAATTACCAAATAAAAAAGTACAAGCGATTATTGACTCTTTAGGTGCCGATGCATCGGAAGTTAATTTTTCTTCGATGGCTGCATTTCCTAAAAATGACGGTTCCAGGCTTGTGCAAGTGCGAGGAATAGAAGGCGCTTTCCCATTTTATGGTACTATGGATACGGAGCCAGTTTCTGCAGCAAATACCTATCAAGAATCAGGAGGTGCCTTGGTCGATGCTACTTTGATGTTGCAATATGATTTGAATGTAGGAGACTCTATAAAATTAGGGAAACTCACGTTGCCAATTACCGGTGTTTTAAAATCTATTCCCGGGAGAACGGCAGTTTCCACTTCAGTTGCGCCAACGGTCATCATTCCTTATCGTTTTATTGCACAAACCGAATTGATACAAATAGGAAGCCGAGCAGAATACCAGTATTTCTTTATCGCTCCGCCAACAATGGATTTGGATGAATTGGATAAAAACCTAGACCCAATTTTAGATGCTGAAAACGCCGATCTCGATACACACACCAGTACAAGTCAACGAATTGGGCGAAGTTATGGTAATGTGAGTAAATTTTTAAATCTGGCTGCTTTTATTGCGCTTTTACTAGGTTGTATCGGTATTGCCAGTTCCGTTCATATTTATATCAAAGAAAAACTGACAGATGTTGCAGTTTTAAAATGTATGGGAGCCTCTAGAAAACAGACTTTTTTAATCTATCTCATACAAATTGCGGGTATAGGGCTTATTGGCGGTATTATCGGTACGAGTATCGGTATGGTGTTGCAACAGGCATTTCCGTTACTATTAAAAGATTTTTTACCCTTTGATATTCAAGTTACTATCACACCGCAGCCAATTTTGATGGGAATATTTTTGGGAGTTCTAATGTCCGTTTTATTTGCATTGTTGCCTTTATTGAACACTTGGTATGTTTCGCCTTTACAAGTGTTGCGGGTAGATGAAGGTAATCTAAACAAATCTCGAAAATCTAAGATCTTAACCTATGCAGCAGTTTTACTTTTTGTGTTTTTATTTTCCTTTTGGATCTTAAAAAACGCACTTTATGCCTTAGCATTTGTTCTCGGTATTTTGATTACTTTTTCCATCTTGGCGGGTATTGCCATCTTGTTTATGAAAGCGATTAAAAAATATTTCCCTACCTCTTGGGGCTTTACAGCTCGTCAAAGTTTGTTGAATTTGTATCGCCCAAATAATCAAACTATGGTATTGATTTTGGCTATTGGTTTAGGTACTTTTTTGATCAGTACACTATATTTTACAAAAGATATCTTGTTAGCAAAAACTTCGTTGAATACGGATGCTGAAAATGCAAATATCATTTTAATGGATGTGCAAACCGAGCAGAATAACCAAGTAGCCAAAACGATAACGCAAAAAGGTTTAGGAGTTTTAGATAATATCTCGATAGTCACCATGCGAATACACAGTATTAAAGGAGAACTGGCAACAGATATTCGTAAAGATACTGCCTCAAAAATCAACGAATGGGTATTGAATCATGAATTTAGAACAACTTTTCGTGATTCGTTAAAAGATTCGGATGTGCTGCTTGAAGGAGTTTGGACACCTGAAATTAAATCTGGAGAACCTATTGTAATTTCTATAGCAGATAATGTTTCTGAAAACGCTAAAGTAGGAGTAGGCGATCAAATTGTTTTTAATGTGCAAGGTGTGCTCATGGAAACAACGGTTGGCAGCATTCGAAAAGTAGATTGGGGACGAATGCAAATGAATTTCTCCATTGTTTTCCCAAAAGGAGTATTAGAAAATGCGCCTCAGTTTCATGTCTTAACAACCCATGTTTCCGATGATTCGAGTGCAGCGACTTTACAACAGGATTTGGTAAAAAAATTCCCAAATGTTACTGTTTTAGATTTAAGACAAGTTTTTAGTATTGTTGAAAATATACTAGATAAAATTTCATGGGTGATCAATTTTATGGCCTTTTTTAGCATTCTTACGGGTATTATTGTACTTATTGGATCTGTTCGCACCAGTAAATACCAACGAATTAAAGAGAGCGTACTTTTAAGAACCCTAGGAGCAAAAAGTAAACAGATTTTACAAATTACGGCTTTAGAATATTTCTACTTGGGAATCATAGGAAGCTTGATAGGTATTTTATTATCATTGTTGAGCAGTCAGTTATTAGCGACATTTTTATTTAAAGAGCCTTTTGTTCCTAGCTTGATTCCTTTCTTGGTGTTCTTGCCTGGCATTACGCTTTTGGTCTTATTTATCGGACTCAGCAATATTAGAACAGTGCTTAAAAGCCCGCCATTAGAAGTGCTGCGAAAAGAGGGGTAGACAGGGTATTTTTAATTTTGAGTGATCAATTTTGAGTTATGAATGTTTACTCCCGTCATTGCGAGACGTTTTGAAAAAACGATGTGGCAATCTGTTGTTCCTTGATGAAAGTTTGTTTGGAGTATATTTCGACAGATAACCACGCTCCCTGCGGTCGCTCGTTATGACGTGTGCTATTATTATACGTCCGTCATTCCGACCGTAGTGGAGGAATCTCACGATGCTTAATACCTGTGGTTGAGATTTCTCCATTGCGCTATCGCTACAGTCGAAATGACATTGTTTTATTCCGTCATTGCGAGACGTTTTGAAAAAACGATGTGGCAATCTGTTGTTCCTTGATGAAAGTTTGTTTGGAGTATATTTCGACAGATAACCACGCTCCCTGCGGTCGCTCGTTATGACGTGTGCTATTATTATATGTCATTCCTTTTTTTAAATTATAAAAGGACTCCTTTGCAAGAAGCCCATTCAAACCCACTGTCATTCCCTTGGAAAAGGGAATCTTTTGAAAGAAACTTAATCGTATTTGATACTAATACCCGTCATTACCTATTTGAGTTTACTATGAGATACAGCCTAAATTATTAGTACAAATAAAAGAATGTTACTAGCTGATATACAATATTATATATATCAATCGTGTAAAAATGCATGATCATTCATTTTTTAAATTTATAAAAAAAAAGTAATATTTATATCAAAAAGCATAAAGAAACTCCCCTTCTAAAAAATCAATAAAAATAGCCACAGTTTTCTACAAAAATAAATAAGTATTTCACTATATTTATGCTCCAAACCAATGAAGAATAGTAAGACTATCTATACTGAAGATCCTTCCTGTTTTTTTACTGAATTTTCGAAGGCAATGAATCCTTTTCAAAGAGATAGCTTTTTTTTAGTTGTAAAAAATTACCTTATCGCAGTACTTGTTTTTATCTTCTTTTTACCATCATTACAAGCGCAAAAAGAGAATGCCGATTATCGCTTGCATATTCGAAAAACAGATTTACCAATCGTAATTGACGGAATTATAGACGAAGAAATTTGGCAAATTACCGATGTTGCCAAAGATTTTTTTATGGTTTTGCCCGAAGATGGGCAAAAAGCGATAGAAACCTCTGAAATTAGAATGGCCTATGATGATAAAAACATTTATTTGGCGGCAATTTTTTTCAATAGTTTTGAAGGGCAGTATTATGTTGAATCGCTAACTAGGGATTTTGAATTCGGTAAAAACGATAATTTTCTATTTTTTATAGATCCTTTTAACAATCAAACTGCCGGATTTTCATTTGGGGCGAGTGCCGCAGGTGCGCAATGGGATGGAACCATGTACGATGGTAGTAAAGTCGATTTAAACTGGGATAGCAAATGGATTTCCGAAGTAAAACGCGATAAAGATAAATGGGTTGTTGAAATGGCAATTCCTTTTAAATCAATTCGTTATAAGAAAGGAGTTAAAGAATGGGGTATCAATTTTAGCAGATTAGATTTAAAATCAAGTGAAAAATCGAGCTGGACACCAATCCCGAAACAATATCCTACTTCTTCTTTGGCTTATTCCGGTGTTTTAGTTTGGGATGCTCCGCCAACGGCTACAGGAATCAATTATTCGTTAATTCCGTATGCTCTTGGTAGTGTAACCAGCACTAACATCGATGAAAATACAACAGACTTTGAAGCCAAATTTGGTGGAGATGTTAAATTCGCTTTGACCTCTTCTCTCAATTTAGACTTGACTATAAATCCTGATTTTTCACAAGTAGAAGTCGATCAACAGATAGCGAATTTAGATCGATTTGAACTATTTTTTCCTGAAAAGAGACAGTTCTTTTTAGAAAATGCCGATCTGTTTGCGAATTTTGGTTACGCTACAATTCGTCCGTTCTTTTCGCGAAGAATCGGTTTAGAAGTACCAATTGATGCCGGAATTAGAGTCAGCGGGAATATAAATGAAGATTGGCGTATTGGTATTATGGATATGCAAACCTCCAATGATAAAGATACTGGTTTACCGAGTCAGAATTTTGCAGCAGTTTCCTTACAAAGAAAGTTATTTAGCCGATCGAGTATCGGACTTCTATTCGTAAACAAAGAATCTACAAAATACCCCGAAGATACCGATGAATATCATGATTTGTATTCAAAATACAACAGAAACATGGGTTTAGAATACAATTTAGCATCCTCTAATAACTTATGGTCGGGTAAAGCTTTTGTCTTTAAATCATTTTCACCTGATGATTCCGGAAACGGGATAACACAGGCTGTAAACATGGAATACAACAGCCAAAAATGGAATTGGGGAGTTCAAGAGGAGTATGTTAGCGAGAGCTATAGCGCTGAAGTGGGCTATGTGCCACGTAATAATTTTGTCAAAATCAGACCTTTTTTAGGCTATTTATTTTATCCAAAAAGCAAAAAAATATTTAGTCATGGTCCGAAATTGATTAGTAATTATTTCTTCGATGAAAAAATGAAGAATACCGACTATCTCAATTTACTTCGATATGATATAAACTTTAGAAATCGAAGCTCTTTGTGGTTTCTATTTATCAATGAGTTTGTCGAACTTTTAGAACCTTTTGACCCAACAGGAACCGGTAAGCCGGAACTTCCGGTTGGTTCAAAACACTATTGGAATGCCTTGCGAATGGCGTATTCGTCAAAACCACAAAGTATGTTTACCTATTCCTTTGGCGGTCGAATTGGTGCCTATTACGAAGATGGAAATTGGTTGGTATTTACCAATGAATTAGGCTATCGATTTCAACCTTATGTGAGCCTGAGTACTTCTTTAAGTTATAATAATATCAGCCTGCCTGCGCCATGGAACACCACCGAATTTTGGTTACTTGGTGCCAAAGCGGATATTACTTTTACCAATAAACTCTTTTTCACCACCCTTTTTCAGTATAATGAACAATCCAATAATTTTAATTTGAATTCCCGTTTGCAATGGCGCTACAAACCGGCTTCCGATTTGTTTATTGTTTACACTAATAATCAATTATTACCTCCTTATTCCGGAAGAACATGGTCGTTAACCTTGAAATTATCCTATTGGTTTAATCAGTAAAACGGTCTGTTTGCTTGATTTTTAAAGACGCAATGATTCGACAAAACGAAAAAAAACTAAACTAATTCTCCAAATAACCAAGTGAAAATATTTAATTTAGCCTCACGGAAAAATTATATAAAATGAACTTAAAAAATAAAAAAGCAATCATTACTGGTGGTAGCAGAGGCTTGGGAAAAGCCACAGCAATTGCATTTGCCAAAGAAGGTATCGATGTTGCGATAACCGGTAGAAATGAAAAGTTATTACAAGAAACCGTAAGCGAATTAGAAAAATTCGGTGTAAAAGCTACTTATGAGATCTTTGATATTGCTAACTACGATGCCGTTAAAAAAGGAATTAAAAACATACTAGCAAAGCTTGGCTCTGTCGATATTTTAGTGAATAATGCCGGTATTGCGGCATTCGGATCTTTACATGACATGGAAGTAAACCAGTGGACTGCTATTATTCAAACCAATGTTTTAGGCATGTACTATGTTACCAAAGAAGTTCTGCCACATTTGATAGAAAAAAATCAAGGCGATATTATCAATGTTTCGTCAACAGCCGGATTAAACGGTAATGCAAACACTTCTGCGTATTCTGCTTCTAAATTCGCGGTTATGGGCATGTCACAATCTTTGATGAAAGAAGTTCGTAAAAATAATATTAGAGTTATTACCTTAACGCCGAGTACTATTGCAACCGACTTATCACTAGAACTAGGAATTACCGACGGGAATGCTGAAAAAGTATTGCAGCCAGAAGATTTTGCCGAATTGATTGTTGCAGGTTTAAAACTACCAAGAAGAGCAATGCTTGCAAGCGCTTCTTTATGGTCAACCAATCCTTAATAAATTTTAAAAAAGATGAAATGAGCATAAACAAAATTAATTTTTTGTTTACCAACGGAAATAATTAAATTTTTTATGTGAAAGCGAAGCGGTTGATCTTTGCATAAATTTTTTATTAAGTTTATTTTCAGATTAATATAAAATTCTAAAAAAGATGAAAAAAATATATTTTTTATGTGCAATAGCAATAGCATTGGTGCAAACCAATGTAATGACAGCACAAAGTGGACCAAAAGGGGATATAAAAGTTAAAGAGTTTAATGCAAAAAATGCCCTTGGCATCGTATCCTATGATGCCGATGAAGTTTGCGACGAAGCAAAAGTTAAAGACGAGGAAAAGCGCCAATTGGTTTCTAAAGCGATTTTAGAATACAACCAGGATCTAGAACAATTTTCTTTTAAAAACACCTTGATTCTTAGTGATATAGATTTTATGGTAAATGCGAAACAAAAAGAAGCTATAGAAACTAAAAATGTCGAAGCTATGAAAGAATTAAGGGAAAAAGTAAATGAACTTTTAGCACCTTATCGGGATACCTTAGAGGAAACCAATACGAAATTGAATGAAAAATTAAAAGAAGCACTTTCTGACAAAGAGTTTAAACGCTGGACAAAATACAGCAAAAAGAAAATAGAAGCATTAAACCCTAAACCTCCTAATACCACAAATAACAGTGCTAGGCCACAACGTGGAATGTCAGGGCAACGTGGAGGCTATAATAGAGGACAACAAAGGTATTAGTAATAGGCGGTAGTAGTGTGTTTTGAAAGGGTTGAATATATCCAATATTACCAAACATTTATAAACAAAAAATAAATATTCAAAGTGAAAAAGTTAATAATTATTTCCTTACTATTATTTATTTCGTGTGCTCAAGAGGACTTAACGGACAAGTTGACTGGGAAATGGAAAGTAACCTTGGCTGATATAAATGGAGAGGGATATTCGGACTTATCAATACAGAGTTTCAAAGAAAGTGAGGAAAAAACTACATATCATCTAAACGCAGATAAAACTTTACGATTTGATTTAGGGACAGGTGACCTTCAAAAATTTATCGGAAGTTGGAGTTATAACCCTAGCCGCGAAGTTCTATCTCTTGGATTCGGAAAAGGAATGAATGAAAATTACAAAATCGAGACCTTAACGGAAAGTGAGTTAGTTATTAAAAGTACAGGGAGGAAAGAATCTGTCGTATTGCATTTTAAAAAGTTAACGGAGTAAAATATTCGAACTCAAGCGATGAAAAACGTTAGGTAACAAAACCTAAACGAAATGCGGAGTTTGAGGCAAAATGGAAAGGTCTGTTTATTTATATATTCACTAAATCTTATGGCTTTAGTTTTGAACAAAAAAAGAAAAAGCAAAACAATAAGCTTTAGCTTCGTGCGCAGACGGAAACGAAAAGTTTCCTTACTACC
>CBDTUD010000044.1:0-22471 GCA_965363545.1 uncultured Flavobacteriaceae bacterium | reverse complement strand
TGCTGGTCCTCTGCTGTCTGCACCAGGCTGTATGGTAATCATATTAGAACCCATAGCAGAAATTGTAGTACGAATACTCTCTTTAGAGCCTTCACCAATAGCTAACATTGCAATTACCGATGCCACACCTATTATAATGCCTAGCATCGTTAGCAAGGTTCTTGTTTTGTTAAGAACAATTGCTTTTGTTGCGATTTTAAATAAATTTAATAGTCTCATAATTAATCGTCTTGTTTAGGTAATTTAGCTAATTCTTCTGTTGCAGAAAGTACTTTATGATTCTTATAATCTTGAATAATGTTTCCATCTCTTAAAACAATAGTTCTGTTGCTAAATGCTGCAATATCAGGTTCATGTGTAACAAAAGTAATTGTAATACCTTGTTTATTTAAATCTTGAAACAAGGACATAATTTCATATGAAGTTCTTGTATCTAAGTTTCCTGTAGCTTCATCAGCCAATATCATTACTGGATTATTTACCAAAGATCTTGCTATAGCAACACGTTGTTGTTGTCCTCCAGAAAGTTCAGAAGGGGTATGATCCATTCTATCAGACAAACCAACCATTTCTAAGGCTTTAATAGCGCGAGTTCTTCGTTCTTCGGTAGATACTTTACTGTTATATATAAGTGGTAATTCTACATTTTCAAGGGCTGAAGTTCTAGCTAATAAGTTATAAGATTGGAAAATGAAGCCTATTTTTTCATTTCTTATCGTTGCCAATTGATTTCTACTTAAGTCCTTCATTTTTACACCATCAATCTCATAAGTTCCTGAAGTAGGTTGGTCTAAACAGCCTAAAATATTTAACAAGGTGCTTTTACCAGAACCACTAGATCCCATTATGGTTACAAATTCACCTTCTTTTATGGAGAATGAAATACCTCTTAGTGCATGCACCGTTTCGGTTCCCATGGTAAACTCGCGTTTTAAGTCTTGTATTTTTATTATTTCTTTACTCATGGCTGTTTACTTTTTTTTGTCTGATCCTGGTCTTTTTGGCATAAATGGACTTTCTGCTGTTCCACCTTGAGTGGCTTCAGATTTAGAAACGCCTTTTAAACTATATACTAATTTATCACCTTCAGAGATTCCACTTAAAATTTGAACATTTACACCATCACTAGCTCCTAAAGCCACTGTTTTTGGAGTAATAGCACCATTAGATTCTAATACCCAAAGTGTTTTATTATCTCTTGATCTTTCTGTGATATTTGTCTCTAATTGATGTTGCTGATTATATGCAGCAAATGTTTCTCTCTCTGGTTTAAAGTTGATGGCTTTAGCTTCTGCAGTTAACACATCCTTTAACTCTAAAGTGAAAATAGAAATGGTTGCTGTTAAACCTGGTTTTAATTTTAAATCTTCATTTTCTGCTTTAATTACAACCGTGTAAGTCACTACGTTTGAGGTTACTGTTGGATCCAAACGTACTTGTGTTACTTCACCATTAAAGGTTTCACCTATGTAGGCATCTACTGTAAACTCTACACGCTGTCCTTCTTTTACTTGTCCTATATCTGCTTCATCTACATCTGCTTCTACTTGCATTTCTTTTAAATCTTGAGCAATAGTAAATAAGGTTGGTGTGCTGTAACTTGCGGCAACAGTTTGTCCTTCATCAATATCTCTAGATAATACCACACCATCAATTGGCGAGTAAATGTTAGCGTAACCTAAATTTGTTCTTGCCGATTGTAAATCGGACAAACGTTGTGTTACGGTTCCTTTAGCCGTTTGATAGTTATAGTTGGCATCATCAAAATCTGACTTACTGATCACCTGATTATCATATAAGGTTTTCTGTCTGTCGTAAATAATTTTTGTATAATCTCTCTGGCTTACGGCATTATCATAAGCAGCTTGTGCTTGTGTAAGCGATGCTTGTAAATTGGTTTTATCCAATTCAGCAATAAGTTGTCCTTCTTTAACTACAGAGTTATAATCTACGTAAACTCTTTCTACAACTCCAGATACTTGGGTACCTACATCTACTTGATTTGTTGGCTCAATAGTTCCGGTTGCTGTAACCATTGTAGTTACATTTGCTTTTTTAGCTGCAACTGTTTGTGCTTCAATAATAACAGCATTATCACCTTTCATAAATGTATATGCTGCGATGGCAAGTATAACTAATACTATGCTACTTATAATAATTGTTTTTTTATTTTTCATGAGTATGTTGCTTATAATTTGATATCGTTTCCTTGGTAAAATTGTAATAATTGATGGTATAAAATATTTAAGTATTTAGCTTGTAAATAGTTTTGTTGCGCATTGGTATAAGTGTTTTGGCTAATCACCAAATCTGTTGTACTTAAAGCACCTAATTCGTATTTTTTCTGTGCTAGATTATAACTTTGTTCTGCTGCTATTTTTGAAGCTTCAGAAGCTAAAACTTGCTCTTGACTTGACAACGCATTTTGATAGGCAGTTTCAACTTTTTTATAAATGTCTTTTTCTGTTCTTTGTTTTTCAATTTGCGCTTTTTCAATATTAATGGTAGCAGTTTTTACTGCAGCTTTCGTTTGATTTCTATTAAAAATTGGAATGTTTAACGATAGTCCAAGTCTTTGATTAAAATTCACATCAAACTGGTCTGTAAATGTATTGTCATTTATACTGGTATATCCAGAACCGATACTTCCTGTTAAGGATAAGGATGGTAAATAACTTCCTTTTGCTATATCTAATTCTTTTTCATTGGCTAATATGCCAACATCACTAACTTTAAGCTCGGGCAAAAAATTCATAGCCTTGTAATAAATTTCAGCTTTGTCTGATTCTAGATAGGCTAAACCCATGTTTTCATCGATGGTTTCAATTTCAATATCTTGGGTTGGAGTAAGCTCTAGCAGTTGTTTGAGATCTATGATAAATTGTTGGTAATTATTCTTAGCAGTGATTACATCATATTGGTTGGAGGCTGCTTGACTTTGTGCTTCTGTATAGTCTTTTAATGTAGCTGTACCAGCATCTAATCGCGCTTTTACTCTTAATACTTCTTTTTCTGAAGCAGCTAAATTATTCTGCGCTATGGTAATACTTTCTTTACTATATAGGGTTTGTAAATAAATTTCTAACAAATTCAAAACAATATTATTTTTTTCCACTTCTTCTTGAAAAATACTTTGATCCAGCAAGAGTTTATTTTGTCTAATTTGGTTGTTTAATTGATTTCCTTGAAACAAGGTTACAGAGCTATTAATACCTGCATTTGTACTGTGAATTTGGTCCGTTTCAAAATCACTAGTAATTGGATCTATAGTATTTCCACTGGAAAAGTTTTGGGTAACGCTACCAAATAAATTTGGTAGTTTAGATGATTTCGCTTTACTATAATCTACTTCGGAAATATTCTTATTCAAAACGGCGTTTTTGACAACCAGATTATTTTCTAAAGCATAGGTAATACAATCGTCTAAAGACCATATTTTTGGTGTTAAATTATTAGAAGCTTCTTGTGCGAAAGAAAATTGCATAAACAAGAAACTTGCTATTAGGAGATATAATTTCATTTTTTTGGTGTTTTTAATTAACACTTCAAAGGTGAAACTATATACAATCTTAAAAAAAAGGAATAGACGTTTGGGGCGATTTACTATGCAGAAGGTCTTGTTTTATCGATGGAACTTTCTGATTAAATTATGGAAATCTTAATCTAAGTTATAATTAGTTTTATTTCCATTCCACACACATTTACTATATACGTCTAATTTTTTAAAAAAGTATAGTATGGCATTTGATTTGTATCCAAATATAAAAATCTCAGTAAAAACAATTATCTTCATACCATATAAAATCATTAACTAATCACACTACAACATGAGTAAGCATTCAACTAATTATTCTAGAAGGGAATTTGCCAAACTTTCAGCAATGGGGCTTGCAACTATTCCATTACTATCTTTTCAAAATGGATTAGAAAAAATGGTGTCATCAATGCCAGAACATCTTTCTGTGCATTTGTTTTCTAAACACCTACAATTTCTTAATTATAACGATATGTCTGCTGCTGCTGTAGAAATGGGTTTTGATGGTCTCGATTTAACAGTGCGACCAAAAGGGCATGTATTACCTGAAAATGTAATGGAGGATTTGCCCAGCGCTGTAGAAGCGATGAAAAAATATGGGCTAAGCCCAAAAATGATGTCGACAAATGTTTGGGATGCTCATAACACCGTGCAAAAGGCTGTATTAGAAACAGCAAGTGCCTTAGGTTTTACTAATTATCGCACCGATTGGTTAAAGTACCCAGAAAATAAGTCAATTACCGAAAGTCAAGCTTTATATGGAAAACAGGCAAAAGATTTGGAGATGGTTAATGAAAAGTTAGGACTTATTGGAGGATATCAAAATAATTCAGGCATGAATGTAGGAGCACCGGTATGGGATCTACTTTCAATTTTAGAATCAACGAATGGTAAGTATATGGGCAGCCAATATGATATTAGACATGCAGTAGTTGAAGGTGGAGAGTGCTGGGAGCTTGGATTAAGACGTATAAAATCTTTCATTAATTCTATTGTAATTAAGGATGTTAAATGGGGAGTTGTAGATGGAAAATGGCAGCCAATTAATGTTCCTTTAGGTGAAGGTATGGTAGATTTTAACCGTTATTTTTCTTTGCTTAAAAAATATCAAATCAACGTTCCTGTTTCGCTTCATATAGAGTATGATTTAGGTGGTGCAGAACAAGGACTTAATAAAATAACTATTGACAAAAAAGAGGTATTAACGCGAATTAAAAAAGACTTGGTTTATTTAAAAGAAGCTTGGAAAAAGGCTGAATAATCATTTAAAATGTATCGATTAGCAAGCAATCCACTATAACTGTGGCCTATTTATAACGTTAATTAAATGAATCTAAAGCTAGAATACCCCCTTAAAACAATTTAACGAATAATATTTTATTTGTATAAAATCATTAACTATTTTTGCCTCCTAATTTTTCGAATGTTATGCTTGTTTGGGGTTTATTTATTTTAGGAATTCTTATCTTTTTGGCTCTTGATTTAGGTGTTTTTAACCGTAATCCTCATATTATAAGCGTTAAAGAAGCTTCGTTTTGGACGAGCATATGGGTAACCATCTCGTTTTTGTTCTCGGGTGTTATTTATTGGTTATATAGTTCAGGTAATATCGATAACGTGGATGCATTAAAACCAATGGATGCCACTATTAAATATATTACCGGATATTTAATAGAGCTTTCTTTAAGTGTTGACAATATTTTTGTGATTGCTGTCATTTTCAGTTCCTTTCAAATTCCTCAAAAATACCAGCATAGGGTATTGTTTTGGGGTATTTTAGGTGCCATTGTTTTTAGAGCCTTTATGATATTTTTTGGTGTGGTGCTTATTAAAAAATTTAGCTTTACAACCTATATATTTGGTGCATTTTTAATTTTTACAGCATTAAAAATGTTGTATTCAAAAGAAGAACAATTCAATCCGAAAAAATCATTTGTCTACAGAAATATAAGGAAAATAATCCCTATTACTTCACAAATGCAAGGCGAACATTTTTTTATTAAAATACGTCATGTTAAGGCTGCAACACCTTTATTTATAGCATTAATAGTAATAGAGTTTACGGATATCTTGTTCGCTCTTGATAGTGTTCCTGCTATATTGGCGATTACTTCTGATCCTTTTTTAGTTTTCAGTTCTAACATTTTTGCCATTTTAGGCTTGCGATCTATGTACTTCTTTTTAGCTAATATGCTTGCGAAGTTTGATTATTTAAAATATAGCCTTGTTGCTATTTTATCTTTTGTTGGTGTAAAACTAATACTGGCTCATCATTTTCATTTTCCTGAATGGATTTCTTTAGCCTTTATTGCTTTATCTCTTTTCGCTGGTATTATGTTCTCCTTACATAAAAAAGAGGTATAATCATCAATGCAACACATTTCTAAGAAACAGCCAGTTATCGCTTTAATTTAATTCTTGCTTCATTTATTGACAAAATACATTTTCAGCTTTCCTCTATTTTTGACTGCTATTTCTCCTCGATACTCGCATTCAAAGTCATTTTTTATAAGCTCATAGGTATTTTCTCCAATATTTATTTTACCGGGCTCAGACATGGTTTCCATTCGTGAGGCTACATTAACGGTGTCTCCCCAAATATCGTAGGCAAATTTTTTGGTCCCCACTACCCCTGCAACCACAGGCCCTGTATTGATGCCAATTCGAATCTCGAGAGTAAGTTTACTTACCGACACATCTTTTTTTGTTTCATCAATAAACGCAACGATTTCCAAAGCAGCCAATACCATTCTTTTGGCGTGATCTTCGGTGTTACCATGCAAGCCTCCGGCACACATATAAGCATCCCCAATGGTCTTTATTTTTTCCAAACCATATTTTTCTATAATGGCATCAAACTTTAAAAAGTAAAAACTCACTGTTTCGACCAAAGCTTCTGGCGATAGCTTTTCGGAATAATTGGTAAAACCCTTAAAATCGGTAAATAAAACCGTCACGGAATCGTATTTTTTGGCTTTTACTATGCCATTTTTCTTTAATTCGGCAGCAGTTTCTTCTGGAAGAATATTAAGCAATAAATTATCGGATCGATCCCGCTCGTCTTCAATAATTTTTTTTGTTTTTTGAATGAATTTATTACGCCGAAATAAACCTATGGTTAAAAGCCCAATTAAAAACAAGGCAATAGCCGTGGCGATGGCAATATTGCGTTGGTTTTTTCTTCTCTGGTCGAGTAAATTAACTTCTATTTGTTTTTGCGAAACTTCATAATTGGTGCGCAAATCACCCATTTCTTGCACATTTTTTATGTTGACTAAACTGTCCCGATAAACGATATACTCTTTATAATATTTATAGGATAACAAGGAGTCGCCTGACTGTTCATAAAGTTCCGCTATTTTTTGATTGGCATCACCAATTTGTTCTTTTAGGCCATTTTGCTTTGCTAATTTTAGGCTTCTCTGCGCATAGTTTATAGCACTTGTAATATCATTTTTCCGTAGATAAATATCTGACATGAAGGTTAGGTATACCGAAATAGGGTAATAATCTTCGAGTTTTTCTAATATAGCAATGGCTTTGTTAATATTAATTTCGGCCAGATTATCACTGCCTTGTTCTGCATATATCATTCCCAAATTACCCAAACTATAAGCTTGACCTATAGGATATTTAACTTTTTCAAATATGAGCTCTGATTCTTTGGTGTAAATAAATGCGGAATCTATTTTGTTAGAATTAAAATAATCATCACCAGCATTTAAAAGTGCTGTGGCAATCTTAATTGAATCTCCTACTTTTCTCAATAATTGCAATCCTTTTTTGAAGTAGTTTTGAGCATTATTCGAATTACCCATTGACGTATAGGTACCTGCAATTGAAATCATGAGTGAACCTATTCCTTTATCATCTGTAGTGCGATTTGCATATTCAAGACTTTTAAAATAGGATTCTAATGCTTCTGGGTTGTTCCCTTTGTATTTTAGTGCATTACCCTTATGTAAATATCCTTTGAATAGAAAATTGAAAGAGGAATCCTTAGCTGCATTTAAAATTAATAACTCTGAATATTTAAGTGATCTATCAGGGTTTGTTTCTTGTGCTGCAATTTTTGCTAAAATGACAAGTTCATCATCAATGTATGAGCCTGAATTATATTCCAAAATAAGGCTATCTGCTAACTTCTGATCTTGACCAAAAGCAAAATAGCCAGTAAAAAAGAAGGTTATTAACAAGCAATAAGCACACTCTTTAATGGACATAATAATTCATTAAATAATTTATATCATTTTTAGTTGTGGATCCTGAGTATAAGGCTTTTTACCACCTTTTACTGTATACACAATGCTATATGATTTTGTATTGCCTTTAGGAAAATCACCAATCGTTGCTTGCCAAGTTCCATCCTTTTGTGCTTTAGGGTTTATACTAAATACATCCTTTCCTCCAGTCTCAATTATTTTATCAATTTTCGTAATATCCTCAGACATTTTCCAAATCATAATATTACCTGGGCTAACAAGAGTAGTTGTATTCTTATCTGCGGGTTCTGTAATGGAAGTAAATCCTTGGTCATTGGTTAAAATTGGTGGAAACGGATTAGCTGTTGTGGCTCCGATAGTGAGGGTGTGTGTAATTGGTGGTTTTGGTCCGCACATAATATATTATTTTAGAATTAATAGTAAGGTTTGCTAATTGAAGATTAATTTAAGAAAATCTACTCTACCGGATGACCAAATTTGTCCGAACCTCATGAATTATTGTCCGAAGAGGGTCGTTTGATTACCGAACGGATTGTAAGGTTACTTGGTAAGGGTTATTTTTAACGATTCATTGCAGAGACTTAACGCTTAAATTAGTTGGTTAAACCTGGCAAGGCAACCTCTATTAAGAGCTTGGCGATTTATACTCAAAATAGCGGGTTTTCCCGAGATCTTCCTCCGGGATATGTCGAAAACCGAGAAACCGAAACCAGGTAAGTTGACTAGGATGATCCGAGGTAGAATACAAGCCACAGGTGCACCCTTTATATATTAAAGCTTTTTCCTTTAAAATAGTACGCATATCAAAACTTAATTGTAGAGCATGAGCATCCATATGGGTACTTGCAATAAAAAAGGTTTCATATTTTTTATCCTCAATCTTATAAACCCCTAAAATGGCAATAGGCTCCTCTTTTGAGGTTTTCCATATTTTGGAATAACCCTCTTCAACTGTTAATTTAAGACGTTTAATTATGTCATCAAAAGCACTGTTAAACAGGTTTTTATCTTGCAAAACCCACTCGCTTTCTGTAAGCTTCCATGGGTTTTTAAGTATATACAAAATGTCATTGGTACTTATTTCATTATGAAGTTCAGACATAAAATTAACTTAACGGAACAATTGCCATTTTCAGTGGTACTATTTTTTTCGTAATTCATCCACATGCAACATATATGTAGCTATGGCATTTAATTCTTCGTCGGTTATTTCTTTTAAAAAACCATCAATATTAGCTTGCATAATAGCTACTTGGGTGGCGGTAGTGTCAACGATAGGTTTTGCGTGACCTTTTAAAAAGGCTACAATATCACCATTATTTTCTTTATACACATGCATGATATCAATAACCGATGGCCCAATTTTTTTCTTGTCAACGGCATGGCAAGTAATACATGTTTTCTCTGAAAACAACCTATTACCAAGAAATATTTTTGAATCTTGACTTAATTCTCCTCGATCCATCGGCCCTTTCTCGGCACCTATTATTGTTTTTTTATCTGTATTACAGCTATTCAGCACTAGGATTGTAATAATAAATATAAATAAACGCATAATGTAGTATGTTTAGATTTCTTCTTTGAAAGAAGATTTTACTAAAGTAAATAATTTTACGATTAGTTGTGCAGTTTAATTCTTAAGTTTAATTTTTTTTGAAATAAAAATAGGGAGCCAAAAAGGAATTCAAAAAACAATATTTTTACTAAAATAATGATAATTTGGAGAATAAATCTATTAATTCCATGACAACTTACTTCTTTCTTCCCAGTACTCTTGAGAATCTGTATTAAAAGACCTTAACACTTTCAATTCCTCCTCTTGTAGTTCGAAATTTTGAGCTTTTATATTTTGTTCCAGTTGTTCTTTGCTTGATGCGCCACTAAGCAGGTATGTTGGTTCTAAATTATCTATAACAAAACGAAGAGCAACAGCATCTGTACCAACATGGTATTTTTTAGCCAAAGAATCTAAAATGTCATAAAGCTTTTGATAATGGCTAAATTTATCATTTTTAAATAGTCGACCATTGGCTAAGGCTTCTTTAATGATAACTGTTTTTCCCTGATGAAGTAACTGGTTTAAAATGGCATATGTCGATTGTTCTAAAATATTAAAAGTTACTTGAAAACTATCAAATAAGTCCTCATTTTCTAGCTTCACTTTTAATGCCGCTTCTATTATTTTACTTTGATAAAATCCACTTGTGGTGATACCAATTTGTAATCCTGTTTGCTTTTTTATTTCGTAAAGTTGTTTTAAAACATCTTTGTTTTCTAAAATACTACTTTCAAAAGTTGCGGAATGTACTTGATATATTTTTAATGTGGGTTGTAATTTTTTTGAAATTTGCCACTGCTCTTTGAGTTTATCTAAAGAATGTTCTTTGACTTCGTGAGCTCCGCTAAAACCCAATTCCCAATCTGCCACATAAGTGTATCCCCATTTTGTACTTAAGGTGACATCTTTATGCTGATATTTAGAATTCCAGTTTGTTAAAAACTCTTCACCCTTACCATACGAAGGAGCTGTATCAAAATAACGAATACCGAGTTTATAGGCAAAATTAAGAACACTAAAAGCATTCTCCATAAAGGCCTCCTGAGATTTATTTGGAGAATTTCCATTCCTAATATTGATATATTCAGGTCTCCCTAATGCTGCTAAACCTAATCCAATTTTCGTTATTGACATATTTCTCCGTAAACAGTTATAATTATAGAATTAGAAAATACCCGTAATACCTGGTAAATCAGTTTATGAAACTATTGCTTTTCCAAAGCAAAGAAACTTTAATATAGCAGTACTTGTGCTTTAATTTTGACATGAGTATATACTGCCTGAACTAACTACATGAATTTTAAGCATTATTATTTGAGCTAACTTGTTTCATAATATCTTCCATCATTTCTACTTGTACTTGCTGAATGTTTAATAGTTCTTGTTGTTGGTGAATAATTAGATGGTCAATTTTTTCGTGTAACATTCTAATTTCTAATTCAGATTTCAAATTAATCATATAATCCAATTTTCCACGTTCTCTATCTTTTTCTTCTTGTCTATTTTGACTCATCATAATTACAGGTGCCTGTAATGCGGCTAAACAGGACAGAATTAGATTTAAAAGGATAAAGGGATATGGATCGAAACCTTTATTAACCAGAAAAACAATATTTGAGGTAATCCAAATTAAAATAAAGAGTCCAAAAATGATTATAAATTTCCAACTGCCACCAAAAGTTGCAATATGATCTGCTAATCGCTGTCCGAACGTGAATTTGGTAATTTCAGATTCGCTTGCAATTTTTGTAGAAAGTGTTTCTTCATTTTGAATTGTTTTTAAAACATCTTCCTCCAAATTGCTTAACTCACCAACTTCGTTAATTAAATAATTGGCTATATATTTTTGTCGATATTGGTTGAGTTCAGAAATAGAAATCAAACTTTTTGTATTGAAATCAGGAAATTCTTTTCTTATTAAATCCAAAATTGATTTTCTAATACTTTTACCAATTACCTTTTCAGATTCTTGGTATTCATTTTTTGATATATTGCTTATAAATGTTTTCATAATTAATAATTTATGTACGCAAAATGATAATTAACAAGCAAAAGAGCTGCTCTAAGTAAAATAAAATATGTGTAATTACATGGTCCATTATTATCTATTCTTGAGCCTACCACTTTCTTATGGGTTTGATTTTTAAAATAAGTATATTCGTTTTGAACTAATTACATGATAATTAATTTATAAGTTCTGTTTCAATAATTACTTCACTTTGCAAAGTTTTATGCACCGGACATCGAGAAGCTATTTCTTTTAATCTTATTTTTTGTTTTTCATTTAAATTACCAACAAATTTTAATCGTTTTTGCAAATGGTCTATTCTTGTTGGTGTTTCTATATCTAGCATTAAATCATCGCTATGCTTTTTAGAATACGTAATATATGCATACACTTCTTGTAAGTCCCATTTTTTTCGTTGTGCATACATTTTAAGGGTCATAACCGTACAAGCGGCTAATCCTGCACTTAAATAATCATAAGGTGATGGTCCGAAATCGTCCCCTCCAATACTCGCAGGTTCATCAGCTATAAAATTATGTTTTTTAGTTTGAATAGATGTGGTAAAATTATCTTCAACGATATTTAAATGTGCTACAAGTTGCTCACCTTTAGTATCTAACATGGTATTATCTTGCTGTTCAAAATACCGTTGTACCCAGGCACCAATCATATTACCTACATACATACTGTCTTTTGAGTTTGACAATAGGTGATCTGCATTATCTAGACTCACAAAACTTTTAGGGTGATGCGCGTCGTGATATAGTTTGTGTGCATTGTCTATACCTACTATTTTATCGAAAGGTGCATGCATAATCAACAAAGGCTTACGTAAGTTTTTGGTGATTTCCGGTAAATTAATTTTACTAAAGTCTTCTATAAACTCCTGGTTTATTTTGAATGGTCTACCTCCAATATTCACTTCAACTTCTCCCTTCTCTTTGACCTCGTCAATACCATGTGAGAATAAATGCGTGACATGGCTAACTGTTGCTGGTGCCCCTACTGTAGCAACCGCTTTTATATTTTCTAATTTAGATGCGGCAACAATTACTGCAGCACCACCAAGCGAATGGCCAACTAATAAACATGGTGCTTGATACTGTATTTTTAAATAGTCGTTAACAGCCAATAAATCATCAACATTAGCCGAAAAATGGCTTTCGGCAAATTCACCTTCACTTAGACCTAAACCAGTAAAATCAAACCGTATCACTCCAAATCCATGACTGGTAAGCGATCTACTAATATTTTTTACAGCACCCAAAGCACTGCTACAAGTAAAACAATGCGCAAAAATAGCGTAATACTGCGGTTTTTGATCTGCAGGTAATTCTAAAAACGCTTGTAACTTTTGTCCTTTTTTATTCTGAATATTTAGTTTTATACTACTCATTTCTTTGTTATTTTAATTTTTTTTGACTTACTGCACTTAACAATTGGTTAATCTCACTTTCCATTTAGGATTATTAATAATTAATATTTAGGTATGTCGACCATTATTAATTTTCCATCCACATAGAATACGCTTCCCTCCAAAATCGCTTCATAAAAGGTGTTCTATTAATCATGTATAATAAGCTCTTTTGAAAAAATATATGGTAGATGAATTTATATTTTTACAATACATGTTTCATTAACTAAAAATAGCGCCAAACAGCACTATTTTACATAAATATATTGGTTTATAAAATTATTGCTTTTTACTAACAAAAAAACCAGCAACAAGAGATACAATACCAATACCAATACTTATATATGCATTGGTATTATTTTGAGATTTAAACTCTGCAATACCTATATCAATAGATGTTTCTGGTGTTACAAGTTCATATCCTCCGTAAACTAATAGCGCAAATCCGGCAACTATTAAAAGTGTTTTTATCATTTTATTCATAATGCATATTTTAAATGTTCAATACAAATATAAAATTTATATCCAAAGTAGTTTTGCTCCTATCCTATTGATATTAACTCATTTGAAAATAAAGGTGCCTTTTTTAAATTATTTCCCTTTCAAAAAAAGAATTAGATAAAAATCACAATTAGTTTACCTTTATTGCCATCAAAAAGTGAGTATACATGAAAACTATTAATAGTACAGCCACAAGTACGGAAGGTACCGTTAGACAAATGCAAGATGTTATTGGAGGGAAGATAACGGAACGTTGGGGTGAATATATTTTAGAGGTGGATAATGAAATTGCAAAAGGAAAAATCAAATTTATTACGTTTGAATGGGGAGGCAGTGTTTTAGAATATGATATCACTTTTTTAGAAGATATCACGTTAATTATGGATACTTCAGAGTTTAACCCAATACATTTCATTTATACTTTAGAGGGACATTGCTATCATAGATTCAAATTAGAAGATGAAAAACGAAAAATGGAGCAATTTCAATCGGTCATTATTACTAGTAAAGATGGCGGTTATAACTATGGTTATTTTGAAAAAAATATAAAGGTTCATATTCACCTAATACAAATTAATAGAATGAAGTTCATTAAAAAAAGGTTGAATGACGCTTCTGTTTTAAACCAAAGATTATATGAAGTTTTTCATGATCAGCAACATGAAAAAGTGTTTGCTTATTTTGGCACGTATAATCTAAAACTAGCCAACCTTATAAAGCAATATAATAAGGTAAAACAACATGGAATGATAAGAATCTTAATAAAAGAAGGTATTATATATCAAATTTTATCTGAGCACATGTTACAACATGATAAAGATGTTAAACGAAAAAAACAACCTAATTCCTCGCTTACTAAAAAAGAATTAAATAGCATTAGAAAAATTGCGGAAAAGATTTTAAAAGATGTCTCTAAAGATTATTCGGTTGATGACTTAGCAACAACTAGCGGATTAACACAAGCAAAACTGCAGGAAGGCTTTAAGTTATTGTACACCAGAACTGTAACAGAGTATATTCGTCATATTCGATTAGAAGAAGCCAGAGATTTATTGAATACATCCGACTTAAATATTTCTCAAATTGTGTACACCATCGGCTTTAGCAGTAGAAGTTATTTTTCAAAAATATTTAAAAGAAAATATAATATTAGTCCGAGTGAATTTTTAAAAAATAAACAAGAAGCAGCTATTGAAATTGTCTAACTATTAGGAGGCGATTCTTTGAATTTTAAATTTAGTTTTATAAGCTTTAGAAATTAAAGATTGAATATCTTTTACAGAAGTTTTTTTATCTAACCAAATATTTTTAAAAAGTTCGGGAATCTGAATTGGCATAACATCGTATAAATTATTTAAAGCACTTAATTCTGCGTTAGCACGCGTATTTATTACCGTACCTGTTAAGAATCCATCTTTTGAAACATTGTATATACCCGCAAGGTAAAATGGTGTTAAAGGGTCTTTTTCAACTAAATAATTAACGATGTCTTTACCCTCTAAAAAATGTGTGTAAAATCCGGTTACAATAAATAAGCATCTTCGTTTTTTTAACGCATCTTTATATAAAACACTCTTCAAAATTTCATTTTTGTTTACGTGTAATGTTCTTCTTAATCGTTGGAAATCCTTCCAATCTCCTTCAAAATTTTGGGGTAAAATCCCCCAAATCCCAGGAGTAATTAAAGAGGGTTTTTCAACAGTTATAATGGAAACAGATTGCTCTCTATACCCATCTATCTTTAATTTTGGCTTATATATATTGGGATACATAAAGTCTAATCCTAGCTCCACTTCTATTAATGTTTTGCTCGCTATATTGGATAAACTATAGTTCATGATTACTATTTTAAGGATTCTTATTAATATCTTGTACTACTTAAATAAGAGAAAATCTTGTTGAAATTACCGTTAGTACTCCAATAATCAATACTGTTGCTACTATATAAAAACCAATACGGGTACTTCTGCTATTTTGAAAAATATAATTTCTGTCTTTACTTTCTGGATTGTCTTTTAAAATCTTAAAATCTTCTGGTCCTTGCTTCATAATAGTGTTTGTTTTAAAGTTTATTACAAAATTAAAGAAACACTCCTTTTTATTTTAATTCATATCATTTTAATCTTTGCTCATTTAAAAAAATACTAGGATGCATGAAGTATTTGCATTTGAGTTAACATCAATTCTATATGAGCAAAGGCAAAGAGTAATGTCGTACTACCTTTGTAGTGTAAACAAAAATGATTATTAACCTTTTAAAACTTTAAAGTATGTTACGTTGGACAATCACATTTATTATAATAGCATTAGTTGCAGGAATTTTAGGGTTTACTGGAATAGCCGGTGCCGCTGCAGGATTTGCAAAAATTTTATTCTTTATCTTTTTAGTATTATTTGTAATCTCCTTAATTAGAGGTGGAATAAAGAAAGTCTAAAATTTAGAATTTATAAAAAATACAAGAAAAGACGCGTAAAAGCGTCTTTTTTGCTTAAATACTAGAGAAAAAGTATGAAAAATACACTATTTCGATATGAGCAAAGATTAAAATCATATGAGCAAAGCCACATTATCAGTCCATAGTATTTTTGTAGTGTATAGAAATTATTAACCTTAAAACTTTATAAAAATGAATTATTTAAATATGAAAAATGAAAATATTTTACCCGTGGCAAAAGAATTAAATCAGCTTCTTGCTGATTATCATTTATACTATCAGAAATTACGAAACTTTCACTGGAATATTATAGGAGAGAACTTCTTTGTACTTCATCCTCAATTTGAAGAATTATATACAGATGCTTATGCTAAAATTGATGAAATTGCAGAGAGAATTTTAACCTTGCAGTACCATCCTATGAGTAGATATAGTAATTATTTAAAGGCTTCGTCAATTAGTGAAGATTCACCCATACAAAGTGATGAAAAGATGGTAAAAGCAATTCTTTATGATCATAAAATTTTGCTAGATCAAATGGCAAAAGTTATTGAAGTAGCCAATAATGCTAACGATGAAGGAACAATCGATTTAATTGGTGGTTATATTGCTTCTTTAGAAAAATCAAGTTGGATGCTAAATGCATTTACTAAAAAAACAACTGATAAATTAAAAGAAGAATTAGTTACGTCTTAAAACCAGCATAAATTTAGAATAGCAAATTGCAAAAAAGAAAACTTATAATACAAATAAAAGCTCATCGTTAGATGGGCTTTTTTAGTATCCAAATTAATTTTCAGGATAATTCTTAATGCAAATAGCGCCAAAAGGCGCTATTTTACATCCTATATTAAACTATTATTGCTTAAGAGATTTCATATCAATAACAAATCGATAATGCACATCACTTATAAGCATGCGTTCATAAGCTTCATTAATATTTTGAATATTTATGACTTCAACATCCGAAGTAATATTATGTTTACCGCAAAAATCTAATAATTCTTGCGTTTCTGCAATTCCACCAATTAATGATCCGGCAACGGATTTGCGTCCCATAATCAATGGCACAGTTACCAACATTGGGTCTAATGGCCCTAAATATCCAACCACCACTAATGTTCCACTGGTGTTTAATGTACCGATATAAGGATTTAAATCATGTGCATATGGCACCGTATCAATGATCAAATCAAAACGATTCATAGCTTTTTCCATTTGATTTTGTTTGGTAGAAATAATTACTTCATCTGCACCTAAAGCTTTGGCGTCTTCAATTTTACCAGTCGATCTTGAAAATAAGGTAACGTGTGCACCAAGTGCATGTGCTAATTTAATTGCCATATGCCCTAATCCACCTAAACCAACTACTGCGACCTTACTGTTTTTTCCAACTTTCCAGTGTCGTAATGGCGACCAAGTTGTTATTCCTGCACATAAAACAGGTGCGATACCCGCTTTATCGAGATTTTCGGGTACACGAAGTACAAATTCCTCATCTACAACAATAGTTTCTGCATAACCACCATGTGTTGTTGTATCTAAATGTTTGTCATAACCACCGTAAGTACCAACCCATTCCGGACAATATTGTTCTAAATCATCTTTGCAATTGTTACAGGTTCTACACGAATCGACTAAACAGCCTACGGCAACCAATTCGCCTACTTTATACTTACTTACTCCAGAGCCAATGCTAGTTACTCTTCCCACAATTTCATGACCTGGAACTACAGGGTACTGCGTCATACCCCAATCATTACGTGCAAAATGCAAATCAGAATGACAGACACCACAAAAAAGAATATCAATTTCTACATCTTTTGCAGTTACTAAACGTCTGTTAATGTTTACTTGTTTTAAATCGGCTACTGCAGATTCAGTACCGTAAGCTTTTACAGTTTTAGTTTTCATGTTATTTTTAGATTAGAATAATTAATAATAGAATTTTAAATATAAAATAACTTCATTAAAATGTAAAAAAAAATAGTTCATGGTAATTTTACATGCCAAACGTTACTTACGAAGTTTAAGTATTCTTACTTATAATGAAAGCTTTTTTTAAAGTCTGTTTCATTTGTAAAGCTGCAATTACTTTCAACACAAAATTTAAATTATCGCTTCAGTAGTAAGAGAATCATCAAACGATGTAGCAAGAGAATTAACATCTAAAATAGCATCTTCATTTGTACAGGTCGACAGCATGAATATACATGCAATAAGAAACAACAGTTGCATAAAAGTTTTCATGACATGAACGATTTTTGTTACTATTATTTTTGCATTAATTCACATGATTAATGGTTTTTTAAGTATTTTAATAGATACTGATCTCCATCAATTTTCATAAAAAAATATTTATTTAAAAAAATAAATCCTTTATAACCATATAATTAGTAAATTAATACACCTAAATCAACCTTTCTATTTTAATGGATAACCAAACTCAAAAAGTTAAAAAATTCGGAACCTTTGGTGGTGTTTTTACGCCTACCTTACTTACTATATTAGGCGTTATTATGTACCTGCGTTTGGGTTGGGTTGTTGGTAATGCAGGCCTCTTGGGAGCATGGCTTATTATAATTATTTCTTTTTTAATCACGCTTTGCACTGCACTTTCTATGTCGGCTATCACTACCAACATACGCATTGGTGCCGGTGGTGCTTATGCCATTGTTTCGCAGGCTTTAGGTTTAGAAGTTGGTGGTAGTTTAGGTATTCCGAGATATATTTCGCAAGGTTTGGCCGTCACTATGTATATTTTTGGTTTTAGGGAAGGCTGGTTAGGTATTTTCCCGCATCATAATGCTTTTTTAGTGGATATCGTCGTTTTCGGAATGCTCTTTACCATTGCGTATATAAGTGCTAATCTTGCTATTAAAGCACAATTTATCATTATGGGAATTATAGTGCTGTCACTAATTTCCATCGTTATAGCGACCTATGAAGGTTCTATGGAAATTCCCACAAGTGAGGCCTTAAGTTGGGGAACATTTAAAGGTTCCACCGAAAATGGATTTAGTGGTAGTGATTTTTGGATTGTTTTTGCAGTCTTCTTTCCCGCCGCAACAGGCATCATGGCGGGTGCAAATATGTCTGGTGAATTGAAAGATCCCAAAAGCAGTATCCCGACCGGAACCCTTTGGGCCATAGGTGTAAGTTTTGTAATTTATATGTTCTTGGCATTTTGGATAGCAAGAAGTGCTTCAGAAGCGGAATTGATTAGTGATTACTATATCATGGTAGAAAAGGCCTATTTTGGACCTTTAATTATAGCTGGAATATTAGGGGCAACCTTTTCTTCTGCCCTAGCCTCTATCGTGGGTTCCTCTAGAATCTTATTTGCCATGGGAGAACATAAAGTATTGCCTTTTTCTAACTTTCTATCCGGACAAAGTAAAAATGGTCAGCCCAGAAATGCCATGATGGTAACTGGGATCCTAATTTTCTTAACCTTGTTATTGAGAAATTTAAACGCAGTTGCTCCTTTGGTAACACTCTTCTTCTTAATAACGTATGCCATGATCAATATAGTGGTTATCATTGAACAACGGCTTGGTTTAATAAGTTATAGACCGGTATTTAAAATTGGTAAATGGGTGCCTTGGTTTGGATTGATTTCCTCGGTCTTTGCTATGTTTATTATTAACCCAACGGTGAGTTTACTATCTATCATGATTGTTTTAGCCGTTTATTGGTATCTGTCACGGCAAAATTTAGAAACCCCATTTGAAGATGTACGGTCAGGTTTATTTGTTTCTTTTGCCGAATGGGCAGCCAAACATACCTGGGGTATGAAAAAAATGCAACAACGTGCCTGGAAAGCTAATTTAATGGTACCTGTTAGAGATGTTAGTGGTTTAAAAGGAAGCTTTCAATTCTTACGAAATATAGCCAAACCTAAAGGTTCTATAAAATTATTAGGTATTGAGCCATTTTCTGAATCTAGTACTTTGGCGGCAGAATTAGAAGCCATTTCAGCTTCATTTAGGCAAAAAGATGTCTTCTCTTCCTCCTCTGTTATACATACAGACGAGATTGCCAACGGTATTAATTATGGAAGTCAAGCGCTTCAAGGTGCTTTTTTTAAGCCTAATATCGTCTTTTTAAATATGCAAGATCATGATGATTATGAAACCGAATTAAGACCTGTTATGAAGGAATCTATTCGGTTAGAAATAGGTATCCTTCTGTATTTATCTCATCCAACAGCATTATTAGGTCAACGAAATACCATTAATGTTTGGGTAAGTAATAGGGAAGGTAATTGGAATTTAGGTTGGGATATAGGGAATTTAGATCTTTCTATGCTTGTAGCGTACAAACTTAAAATGAATTGGGGCGCACGTATCCGGTTGATTACTGTAATCACTGACCCGAATGAAGAAGATAATGCTAAGGAATTTTTAAGTTCGTTAATCAATCTGGCAAGATTACCTCAGACTTTGACCGAAGTTCATATTGGTGATTTCAGAGATATCATTAACAAAGTGCCTCCTGCAGATTTGAATATATTTGGGTTGGATGAAAATCTAAAATTTGAATTTGTAAAAGAAATGTCTATTAAAACGAAAAGCTCTTGCCTCTTTGTTCGAGATTCTGGGCATGAGAGTATATTAGCATAATATTTAATTTTTTAATATCCACATTTAAAGTTATATAGATATAATTAGTAAATATTTTACTTTAAGTATATTAAAGACAATTAATTGCAATTCGATCTTGCATAACGCGTAGTCAACTATAGCACTAGTCCCTATTTTTTTATTCTTCTTACCATTAAAAATGACAATAGTTGCATAAGCAATTCCAAATTTAAAAGTACCTTTCCAACAGATTTCAATTAGCCAAATAGTATGGATTCCAATTATAAAAACATCATTGAAAAAGCGTACAAACTGACAAATTCACTTCAAAATGAAGGTGAATTAGCCACTTATATTCCAGAGTTGGCCAATGTTAACCCTTCTAATTTTGGTGTTCACATGACCAAAGTAGATGGTAGCCATTTTGGAATTGGAAATCATTTAGAAAAATTTTCCATTCAAAGTATTGCCAAGGTGCTCTCACTGGCATTGGCGTATAAAATTTTAGGTGAAAAAATTTGGGAGCGGATTGACGTAGAGCCGTCCGGAACAAAATTTGACTCACTCCTATTGCTAGAAACCAATAATGGCATACCTCGTAATCCTTTTGTAAATGCAGGAGCCATTGTTATTTGTGATATACTCATTTCTCATTTAGACAATGCACGTGAAGAATTTTTAGGATTTGTAAGAAATTTGAGTGATTTACCTCACCTTACCTATTCGGATAAGATAGCAGATTCTGAAAAAGCGCATGGATACAGAAATATAGCCTTGTGTAATTTTATAAAATCATTTGGTAATATTAAAAACGAACCAGCCGAAGTACTTGATTTTTATTTTGACATGTGTTCTTTAGAAATGAATTGCCAGCAACTCTCTTACACCTTTACATTTTTAGCGAATGGAGGTCGTAAATTATCTGATAATCAAGAAATTATTACCAATAGCCAGTCAAAACGGATTAATGCACTTATGCTTACTTGCGGCTTTTATGATGAATCGGGTGAATTTGCATTTAAAGTCGGTTTGCCCGGAAAAAGTGGTGTTGGAGGCGGTATTGTTGCATTATATCCGCATAACTACGCCATTGCAGTCTGGAGTCCAAAATTAAACCTAAAAGGAAACTCTTTTAAAGGAATGAATTTTTTGGAAGAAGTTACCACCCATTCCGAACTAAGCATATTTTAATAGGTAAATAATTTACCATCAATTCAAAGTAATTCTAACGTCGTTTTGGCAATAGTAATTGGTGAATAAATTTCATTTTGTCAATCACAGGTGGTGTAATGACAAATGGATACACATCAGGAACTCCCATGGCTCTATTGATACTATTAACAGCAAATGATAATGGAATACAGGTTTGAATTATGACATCGAAATCTTCTATCGTGTAGGGATCGAAAGAAACGTTAGCCTTCATGTCATTTATCGACCCGATTGGTTTTACATTGAGACCAAAAAAATAGGCTGTTTCTACCATATCCATAATATGCAGATAATGAGCCCAAGTCTCTGCCCAATCTTCCCAAGGATGTGATGTAGCGTATTTACTAATAAACGATAATTGCCAATTTTCAGGTGCTCCTTGCAAGTAATATTTTTGTAAAGCATCAGCGTAGTTCATTTGTTCATTGCCAAAAATCGCTCTATATTCTGCCAATACTTGCGGGTCTTTATATACCAATATATTCCAGAAATAATGACCTACCTCATGTCTGAGATGCCCTACCAAGGTACGATAAGGCTCTAAGAGTTGCTTACGCATTTGCTCTCTCAGAACAGAATCTGCTTCCTTCAAAAGAATGGTAATCACACCATTGGCATGACCTGTCATGAGTTTTGGATTATTCTGCCTTGCAACAAAGTCAAAACACAATCCCTCGTCATATCTCATTTTACTTGGTAACGGCAGGCCTATTTTTTGAAGTTGATAAATTAATCGGTGTTTTGCAACTTCCAAATTTCGCCATTTTTTGAAATTCTTTTTGGCAGAAAGGTTTGGAATGGTTCTATTTAACTGACAGGCATGACAAAAATCTTCTGGATCATTCTTTTCAATGACCCAATTACAAACACCATATTCTTTATTTTTGCAAAACTTATACTCTATTTGTTCGCGATCAGAAATAAGCGAATCACCACCAGGATTGAAGGTAAGCATCTTACGATCTTGATCTCTAAAGCCAGTTAAATGCCCACAATTAT
>CBDTUD010000043.1:0-23390 GCA_965363545.1 uncultured Flavobacteriaceae bacterium | reverse complement strand
TCAAAACTCGTTTTGCCTGTGAGTTAAAAAACTTTGAAGTTACCGATTTTATCGATAGAAAAGAGGCTCGAAAAATGGATCGATTCACGCAATACGCCATGGTCGCTAGCGATGAGGCAATTACCGATTCGAAATTAGACCTTGAAAAAGAAGATCCCACACGTATTGGTGTAATTTGGGGAGCCGGAATTGGCGGATTAGAAACTTTTCAAAATGAAGTTTTAAATTTTGCAAGCGGTGATGGCACTCCGAAATTTAACCCTTTCTTTATTCCTAAAATGATTGCAGATATTGCACCGGGACAAATCTCGATGAAATATAATCTGCAAGGACCAAATTTCACAACAGTTTCTGCTTGTGCTTCGTCTGCAAATGCAATTATTGACTCGCTTAATTATATCCGTTTGGGTATTGCCGATGCATTTGTTACAGGAGGTTCAGAAGCTGCAGTTACTTTAGCCGGAATGGGCGGATTCAACGCCATGCATGCATTATCTACAAGAAATGATGACCCACAAACTGCCTCAAGACCTTTTGACAAAGATCGTGACGGTTTTGTATTAGGTGAAGGAGCTGGAGCATTAATATTAGAAGAATATGAGCATGCAATTGCACGAGGTGCAAAAATTTATGCCGAGGTTATTGGTGGTGGATTGTCTGCAGATGCTTATCATATTACAGCACCTCATCCGGAAGGAAGAGGAGCGATAAACGTGATGATCAATTGCTTGAGAAATGCCGGAATTAAACCAGAAGACGTTGATGCTATAAATATGCACGGTACAGCAACTAATTTGGGAGATGTGGCAGAATTAAAAGCAGTGCAAAGTGTTTTTGGTGATCATGCTTACAACCTTAATATCAACTCCACCAAATCAATGACTGGTCATTTACTTGGTGCCGCTGGTGCTATAGAAGCAATTGCTTCTATTTTAGCCATAACAAAAGGAATTGTTCCTCCTACAATCAATCATTTTACCGATGATGATCAAATTGACCCAAAATTAAATCTCACTTTTAACAAAGCTCAAAAGCGAGATGTAAAAATAGCCATGAGCAATACTTTTGGTTTTGGCGGTCATAATGCCTGTGTTTTATTTAAAAAATTTGAAGATTAATACCCAATGAATTTCATTCGTAAAATAAGAAACTCTCATTCCGAAAAGGATGAAGTGTTTTTTAATGTAATGAAAAACATCCTAGGCTATTATCCAAAAAAATTGAATTTTTATAAAGAGGCATTTACCCATAGCTCTTTGAAAAAAACCAATAAAGAAGGTTTTGCTTTAAATTATGAGCGTCTTGAATTTTTAGGAGATGCCATTTTAGGAGCCGTTATAGCAAACTATCTTTTTAAAAAAATGCCCGATGCAGATGAGGGATCTCTTACGCAAATGCGTTCAAAAATCGTCAGCAGAGAACATTTAAATGAATTAGGAAAAGATCTGGAATTGAAAGATTTCGTTGATTGCAACATTCCAAATCAACATTTTGGTGATAATATTTATGGCAATTTGTTTGAAGCGCTTATAGGTGCAATTCACTTGGATAAAGGATATACTTTTTGTGAAAAATTCATCTATAGAAATGTTATTGAGCCTTACGTTGATATTGAGCGTTTGGAAGGTAAAATAACTAGTTATAAAAGTGTATTGATTGAATGGTGTCAAAAAAATCATAATAAAATTAAATACCAGGTATATGAAGATACCGGTAATGATACATTAAAGCATTTCAGTGTAAAACTTTTTATTAATGACGAATTGGTTTCGAAAGGTAGAGCTACTTCAAAAAAGAAGGCAGAAGAAATTGCATCAAAAAGAGCCTATTATAAAAATCAGCATCGAATTCACGATTGAAGATAATCTTTATTTCGATTTCATTTTTTTAGTAAATCTATAACGTTTTCACAGTATTTGATAAATAAATTCAAAAGTATAAGTACTTTTGTTCAATTCTAATTTTAAAAAATAGAAAAACCTTGTCAAAAATTCATTCTTTTGATTTTGAATATGACCATGACTATACGTTAATAGGCATTCATTCAACTTTAGAAGATTATCGATTAGCGTTTTTTTTAAATAAAAATTTAAAAATTCATTTAACTCGTTTTAAAGATGATTTAGATTTTAGTTCGATGAATTGCAGTTTTCCTTTATATAATTATGAGGATGAGGCTAATTTTACAACATGGTCATTAATTGCGAACAAACAAATTTTTATTGAAAATGCAATTCCCGAAAACAATAATTTATTTCAGGAAGAAACCAAAACCTCTTTTTTTATCCCTGAAAAGAAACGAATAGATTATTTTATAAAAATTAATGGCAATTTGGAAACAAAAGAAATCAATGAAATTCTAACTAAAATCAGTCAAACATTTAACATAATAACCTGCTACACTCTCGATCCAAATGATTTAAAATCAAAAGATCATTTAATATTTTAAAACAGGTAAACACACACTAAACAAAGAGATGGTAGGGTTTTCATCATAATAAAGGATGAAACCAAAGTGTGACAAATAAAATAGAAATATATGAAACTAAGAAAAAAAACAAAAATAGTTGCCACTTTAGGCCCAGCAATTAGCTCAAAAGAAATCATGGAAGAAATGATGGTTTTGGGTGTAAATGTTTTTAGAGTTAATTTTTCGCATGCCGATTATGAAGACGTCGCCGAAAAAATAAAAACTATTAGAGAAATAAATTTAAGAAGAAATTTTAATGTTGCAGTTTTAGCAGATTTACAAGGTCCAAAATTACGGGTTGGAGTAATGGGCGAAAAAGTAAAATTGAAAAAAGGTGATATTTTCACTTTCACAACTAATGAATGTATTGGTGATTCTGAAAAAGCTTTTATGACTTACCAAAATTTCCCTAAAGATGTAGAATCAGGTGAACATATTTTGGTAGATGACGGTAAACTAATGTTTAAAGTAATCGAAACGGATAGAGATACCCAAGTAAAAACTGAAGTTATTCGCGGTGGAAGATTAAAATCAAAAAAGGGAGTAAATCTTCCAAACACAAAAATATCATTACCGGCTCTTACTAAAAAAGATATCAAAGATGCCATATTTGCCATCGAACAAGAAGTAGATTGGATTGCTTTATCTTTTGTAAGAAGTGCAGCCGATTTGACTTCCTTACGGGATTTAATTGCAGAAAAATCAAGTTATAAAATACCGATTATTGCCAAAATCGAAAAACCAGAAGCTATTAAAAATATCAACCAGATAACAGCAAATTGCGACGGATTAATGGTAGCCCGTGGAGATTTGGGTGTTGAAATTCCAATGGAAAAAGTTCCGTTAATTCAAAAAAAATTGGTTAAAAAAGCGAAAGAAGCAAGAATACCTGTAATTATTGCAACGCAAATGATGGAATCAATGATTACAAGTCAAGTACCTACAAGAGCGGAAGTTAATGATGTAGCGAATTCTATTATGGATGGTGCAGATGCCGTAATGTTATCAGGAGAAACTTCAGTTGGCGAATATCCGTTAGAAGTAATTCAAGTAATGCGAAATATTATTAGCGATGTCGAAAATTCTGAACTAATTTTGAGCCCGACATCGCATGTTCAATGCGTAAATGAAAGGTTTATTACCAAAGCTATTTGCCATCAAGCAGCAATAGTTGCAAATGAAATTGAAGCAGCTGCTATTACAACTTTAACAAATAGTGGTTATACAGCATTTCAAATCTCTGCCTGGAGACCAAAATCAAATATTTTAGCTTTTTCTGATAACCGAAGAATTTTAGCCATGTTAAATTTACTTTGGGGTGTAAAAGCACAGTATTATGATAAATTGGTTAGCACAGATGATACCGTAGAGGATATTAATAAAATAACTTTGGAAAATCGTTTTGCTGAAAAAGGAGAATATGTTATTAACCTGACTTCGATGCCTGTACATGAAAAAGGTATGGTAAATACCTTGCGTATTTCACAGTTATAATATGTTCATGTTAAGTGTTTTGCAATAAATCTATTCCGTCTTTTATTAGATGAGAACTGTTTTTTTGTTTAGATAGTTCTAACAAATAGTCATACACTATATTGGTCAAGGTTTCATTTTTATATGGTTTCAAAACTTCATAAATCTCTAAAACCAAAAGCCATTCATTCCGAAAATTACAAGTTATATTTTTAAAAATAGCTTGTAATTTTTCTATTTTTATGATTTTGGATTCTCGTATTTCCCGAACTTCTTTATACAATACATCCAATTCTTTTTCTGTATTAGTATATTCTATTTTATGCGTTTTCTCTTTGGATGCCTCAAAATGTAAACCATAACTATTTGGGTCGGCTATTCCGGCAAACGCAGAAACAACTGAGGCTCCAACTGCCATATCATAAGTTCCCCATGCAGGATCAAACAATACGTTTTCTCCTCGTTTAACTGTGCAGTTTTTAAAAGATATTAAAATTATTTTACCCTGTAAATTTCGTTTTCCGGTAATAATTTCACCTTCGACAACAATTCCTCCTTCAAACTGCAATTTTGGCTTTTTGCCTTCATAAATTCCGTACACTTCCAAATCTGTTGGTGACATATCTTCAATTGCCAGATTTATTCCTTTCAATTTACCTATCGGCGAACCAAATCCATCTTGATGATATTCTTTATCGTGACCAATTAACTCTTTGTTTTTATAGGCCAAAGCAGTTGGGCCTGTTGTTTTTATGTAAACCGGTCGCCTATTTTCATCTGCTAATACTTCGGTGAATTTCCCAGAAATTTGAATTCCCGTACTCAATTCAATAGTGCCTAAATCTTGAGAATTTATTAATTTTTCCACACCTTCCAAACCTCCTTTTCGAAGCGCCATTTTATTGGCAAATTCTTCTAACACAAAGCTAAGATGGGCAAAATCTGGAGTTACAAATAGTTGCGGTTGCGGTTTTGTAATATCAAATTCAACATTGCTGGCATCTAAGGTATATGGTAATTTTTTAACCTTAGAACTCATGCACCATTTGCTCTCCCCTATGGATGAAAGCAAACCTGCACCATAAATTTTTGGCTTTTTCAAATCGCCTATCAAACCGTATTCTACCGTCCACCAATGCATGTTTCTTATTTTAGCCATTTCACTTGGCTCTTCTTTGGTTGCAGAAACAGTACGCAATAGCTCTTCTGCTTCCCATATTTCATTCTTGGTAGTTTTTGGATCTTCTTTTAGAATAGATAAATGTCGGATTGCTTCATACAAGGCAAAATCTTTTGCCGATGAAATTGCTTTGGAACCTATTTCTCCAAAACGACGTAAATACTCGGCATATTCCGGATTTGCAATAATGGGAGCATGTCCGGCAGATTCGTGAATAATATCAGGTGCAGGTGTATATTCTATATGATCAATCGAACGAATATCAGCAGCAATTACCAAAACATTATACGCCTGAAACTCCATAAAAGCATTTGGCGGAATAAATCCGTCAACGGAAACGGCGGCCCAACCAATATCTTTTAATATTCGGTTCATTCCTTCCATTCTCGGAATAGTCTCGGTAGAAATTCCTGTTTTTACTAATCCCGGAAGGTAAGACTGATGTGCAAACTTACCTAAATAAGCACTATTTTTTCGCATGACATAACGCCAAACCGCATGATTTTTAAAGGTATAATCATCATAGGGCTGCTTCAAAACAAAACTCATGAGATGTTTTGGAAGCTTTTCTAAAACCTTATTTGTCGGAACTTGTTTTTTCATAAAATTCAATTCACGTAAAGTTAGTATTTTTTCTATATTTGAGATTCTTAAATAATATATAACAAAACAATCGCCAAATTGATTTTTTTGTAACTTTAGTAACCATATTTTACGAAATAAAAACTATAACCCATGAGAAGAGGCGGAAATTTAAAAATAAGATTACTTATAGGTGCTGCAATTATTTTATTCTCTTATTTTAAGTACTGTTCACGAACGGAAGTGAATGAATATACTGGAAAAAAACAACATATCGCCATTACTACAGATCAAGAAATTGCCATCGGATTGCAAAGTGCACCAGAGATGGCTAACCAATATGGTGGTTTACACCCAGATCAAGATGTTCAGAATAAAGTGAGAGCTGTTGGTCAAAAGTTAGTAGCAAAAAGTATCGCTAACCTAACACCTTATCGCTATGAATTTCATCTTTTACGCGATCCAGAAACAGTAAATGCCTTTGCATTGCCGGGTGGCCAAGTTTTTATAACCTATGGCTTATACAAACGATTGCAAAATGAAGATCAGCTTGCCGGAGTTTTGGGTCATGAAATCGGTCATGTTGTCGGTCGACATTCAGCCGAAAGAATGGCAAAACAAGATTTAACGAAAGGAATAATAACTGGTGTAACTGCGGGAGCAGATATGGGCGCAGGCCAAGTCGCAGCCGTTGTTGCTAATTCTGTCAATATGAAATACGGTCGACAAGATGAGTTAGAAAGTGATAATTTAGGCGTAAAATATATGATTGATGCGGGTTATAATCCATACCAGTTTATTGAGGTAATGCACATTTTAGATGAAGCATCTGGCGGGCAACAAGTGCCTGAATTCAATAGTTCACATCCTAGCGGACCACATAGAATAGAAGAGATAAAGGAAGCTATAAAAAATAATGGTTACACAGGTTCACCTAATTAAAAAATAAAAATTTATGAGCTTTGGTGGTTCAGCACAAGGGATGATAACCTCCCTTAAAAATAATCGGAAATTAAAAAGTCAAAAACGAAGTTATTTTGATAAAACGAACAACTCTGATCATAAGATTTATAAAGCAAATTCAAAGTTAAAAAAAGCGACTCCCGAACAACTTCAAGCTATAAGAGAAAAAGTAAAAAAAGAAAAGAGAAGTTCTCTTTTATTAGCCTTACTTTTTTTCATTATTTTCGCTATTCTATTTTTCTATATCCAAAGTTTTTAATCTATGAAAAAAACAATACTTCTGTTTTCAGCACTTTGGCTGACATTTACCTCTTGTAGTTCTGTAAAAATAGTAGATAAGCCGATAATTTTCGACCAAGAAAGAGCCGATTTAACCTTGGAATATTTAAATGAGCATTATGGTTTAATTCAAGATAAGCCAACCATATCGCCTAAAATGGTAGTTGTTCATTGGACAGCCATTCCTACATTAGAAAAATCATTCGATGCATTTTACAACTCCAAATTACCAAGTTGGAGGCCTGATTTAAAAAATGCAAGCGCCCTAAATGTTTCCTCCCAATTTTTAGTAGATCAAGATGGAACGATTTATCGGCTACTCCCGGAAACTTTTATGGCACGCCACGTAATTGGTTTAAATCATAGTGCTATTGGTATTGAAAATGTTGGAGGCACTGAAAATACGCCACTTACAAACGCACAACTTAAAGCGAATATCAAATTGATAAAATATCTCAAAAAGAAATATCCTGATATTGAATATGTTATCGGACATTTTGAATATCCGAATTTTGATGGAACGGAATTATGGCTCGAAAAAGATGCCGAATATCGGACGCAAAAAACCGATCCTGGAAAAGAATTTATTACAACAATCCGACAAGAAACCTTAAAATATAATTGGAAACCGGTTCCAGAAATAAAATAATTGATGAAAAATTTACTACTACTTTTATTATTTCCAATCATTTCGTTTGCTCAGCAAATAAATGTTAGTGATGTCTTATTTGCAAATTACGATACATACAAAGAAGCAACTCTAGATAAAAGACGCTTTAAACACGACGATATTCAACCGCTTATTGAAAAATTAAAAACCAATAAAGATTTTACCGTAAAAGTTTTGGGTCAATCTATTGAAGGTCGTTCTATTTCAATGATAAGTATTGGCGAAGGAAAAACCAATGTGCTTCTATGGTCTCAAATGCATGGTGATGAATCAACAGCAACCATGGCTTTATTTGACATTTTTAATTATCTGAAAGAGAATCAAGACATCCTTAAAAATATTACCCTACATTTTATACCGATGCTAAACCCAGATGGTGCCCAAGTTTTTACCCGAAGAAATGCCATCGGAATTGATATTAACCGCGATGCTCTTCGATTGCAATCGCCTGAATCACGAATTTTAAAAGCCGCACGTGATAGCCTTAGCGCCGATTTTGGATTTAATTTACACGATCAAAGTACCTATTACAATGCGGAAAGAACGGATAAACCCGCCACTATTTCGTATTTGGCTCCTGCTTATAATTATGAAAAAAGCATCAATCTCGTTCGCGGAAATGCCATGAAAATAATTGTTGAAATGAATGCGATCATTCAAAAATATGCCCCAGGACAAGTGGGAAGATATAACGATGATTTTGAACCGAGAGCTTTTGGTGACAACATTCAAAAATGGGGAACAAGCACTATTCTTATTGAATCTGGAGGCTATCAAAATGATGATGAAAAACAGTTTATCCGCAAGCTTAATTATGTTTCTATTTTAGCTGCAATACAATCTATTTCTACCGGAACTTTTAAAAATACTTCTATCAATGGTTATGAAAAAATTCCGCAAAATGACCGAAAACTCTTCGATTTAAAAATTTCTGATCTAACTTTTTCCTTTTTAGGGAAAAATTATTTGGTCGATTTAGGTATTAATCACAACGAAAGAGAAAACAAAGACCACTCCGATTTTTATTATATGGGACAAATAAGTGAAATTGGTGATTTATCGACCTATTACGGCTATAACACATTGGATGCAAAAGGTTTAACTTTTAAAGCTGGCGAAACTTATCCAAAAATAATAAAAGATTATGAAGATTTAGAAAAATTAAATTTTGAAGATTTGATGCAACAAGGGTATACATCAGTGGCTCTCGATTCAGTACCTGAAAACATTATTTTCACAAAATATCCTGTGAATATTGTAAAAGTGCGGGATATTCAAATTACAAAGAAAAATATTCCGAAACCTCCACTTGCTTTGGGAAGTAACCCAAATTTTACTTTGAGCAAAAATAATAAAGTTATTTATGCTGTAATAAATGGTTTTGTTTATGATGTTACCAAAGGCACCTCTAAAATTAAAAACGGATTGATAAAATAACCCGTAAACCATTTAAAATATAAGATAATAATGACATGGTCATTTTTCAGAATTTTTTTCATTCTACTACTCATACCGAGCCAGTTATTAAGTCAATACGGAGAAGGAAAAGTTATCAATTCAGAAAGTTCTCAACCTGTTGCCGGAGTTTTAATTAGTCAAGATAAGGATACTTTTAACGTCTTTTCTGATGAGCAAGGCAAGTTCACTATTCTTAATTCTGGTAAGTATACCTTTTCAAAAGAAGGTTTTACCTCAATCATTCTTTTTATAGATTCCGGTAAATTCAATTTGATTTCCCTTACTAGATTACCTGAAAATTTAGAGGAAGTTATCATCACATCGAGTAATTTTCAATCGAAATTAAAAGGTTTTGATGGCGGAATAACTATAATTCCAGTAAAAGAAATCCAGCAAAATAATACCGTAAACATTGCCCCTATTTTAAACTCTTCCCCGGGAGTCTTTATGCAAAGCGGAACACTTACGACCAATAAAATTACTATTCGTGGAATTGGCTCAAGATCGGTATATGGTACGAGTAAAATTCGTGCCTATTATCAAGAAATTCCACTAACTAATGGATCTGGAGAATCAACTATTGAAGATATAGAGATCAATGCACTTGGAAGAATCGAAATAATTAAGGGACCTTCTTCGAGTAAATACGGTGCCGGACTTGGAGGCTCCATTCATTTGATTCCAGATAAAGGTATATTAGGGCAAAATAATATTAAAAGTGGCTATACATTTGGTTCTTTCGGTTTACAAAAATTAACCTTGCAAGCAACGTTAGGAAATCAAAACAATTCGGCAAACCTCTTGTATTCCAACACGCAAAGTGATGGCTATCGTGAAAATAATTCTGTGCAAAAATCTATTTTTTCAATTGCAACAAATCACTTTTTAGGAGAAAAAGACAAAATTTCCATTTTAGGAAATTATATCAATCTAAAAGCTTTTATTCCTAGTTCTGTTAACGAAGAAACTTATAAAAACAATCCGGAAGAAGCAGCTAGTAATTGGAAAAGTGCCAAAGGTTATGAAGACTATAAAAGAGGTTTATTCGGATTTGCATGGCAGCATGATTTCAATAACAAATCCACGCAATATACCAGCGTATTTTCTTCTTTTTTAGATTCTTATGAACCAAGGCCATTTAATATTCTGCAAGAAAAAACAAATGCTATCGGAATTAGAACTCGATTTGCATCGGAAATAAAACTTTTTCAAAACCGCCTAAAATGGACTCTGGGAACAGAACTTTTTAGCGACTGGAATTCCTATCAAACTTATGAAAATTTATACCAAGAATATCCTACTGAAACTGGAAGTGTTCAGGGGGAATTACGGAGTGATTTTAAAGAAAATCGAAAGTATTTCAATATGTTTTTCGATTCGGAATACCGAATTTCAAATCAACTAGCTTTGACTTTCGGACTCAATTTCAATCAAACATCTTATGAATTGCATGATAATTTCAATGCAGAAGAATCTAGTTTTTCGGGAGATTATAATTTTGCTAGCTTTCTTTCTCCAAAATTTGGTTTGACCTATGAAATAAATTCGAATAGCATGTTTTACAGCAATATAAGTCATGGCTTTTCTCCTCCAACACTCCAAGAAACATTGTTACCAAATGGTTTGATTAACACCGATATAAAACCTGAAAGTGGCTGGAATTATGAAATTGGCAGTAGAGGAAACTTAATGACAAACAGACTTTTTTACGACATTGCTATATATCACATGCAGGTTAAAAATTTATTGGTAGCAAGAAGAACTAATGAAGACGAATTTATAGGTGTAAATGCAGGAGAAACAAGCTATAATGGCTTAGAAATTGCACTTAATTATACCATTCTTAGTACAATAAAAAATAAGCTCTATTTCAATAATTCACTAACTTTTAACGATTTTAAGTTTAAAGATTTTGTTGAACTCGAACAGGATTTTTCGGGTAATCAAGTATCGGGAGTACCAAAATTAACCATTAATTCCCAATTAAATTTTGATTCTAATTTGGGTCTGTACGCATTCTTAACTTATAATTTCGTTGGTGAAATCCCAATGCACGACGATAATTCAGTTTATTCTGACAAGTATCAATTGGTGCATACAAAAATTGGTTATAGAACCGTTTTTTTGAAAAAATTCGAATTTGATCTTTTTCTTGGAATAAACAATCTGTTCAACGAAAAATATGCATCCATGCTTTTGATTAATGCGACAAGTTTCGGAAATAATTTACCAAGATATTATTATCCGGGAGAACCAAGAAATTATTACACCGGAATAAACTTAAAATATTCTCTTTAAAATTTCGTATTTTTAAGCTTGGAAAAATAACAAGTCATGAAAATAAAATCCCTTCTTTTAGCGTGTTTTGCAATAGTATGTATTTCCTGTAAAGAAAATCCAAATAAAGATATAGTTCAAACGATATATCCGGATGCTTCAATAAATTACAAGATTGAAACTGTTGTTGAAAATTTAAGTGTGCCTTGGGGTATGGCATTTTTACCAGATGGCTCCATGCTCATAAGTGAACAAAAAGGAGAATTAATTCATTTTAAAAATGGAAAAAAGACTTTGATTGGTGATTTACCGGAAATTCAATTTAAAGGACAAGGAGGTTTATTAGATATAGAATTACACCCTAATTATGCAAAAAATGGTTGGATTTATTTTTCTTATTCCACATGGGTAGGTGGCGAAGAAAAAGGAGGAAATACGGCTATAATGCGCGCAAAATTATCTAACAATAAATTGGTAAATAAAGAACTATTGTACAAAGCAAGCCCAAATACCGAAAGTCCAAATCATTTTGGCTCTCGATTAGAATTTGATACTAATGGGTATTTGTTTTTCTCTATTGGCGACAGGTTTAATCGCGATGTGAATCCGCAAGATATTACTTTAGATGGCGGAAAAATTTACCGAATTAACGACGACGGAAGCATTCCGACTGATAATCCGTTTTACACTACAAACGGAGCAAAAAAGGCTATTTATTCGTACGGCCATAGAAATCCTCAAGGCATGGCTTTAAATCCAATTACCGGAAAAATTTGGGTTCATGAACATGGTCCGCAAGGAGGTGATGAGATTAATATCATCGAACCAGAAAAAAATTATGGTTGGCCAAAAATTACCTATGGTATTAATTACAACGGCACCAAAATTACCGATGATACCGCGCTTCCTGGAATGGAGCAGCCTATTCACTATTGGGTTCCTTCAATTGCGCCAAGCGGAATGGCCTTTGTCACAAGTGATAAATATCCCGAATGGAAAGGAAATTTATTAGTTGGTTCTTTAAAATTTCAATATCTAGATCGATGTGTTTTACAAGGAAATAAAGTTATTAAGGAAGAAAAATTACTAGAAAATATCGGTCGTGTTCGAAATGTTCGTCAAGCACCAGATGGTTATATTTATGTTGCGATTGAACACAAAGGAATTGTTAGAATTGTACCCCAATAAAAAAGAATTTCATTTCTCTTTTCACACATTTAAGCAAGCTGTTAAAAATAGAACAATCTCTTAAATTATTGTTATTTTAGCTAAAATAGAGGGGTAAATTGGCTATGTTCCTTATCTTTGCATTTCAAATTTTTAAGTCAATTTAAACCATGTCACAAAAAACTATTTTAATTATATTAGACGGTTGGGGAGTTACCCAAGATCCAGCAGTATCTGCCATTTGGCAAGCAAAAACACCATTTTTTGATTCATTAATGCAAAACTATTCCAACGCAACACTTCGTACCGATGGTTTGAACGTTGGTTTGCCGGAAGGTCAAATGGGAAATTCAGAAGTAGGACACATGAATCTGGGTGCCGGAAGAATCGTTTATCAAGATTTTGTGAAAATTAATAATGCTGTTGCTGATGGCTCTCTCGCAGAGGAAAAAGTGCTCGTTGACGCATTTGCTTATGCCAAAAAAACTGGTAAAAAGGTTCATTTTTTAGGATTACTTTCTGATGGAGGTGTTCATTCACATATCGATCATTTGAAAGGATTGTTAAAAGCGGCAGACAATTATGGTTTGAAAAATGTTTTTGTACATGCTTTTACCGATGGCCGCGATGTTGATCCGAAATCTGGTAAAGGTTTTGTTAGCGATATCGTAAATTACATGAAAACTACAACGGGTAAATTAGCTACTGTTTGTGGAAGATATTTTGCCATGGATAGAGACCAACGTTGGGAGCGAGTAAAATTATCTTATGATGCAATGGTAAATGGCGTTGGTGAAAAAACTCATGATGCCGCTGCAACTGTTCAAAAAAGTTATGATAACGATGTAACGGATGAGTTTATCCAACCAATTGTTTTGGTAGATGAAAAAGAAAATCCTGTAGGTAATATTGAAGCTAATGATGTTATCATATTTTTTAATTTTAGAACAGACCGTGGTCGACAATTAACCCGTGTTTTAACACAAGAGGAACATCCTGAATTTGGCATGCACACCTTGCCTTTGCATTATGTTACTATGACGAATTACGATAGAACGTATAAAAATATTGCTGTTATTTATCCAAAAGATAATTTAACCGAAACTTTAGGGGAAGTTTTAGAAAAGAACCATAAAAAACAAATTCGAATTGCCGAAACAGAAAAATATCCACACGTAACTTTTTTCTTTTCCGGTGGTAGAGAAAAAGAATTTGAAGGAGAAAAAAGATTATTATGTCCGTCACCAAAAGTAGCTACTTACGATTTACAGCCGGAAATGAGTGCTAAAGATATTGAAAACGCAATCGTTCCTGAATTAAAGAAAAAAGAAGCGGATTTTATTTGTCTGAATTTTGCGAATACTGATATGGTTGGTCATACTGGAATAATGGCAGCTGCTATAAAAGCCGCCGAAGCTGTTGATGCGTGCTTAAAAAATGTTGTTACTACCGCTCTAGAAAATGGTTATGCAAGTATTGTAATTGCCGATCACGGTAATAGTGAAAAAATGATTAACGAAGACGGTTCTCCAAATACAGCACATACGACTTATCCTGTTCCTTTTATTTTAGTTGAAAAGAATAAAACGCATGAAGTTCACGATGGTGTTTTAGGAGACATAGCGCCAACAATTTTAGAATTATTAGAAATTGAACAACCTAAAGCAATGACCAGAAAATCTTTACTTAAAAATTTGGTTACAAAATAAATAAAATTAGTTTTGAAGTTATGAACGGAAAAATAATACCTAAAAATTCATTGATTATCGCTGTTGATTTCGACGGTACTATTGTTGAAGATGACTATCCTGGGATTGGACCAGCTAAAATTTTCGCCTTTGATACTTTATTAGAACTTCAAAAAAAAGGATTTCGCCTTATTTTATGGACTTATCGTTTTGGTAAACGATTAGATGAAGCTGTTGAATTTTGTAAAAAAAATGGACTAGAATTTTACGCTGTAAACAAGAGCTATCCAGAAGAAAAATTCGACAATTCAGTTAGTAGAAAAATAAACGCCGATGTTTTTATCGATGATAGAAACATCGGTGGTTTATTAGGTTGGGGCGAAATTTACCAACAATTGCTGAAAACCGAAAAACCAAAAGAGCATAAAAATAAAAAAGGGTTTTTCGATTTTTTGAAAAAGAACTAACTCATTTTTACATTTTCAAAAAAATCTCTTTCTAAATTTTCCCGGTGGTCCGGATGCGCAATTTTAACGAGCTCTTTTACCCTTTTTTCAATGGTTTTACCATACAAATTGGCTACACCGTATTCTGTAACAATATAATGTACATTAGCTCTGGTAGTGACAACTCCTGCCCCTTTTTTTAAGAAGGGTACAATTCTACTTATTCCTTTTTTGGTTGTGGAAGGTAATGCAATAATTGCTTTACCACCTTCACTTAAAGATGCTCCACGAATAAAATCCATTTGTCCTCCTACACCGGAGTAAAATCGAGTTCCTATAGAATCAGCACAAACTTGTCCCGATAAATCTACTTCTATAGCAGAATTTATAGCAACCATTTTTGGATTTCGCCGAATAACAGCAATATCATTTACAAAATCTGTAGATCGCATTTCTATAAATGGATTGTCATCGACATAATCATACAATTTTCGACTTCCCATCAAAAAAGTCGCCATGGTTCGACCAGGATTTACGCCTTTATAATTTCCATTAATGACATTTTTTAAAATTAAATCAATAACTCCATCCGAGAACATTTCTGTATGTAAGCCTAAATCTTTGTGATTTCCCAAAAGCTGTAAAACGGCATTCGGAATGTTGCCAATTCCCATTTGAAGTGTGCTTCTATCTTCAATCATTTCAGCGATATATCCACCAATTTTATTCTCAATTTCTGATGTTTTTTTCGGTATAACTTCATGAATTGGTTCATCTACCTCAACAAAATAATCCAATTCAGAAATATGAATAATTCCATCACCATGCGTTCTAGGCATTTGAGGATTTATTTGCGCAATTACATGATTTGCATTTTCAATGGCTGCCAAAGTTGCCTCAATTGAAACACCCAAAGAGCAGTATCCGTGTTTATCCGGAGGTGAAACCTGAATTAAAGTAACATCTAAATCAATAATATTTCGTTTAAATAAAATAGGCAATTCACTTAAAAAAACAGGCGTATAAGAGCCGTTTCCAGCAGCAATAGTATGCCGAACATTCGGCCCGATAAAAAAAGAATTCACATGAAAACTTTCTCGCAATTCCGGATTGGCATAAGGCGCAGCCCCTTCAGTATGCAATTGGCAGATTTCTACATTTCGCAATTCATCACTTCTTTCTGTCATCGCATTTATAAGAGCTTGAGGTGCTGCAGCTGCAGCATGAATATAAACTCGATCATTGGATTTAATAATTTTTACTGCTTCTTGTGGACTTACGGATTTATACATTTTTACAGATAAATAATTGACTAATTATGTTTTTTATAAAATTAATAAATTGTTTTAGAGGAATTTAATTTTCAAGCAATTTTTTTATAATTTAGAGTATCTTTGTGCCTTGTAAGAAAAAAGGAAAGAATGATTCAAATAAAATCACGAGAAGAAATTGAACTGATGCGTGAAAGTGCGCTTATTGTCTCTAAAACTCTAGGAGAAGTTGCCAAAGTAATAAAACCCGGTGTTACGACTTTAGAATTAGATAAAATTGCCGAAGAACATATCCGTGATCTTGGAGCAATTCCCGGATTTTTAGGATTATATGATTTTCCGAATACCCTTTGCATGAGTCCGAACGCTCAAGTTGTTCACGGAATTCCTAATAACGAACCATTAAAAGAAGGAGATATTATTTCTGTTGATTGTGGGGCTTTGAAAAATGGCTTTTATGGTGATCATGCGTATACATTTGCCATCGGTGAAATTGCCGAAGAAACTAAAAAACTATTACAAATTACGAAAGAAAGCCTATATGAAGGTGTTCGTCAATTTAAATCAGGAAATCGTGTTGGAGATGTTGGTTTTGCCATCCAGAATTATTGCGAAAAACATGGTTATGGTGTTGTAAGAGAATTGGTTGGTCATGGTTTAGGTAGAGAAATGCATGAAGATCCTGAAATGCCAAATTACGGTAAGCGAGGCAGAGGAAAAAAGTTTAGTGAAGGTATGGTTGTCGCAATTGAACCAATGATTAATCTCGGTACACATCGCATAAAACATTTAAAAGATGGTTGGACTATCTTGACAGCCGACGGAAAACAGAGTGCCCATTTTGAACATGATGTTGCCATTGTGAACGGTAAACCGGAATTATTATCAACTTTCAAATATATTTACGATGCACTCGGAATTACTTCAAATGAAGAGGAAGAATTTCGAATAAAAGTTTAATATTTGTACAACAGTATGAAAGCTTTTCAATTTGTTTTAAATACCATCCCTCGTCCTTACTTAATAAAATTAAGTTATTTGGCACGACCGGTTTTAGCATCTTGGCTTAAAGGTTCTACTTATATTGACCCAATTGATGGGAAAAGTTTTCGAAAATTCTTACCTTATGGTTACGGTGAACAACGCCCAAATGTTCTTTCACCTAGTACCTTATCTTTAGAGAGGCATCGCTTACTTTGGCTATATTTAAAAAATGAAACAGATTTCTTTACGGCACCAAAAAAAGTGCTGCATATGGCTCCGGAACAATGTTTTTTATCACTTTTTAAAAAGCTTCCTAATATAGATTATATTACTGCCGATTTGTATTCTCCTATTGTCGATATCAAAGCAGATATTTTAGCACTACCTTTTAAAGATAATAGTTTCGATATTGTTTTTTGCAATCATGTTTTAGAACATATTGAAGATGATAAAAAAGCGATGAACGAATTATATCGTGTTTTAAAACCAGGTGGAATGGGAATTTTTCAAGTCCCACAAGATTTAAAATTGGAGAATACCTATGAAGATTTTAATATTATAACCCCTGAAGAACGCGCAAAACATTTCGGACAATATGACCACGTTCGCATCTATGGCAAAGATTATTTTGAACGATTGCGAAATATTGGCTTTTTGGTGAACGAAATTGACTACAGCATAACACTTTCTGCCGAAGAAGTCGATAAATATCGTCTCGCCAAAGGAGAAATTTTACCGGTTTGTTTTAAGAAGTAAATTATTGATTACTCAATACTAAAAGACAAAATTCTGTCTCCTTTATATCTCTCTCAAATTTTCAGCATTAATCCAACCCACTTTACCATCAGAGATTTTAATTTTCATCCAGTTGTCGAGAGATTCTAAAATTTCCACTTTTGTACCTTCATGCAATTCAAAATTTATTTCTCCTGATTTCGATGGAGCACTTCTAACATCCGCTTCTTGGATATAAATAATTGCTGTTCTCAAACTAGAAACATAGTGATAATTTTTATAGGCAAAAAATACCGAAGTAGTAACAAAAATTACACATAAAATACTGGTAACAAAGTAAAAACGTTTTATTGCAGTACGATAAGAAAAGTGATACAGTAAAAACAATAAGGCAAATAAAAATGCCAACACAACAGCAATTATTGCCCAAGTATTATAGGTAAATGCCAAAATAATGGAATCTCGAAATCTTTGCCCGATACTTTTTGGCAAGACCTCAATATTATCTAAAGTCATTCTTTTGGCAAACTGCAAATTAAAATTATAATCGCTATTATTAGGATTTAATTTTATCGCTTTTTCGTAATAATAAATCGCAGGAGCAACTTGATTTGTTTTATAGTATGCATTTGCCATATTAAAATACAAGGCATCCGATTGCACATTTAAAGTATCTAATTGCTGGTAAATATTTAACGCATTTTTATAACTTTCTTGTTGGTACAACTTGTTCGCTTTCACAAACAAGCTATCTACAGATTGTGCGTTTACAACTGCAGTAATTAGTACAATAAAAAAGAAAACTATTTTTTTCATTTTATAAATTCTTTGACCTTTTTAGTTTTATTAGCTACAACTGTTTATCAATTTTAGAAATAACATCTTTTGCTTTTTCATATTCTTGCTGCATCATCACGTTGGTTGATGGCGTGTATCGTGCATAATCACAATTATCTAAAACCGTTTTGAATTCATTGATTGTTATATCGTCTACCGACTTGCTTTTCAAAATTTCACCTACTCTTTCTTTACTAATATCAAAAGTTTCTACATGTAATTTTGCCTTCAAATAATTATGTAATGCTTTTTCTAATGCAATATAGAAAGCTTCTTTTTTGCCTAATTGTTTTTTGGCTTGTGATAGATATTTCCGAGCCAATCGATCTGCTTTTCTACGTTTATTTCCAACAATATCGCCATCTCTTTCTCGTTTTTTCTTTCCGATATAAATACCAATCGGAATGGATAATAAAGGTAAAATCAAAAGGAAATAATACCAATTAGAACCATAAAAATCTGAAGTATTTTCTTTGGAGACAAAAGTCGCTTTGGTTTGAATAAAGCGAATATCGTTTTCATTGCTAATTACAGATTGTTTATTAGTTACCACTGAACTCGTATCTTCTGAAGGAATTCTTCCTGTTAAAGCATTTAAAATGATTGCGTTGGTAACAACAGTATGGTATTTTTCATCATCTGGATTAAAATAAGAAAAAGAAACCTCAGGAATTTTAAACTTACCTCTAAACTGGGGAACAACAGCATATTGATCGTACACCTTTCCTTTTAAACCACTTAAAGAGGTGATGATTTCTTCTTTATGTTCAGGTTCGTACATTTCTAAACCTTTTGGAGTTTCAATTTTAGGAAGTGTCACCAATTTTAAATTTCCTTCACCAGAAACCTCTACCAAAATACGAGCAGATTCATTCGCATTTAACTCCGTTTTACTTGCAGAAACTTTAAAGTCATAATTACCAACTGCACCGTTAAAATTGGCTGGTTTATTTTCATAAGGCAACTCTCGAACCTGAATGGTTCTTTTACCTGAAGTGGCGGTAAAATTGAGGTCATTCATCAACATGTTTCCAAAAAAATCTCTTCTACCCATTGGTACTCCCGCTGTAACTTCCATTTCCATGGGATCAATGGTTAGATTTCCGGCAGCATTCGGAATTAAAACTACTTTTTTCACAACCACAAAACGATGTGGCTCTCCATCATAAGTTCCGTTTTCGGCAACCAAGTTATTCACATCAATATTCTGTTTCCAAAAACCATTAAAAGCAGGAGATTCTACTTCACGTGTGTTCTGAACATTTACTTTTGCAGTATTTACAAATAATTTATAAACAACCGAAATGCTCTCCCCAACATAAGGATTCATATTAGAAACTTCGGCAATTAAATGAATATTTTGCGAGGCGACATACCTCGGATCATCTGGATCTTTAGGAATATCAATGGCATCAGTAACCGTAATTCGCACCGTATTCGATGAAATCGTTTGCCCATCATACGTAATACTCGCTGAAGGAATACTAAAAGTTCCTTTTGTTGTTGGCTGAATAATATACGAATAGGTTAATTTATAAGAAGATTTACCGTTTATAGAAGAGAAACTTGACGATTGACTCGGGCCAGCAAGTACTTTAAAACTGCTAAAATCAGGTGGTGTAAAATCATCGGCTCCTTGTTTATCAATAGAAAACTCAATTCGCAAACGTTCATTCAACCCTAATTGACTTTTACTCACAGCCGTTTTAAAGGTAACCTGCGCCAATACAGATTGTATGGCGAATAAAAATAATAGGAAATATAAATTCTTGCTTTTCATTAGTCTTCGGGCATTCAAATTACCAATCTTTTTCTTGATTTACTTTTCTTCCAAGTGCTTTTTTAGCATTAACTTTTTGTTGCGTTTTATTTTCTTCGTTATTCATCGCTTCTAAAAGCTGCTGAATTTGTTGATCGCTTAATTGATTTGGTTGCGGTTTTTGCTGTTCTTGATCTTTTTTATCATCTTTTCCTCCATTTTCCTGATCCTTTTTATCGTCTTTTTGATCTCCCTTATCTTGATCTTTGTCTTTATCTTTTCCGTCTCCCTCGTCTTGATCTTGGTCTTTTTTATCTTTGTCTTGATCTTTCTTTTCGTCTTGCTTATCCTTATTCTTATCGTCTTTTTGATCTTTATTTTCGCTGTTTTTCTGATCTTCCAACATTTTTTGCGCTAAGGCCAAATTATATCGTGTTTCCTCATCTTTAGGATTGATTCTTAGAGCATTTTTATAAGCTGCAATTGCTTTATCTAATTGCTTTTCATTCAAAAAAACATTACCCATATTATGAAAAGCTTGGGCTTTTGTGTTGTTATCTTTAGACACTTTTGCAACCAATTCATACCCTGGCAACGCTTCTTTAAATCTTTTTTGTCGGTACATGGCATTTGCCAAATTAAAATTTGCCTTTTCATAAGATGGGTTTTCTTCTAAGGCTTTTTTATATCTTACTTCAGCTTCGTCAAATTTTTTCTCTTTATATAAATCGTTTCCTTCTCGTAAAACTTGCTTTTGAGCTAGTTTCACTTTCATTTCCTTTTCATCTTTCTTTTCTTGAGAAAAACCGATGCTGGAAAATAAGATTACCGCGATATAAATAAAATTCCTCATATTATTTTTCATTAAACAAATTCAGTTTTTGTACCCACTTTGTTTTCTTATTCAGCAAAAACACATCGAAAATTAAAAAGAGCAAGGCAATGGCAATAAACCATTGAAACTGATCTTTATAATCAGAATATTGTTTTGTTTCAAATTCTTTCTTATCTGCCTTAAGCAATAATTCTTCGATAAAATCAACTGTTTTATCCGTGTTATTTCCATAAATATATTCTCCTTCTCCGCTTTTTGCAATTTCTTTTAACGTTTCAACGGATAGCTTTGTGATAACCACCTCTTCTTTATTGTCTTTTTTATAACCAATTAAAGTGTTATTATTATTTTTTATCGGTATCGGACCTCCTTTATTGGTTCCAACTCCAATGGTATAGGTTCTAATTCCTTCTTGCAAAATATCTTCTGCCATTTTTTCAGATCCTTTTTCATGGTCTTCTCCATCGGAAATCACAAACAAAAACCTATTGGTTTGCGTATCATCATCAAAGAATGTTTTAGCCAATTTTAAAGCTTCATTAATAGCAGTTCCTTGCGATGAAACCATATCAGGATCTGCATTTTGTAAAAACATTTTAGCTGCGGCATGATCGGTTGTAATTGGTAATAACGGAAAAGAACTACCTGCATAAATTATAATTCCTACACGGTCACTTCCCAATTTATCGACAATTTTAGAAATAATTTGCTTTGATTTTTCCAACCGATTGGGAGCAATATCTTCTGCCAACATACTTTTTGAAACATCTAATGCAAAAACGATATCGACACCTTGTCTTTTAATAGTTTTAAGCTGTGTACCCATTTTAGGATTTACCAAAGCAAATATTAAAAAAGACAATCCCAAAGCAACTATAACAATTTTTAAAACTGGTTTGAATTTTGAACTTTCCGGACTTAATTTATCTAGCAATGGAAGGTCAGCAAATTCTTTTTGTTTTTTTCTTTTCCAAAAAGCCACAAGCAGATATAACACCAGCAAAATTGCGATGAAAATAAAATAGGTGAAATATTTTGGTTCTTCTATTTGATACATGCTTATATAAAACTTCTATACACTGTAAATTTCAACAACATTTCTAACAAGATTAAAAACCCTGCTAAAAGAACTAATTGTCGATAATTTTCTTGGTAATTATAGTATTTAAACTCTTCTACTTCTGTTTTTTCTAGTTTATTAATTTCATTATAAATCGATTCTAATTTTTCATTGTCAGTTGCCCGAAAATATTTTCCATCGGTTTCTTTCGCTATAAAGCGGAGTAAATTCTCGTCAATTTCAACCGGAGCATTTCTGAAAATCAATTGTCCGTTTAAATCTTTCGCTACCGGAAATAATGCTGTTCCGTTTGTTCCCAAACCAATAGTATACACCTTGATGTTTAATTCTTTAGCCAATTGAGTTGCCGTTTTCGGATCAACAAAACCAGAGTTATTTACACCATCGGTTAGCAAAATAATCACTTTGCTTTTTGCCTTCGAATCTTTTAATCGATTTACCGCAGATCCCAATCCCATGCCAATGGCAGTTCCATCATCAATCTGACCCCATTTTATTTTATTGATGGTATTTACTACAATACTTTTATCGCTGGTAATTGGTGTTTGTGTAAAACTTTCACCGGCGTAAACTACAATTCCGATACGATCATTCGGACGCTGATTTACAAATTTTATTGCCACATCTTTTAAGGCTTCTAAACGATTTGGTTTCAAATCTTTTGCCAACATACTCGCCGAAACATCAATCGCCATTACGATATCAATACCACGACTGGTTTTTGATTTTTTACTTACTTCGACTTCTCGTGGTCTAGCTAAAGCAATAATAAGCAAAGCTATCGCAGCCAATCGTAAAATATATAGAAATGGTTTTAATTTTGCCCATATATTTTGATGCGCCAAACCTTTTGTACTCGAAATGGTCAAGGTGGCATTGTCTTTTTTTCGAATAAGAAAGTACCAGATTGCTAAAAGTGGAATCACTAAAAGCAACCATAAAAAACCGGGATTTGTAAATTCCATATTATTTCCCATTTTCTTCTTCGGTATTTTTTTCTACAATTTTTGGATGCAAATTATCAATAATATGCTCTGCTTCATTTCGATGCAATTGAATTTCATTGGATAGAGGTTTTGATTTTGCAAATTTTACCAAATCAGCCTCTTTTAATAATATTTTCAGTTTAAGAATTGTTTCTTTAGGAATATCTAGCTTACTGTTCTCATTAAAATCGGAAATCGTTTCTAACAATTCATCCGTGGTAGATTCTAAAGCAGGAATATGCATTTCTC